>JBIIJN010000065.1:0-15742 GCA_044233745.1 Crocinitomicaceae bacterium
TATAAAACAAACAACTTTGTTCTGAAAAATCGACTTTTTTTCCAAGAAAATAAATTCTATCCCCAGTAAATTAAAGGGATTAGTGTATAATTTTCCTGTTTTTCAAAAAGTTTCGGATGAATGTGATGTTCAACATAGCGGTAAATACTATCGAAATTCCTAAATTCCGATGTTTACAAACATAAATCTTCCAGTTGTTTCAAATTTGGGTGTTGCAAGTTGTTTATGATTAGTCTTTGGGTGTCCCAGTGCGGAAGTCAGGAAAAAGCAAGCCACTCAGGTTGCTTCCAAAAACCAAATGCGCATGATGCAAATGGGCGGAGGTAGAATGAGAGGCGGAAAACCAAGATAGGTTTTACATGTCTTTTTCTGGCATTACGATCGACTTGTAGTATTCATACAAGGCCGTTTGAGCTTCTATGAGTGTACCGTCAGATTTCACGTACTCATTTTTTTGGAGCGCATCAATCACGCGGGCTTTTTTGTTCCCGGTCCATAGCACTGACAAATAATCGTTTAACTGAGCCATCAACATTTCACTAAAAATAGGAGTCATCACCTCAACGCGCTTGTCTAAATTGCGCGCCATCCAATCACCTGAACCAATAAAAACTTGCTGTTTCTCTTTGTCTGAACCAAAAATGTAAACACGGGAATGCTCCAAATAACGCCCCACGATGGAACGCACTTCGATATTTACACTTTGCCCAGGTACACCAGCCACCAAGCTGCACATGCCTCTGCAAATAATTCTAATCTTAACCCCGGCGTTCGAAGCATCATAAAGTTTGGCAATCAACTTGTCATCAACCAAACTATTCATTTTTAGAAATATAGACGCCGCTTGTTTCTTTTTGGCTTTCGCAATTTCTGCATCAATTAACTCCACCCATTTTCTGCGCGAATTGAAGGGTGAAACAATCAAAGTGCTGAATCGGCCTCTATCTACATTGTTCTCAAAGAATCGGAAAAGCTTTTTCACTTCATTGACCACTGCTGGATTACCCGTCAAAAGCCCAACATCATCATAAATCCGCGCCGTTTTTTCATGAAAATTGCCCGTGCCAACATACACCACACTGCTCTGCTTTCTATTCGATACACGGTTGATTAACATCAATTTAGAATGCACTTTAAATCCAGGAACACCATAAATAATGTTGGCGCCCAATTCATCCAGCTTGGTTGACCAGTACAAATTGTTTTCCTCGTCAAAACGGGCCAAAAGCTCAAAAACCACCGTAACCTGCTTGCCATTTTTAAGCGCAGTAATAAGTGCATTTAAAATTTTAGAATCACGGGCAGCACGATAAATATTGATGCTAATGCTTTCCACCTTGGGGTCGAGCGCCGCTTCTCGCAATAAATCAATGATGTAATCAAATTTCTGATAAGGGAAATGAAGCAGTTCGTCGTGCTTCAAAATATGTTTAAACAAATGGCGTTGACCTTGCAAATTTGGGTGCTCAACAGGAACTTGAGCAGGATGATTATGCGCCGGGTTGCCAAAATCAGGGAAATTCATGAAGTCCTTGAAATTGTGGTACTTGCCTCCTGGAATCACGTTTTCATTTTCCTTCAAGCCCAACATGCGCATGAGTTGATGCACCATGTCGATAGGCATGTGACCGTCGTAAACCAAACGAACTGGCTCTCCCTTATGGCGTTCCTTGATGCCCTTGTTCATTTTATCAACAAGCGATAAAACTTGTGTTTCTTCCAAATCTATTTCGGCATCTCTGGAAAACTTAAAAGTGTAAGCTTCCATGCTATCTGCATTGAATATTTTGAAAATTTCCTGCAAATGCATCCGGATGATATCATCCAAAATAACCAAAAAATGGACGCCATGCTGCTCCTTCAATTTAAAAAATCGAGGTACAGAAAACGGTATTTGTATGAGTGCGTATCTGACCTTGTTGGTCTCATAATAGTTGAGCTTCACAGCGAGAAAAATGGCATCGTCGCGTAGTTCAGGAAATTTGCTTTTCTTGTCCACCAAAATTGGCATAATCAAGTGCTTAATTTCGTTGTTGAAATAGGCAGATATTTCTTCTCTTTGGTCTGGCGAAGCATTGGTTTCATCAATCAAGCGAATATTTTGATTGCCCAATTCGCGCAAGATTTTTTGATACGACAATTCAAACAAACGCTGCTGCTTGAGCACCAAAGCCTTGATTTCATCGAGCAATTCGGAAGGCGTACCCGAAAACCCATACACCGATTTGGTACGCTGTGCAACCATGCGTTTGATGCCTGCCACCCGCACTTTAAAAAACTCATCTAAATTGTTGGAATAAATACCCAAAAACTTAATGCGCTCCAAAAGCGGATTTCTTTGATCCAAGGACTCTTGTAATACACGGTGGTTAAATGACAACCAACTCAATTCTGGATTTCTATATTTCATGCCTGCAAATGTATAGAATATGCCAAAACCTATGTTAAATGAATATTAACCTGTTTTAGATTAATATTTCTGAAAACCCCAATGCCGTTTATTTGATTTTCACAACCGTTAAATCAATGAAGCCAACGATACGCTATTTGACCCCAATGCGTTAATTTGTTCGTGACTACATTTGACCATACTCAAATAAACACATGCTTATGACAACAATTAACTACATCTGGATTTTTGGCGATAGCGGAAACTAACATTTCCCGTTTTTAGAATTGGTGTTGAGGGTATTGAAGGAATTCGGTACCCTTTTTTCTTGGAATCTTCTAAAAAATAACTTTCTTTGTGGCAATCAAAAAAAGAATTATGAAGAAAATTGTTATGGTTGCTGCATTGGGCTTGGTTGTGCTTGCATCATGTGGGGAAAAGAAAAAAGATGTGTGTACTTGTATGAAAGAAGCTACACAAATCATGATTGACAAAGGATTCGATGTTGATCCAAACAATCCTGAATATCCTGAAGGATGTAAGTATATGTCTGAAATGTCGCAAGAAGATATCGACAAACAAATCGATGACGCTTGTCGTGATGAAATTATGAAAATGATTTTCGGTGACTTTAACTTCGACGACATGGATATGGGTGACATGGAGGAAATGCCAATGGAAGATACAGATATGGGTACTGAAGAACCTGTTGAAGAGCCTGTAGAAGAAGAAATACCTGCAACAATGAGATAAGCTCAAAATTGTTGATATTTAAAGCTGCCTTGCGCAGCTTTTTTTTTTGCAAAACCCCGTTGAAAACCACTTTTAAATAGGAATATCATTAACTTCGTTTTTTAAAACTCAAATCATGCTCAAACAAACAACCATAGCAGCCATTTCAATCGCATTACTTGCGGCTTGCACGCCTGAAAAAGACACTTGCACTTGTTGGGAAGAACTTGTTACCCGTCAAGAAAATGAAGCCATTAATCCATCTTGCGAATATATTTTGGAAATGACAGTTGAAGAAATTTCTGCCGAAGCAGGTCCAGAATGCGTAGAAAAAATCAATCAAATGCTCTTTGGCGACGATGATATAGAATATGATGAAGAGCTAGACGAAGACGCTATGTTTGAAGAGGTGGAAAGCCCCGAGCAACAAGTGGAACCCTAGATCATTGAATACTTAATTTGCGACTTAAAGTTTATTTTAATACATTTGCCCTGCTTCTGCGCAAGGTCGAGTCTTGATGTCTGAAAAAAATCAGAATGACCCGCACCTAATAACATGCAAAGAAGAACACGTTGAAGATATAAATCATTGTTATGAAAAAAATATGTATCGCATTAGGTCTTTTAGGATTTGTAGGTTTGTCTTATGCCCAAGACCCGCATTTCTCTCAACCTGAATTATCTCCATCCATGCTCAACCCGGCTTTGGTTGGCGCCAATTTTGATGTGCAAGCCAATGTTTCCTACAGAAACCAATGGAACAGCATTGGTAATCCCTTCCAAACCATGTATGCCTCTGCCGACATGCGCTTGGTGTCGGACAAAAGAAAACCAAAAGGCTATTTCGGTGTTGGCTTTGCGTTTATGAATGACGTGGCGGGTGGAGCACGAATTACCAACAATGCTATTGCCATGAATGTGGCGTATCATATTATTCTCGACAAAGGACATACACTTGGTCTGGGCACAAATCTCGGTTTCGGATTCAACTCTATCAGCGGTACAAACGGTCGATGGGCCAGTCAATTCGACGGCTTGCAATACAACATGCTCGCTCCTTCTGGTGAGTCTTTTCAAGCTGCTAATTTTTCATTTTTCGATATTGGCGCTGGTTTGCTCTACTCTTTCCGAAAGAAAGAATATTACATGACCAAAAACGACTCGCGCGCTGTGAATGTTGGATTCTCTGCCTACCACCTCACACGTCCGCAACATTCCTTTGTCGATAAAAGTGTTGCTCGTTTGCCCATGCGATTTGTAGGTTTTGTGAATGTTTCTTATGGTTTAGACAACACCAATTTATTGATTGAACCAGGGGCTTATTACCAACAGCAAGGCAAAGCCCGCGATATTTTACTGGGAACTGATGTGCGTTATATCTTAAAAGACAAATCGCAACGCACAACTGCTTTCAACGTTCAAACTTTTGGTATGGGCTTGTTTTACCGAAATTTCGACGCACTTTTTGTTCGCGCTTCTTATGAGCACTTCGGCTTCAAACTTTCCTTAGGCTATGATATCAACATCTCTTCCTTAGCCTCAGCTTCTCGAGGTATGGGTGGTTTTGAATTGGCTTTGAGATGGACCCTTGACGATCCATTCGTTGAAACCCGAATCAGAAAATAAAATGCGCAAACATATCGAGGAACTGGTTGCCAAAAAGCGTACATTCTTTTACGAGAAAAACACACTTCCCGCTCAATTCCGCAAAGATGCACTCGTCCGTCTCAGAAACAGCATCAAAAAACACGAAGCCGAAGTCATTCAAGCGCTGGGTGCCGATCTTGGAAAATCTGAGCAAGAAGCCTACCTCACTGAATTGGGTGTGGTGTATCACGAACTCAGTTTGCACATCAAAAATGTAGCACGCTGGTCGAGGCCTACTACTGTTTCTACACCTTATTTTTTGCTGCCTTCAAGTTTTAAGTCGATTCCTCAACCTCTAGGTGTGGCTTTGATTTTAGCGCCTTGGAACTACCCTTTTCAATTGGTCATCAATCCACTGATTGGCGCCATTTCCGCAGGGTGCTGTGCTTTGATTAAACCATCGCCTCAATCGCCTAAGACCAACAAAGTCTTGATGAAAATCATCCAAGAAAGTTTTGTAGAAGAGCATGTTTCCATGATTTTGGGTGATATAGACGTGTATGAGCCCATTTTGCAGGTACGCTACGACGTCATTTTCTTTACAGGCAGCCCTCGCGTTGGCAAAATCATCATGAAAGCTGCAGCCGAACATTTGTGTCCTGTGATCTTGGAACTCGGCGGTAAAAACCCATGCATCATCGACCAAGACGCCAACCTGGATGTAGCTGCCAAGCGCGTGGTTTGGGGCAAATGCATCAATTCTGGTCAAACATGCATTGCGCCAGATTATTTGATTGTACACCATTCCATCAAAGAAAATTTCGTTGAAAAACTCATCGAAGCCTATAAACAGCTTTACCCCGAAGATGGTACTCAGACCAATCAGTTTTTTGGGAAAATGGTGACACAACAAGCCGCAGCACGCATGGAAAAATTAATCGCGCAAGGAAATGTGCGTTTTGGTGGTGCCGTTGACCAAGAAAATCGGCGTGTACATTTCACCATTTTGGATGAAGTCAATATGGATGCGGAATTGATGAACGAAGAAATCTTTGGTCCCCTTTTACCCATCATCACTTTCGACAACTTAGAAGCATGCATCCATGAAGTGAACCACAAGGAGCGACCCTTGGCAGCATACTATTTTGGTTCATCGAGAAGGGCTGCATACTTTGCAGAAAATATCTTAACTGGCGGCGTAGGCATCAACGACACCATCATGCAAATTACCAATCCCAAACTACCCTTTGGTGGTGTAGGAACAAGCGGTATGGGCGCCTACCACGGCAAACACAGTTTCGATTGTTTCTCGCACAAAAAAGCTGTTGTGAAAACCCCAACTTGGCTTGACTTACCCTTTAAATATCCGCCGTTTAAGTATATCGGGATTGTGAAGAGGATGTTGGGGTAGTCCTAATAAAACGGACTAATCATCAAATACACCACAACGCCTGTAACCGCCACGTACAACCAAATTGGAAAGGTGATTTTGGCAAGTTTTTTATGTCCTTCGAAATCGCCAACATAGGCGCGCAGGTAGGTGAATAGCACCAAGGGAATAACGGCAATGCTCAAAAACACGTGGGTGATGAGGATAAAAAGATACACCCAATACAGCGTGCTTTCTTTTTCGCCATAAGGCACAGGATCGCTGGTGATGTGGCGCAAAACATAACCCACCAAAAACAACACAGACAAAACCAGTGCAAATTGAATCAAACGCTGGTGGAGCTTTCTGTTGCCTTTTTTGATAGCCATTACCGCAGCAACCAAAACAACAGCTGTGAGTCCGTTGATAGTAGCGTAAGTAGGCGGCAAGAAAGAGGAGTCGAAGCCATCAATTTTGATGGTAAACAAAAGTGCTACAACTGCCCAAATTACAATGGAAAGCGCCCAAATGCCCAATTTAAGCATGCGCAATTTTTCTTTACTTACTGATGCCATATTCTGTTCTTAAAAGTCGTCTAATATCTAAATTCAATTGATCTACTTCTTCTGTATTGGTGCCATCGTAAACGCCGCGAATTTTGCCACTTCTGTCAATAAGCACCAAAGAAGGCGAATGGGCAAAACCACCGGGTTCGTCTTCATCTGCGCGGGCATGCACCAAAAAGCCTTTTACACCCAGATGATGTGTGGCGGCTTCATCGCCGGTGAGGAAATCCCAATTTTTCAAATCTACACCATATTGGTTGGCATATTCCAACAACACTTCTGGCGTGTCATTTTCCGGATTGATGGTAAAAGAAAGAAAGTGCAATTCCTCGATGTCGGATGTCAAAACCTGCAAACGCTTCATCTGCGAAGTCATTTTGGGGCAAATAGTAGGACAAGTACTGAAAAAGAAATCTGCGACAAATACGCGCCCCAATACATCCTTTTTGGAAACCGTTTTCCCGTTTTGGTTGGTGTATTCAAAATCCGGAATTTCATGGAAAATAGTATCTACCACTTTACCGTCCTTATACACCAAATCGCGATCACCATAAATCGGTAAAAGCGGTTCAGATTTGCAGCCAAGCAAAAACAGATTGGCCAATAGCATCGCGCCGAAAAAAAACTTATTTGTCATTATTTTTTTCTCTTCTATTTTTCTCAAATTCTTTTTCAAGAAGCATAAAACCTTCGTGGAAGTCGCGAATCATGGACTCACTTCTGCCGTATCTAACAAATCGGAGCTGACCTTGTTCATCAACCAAGAGCAAACATTCTAAGAAAACCTTTCCGGAGAGAAATTTTTCGTCTTTGGCATGAAACAAATTTTCGCCATTGTGTTCCAAATCGTAAATCTGCGCAGGATCACCAGACACCAAGCGCCAAATGGTTTTGTTGTATTCAGGCTTTTTTAGTCCTCTTACCACAATATCTTGAATGCCAAAATTAGAATCATCATTCAAAGCAATAGGATTTCCCTCTATGTCGGTAACAATGGATATAATCTGTACGTGCGGCAATTTTTTGCGGTTGTTGTAGATTTTCTTGAACAATTGTTCGCGCATGAACCACAAATCGATTCCACAAGAATCTGGACACGTAACCTGATAGGTTGTGAAAATTGTGATTTTACCTTTGAGACTGTCTTGGGTAAAAGGCGTTCCATCTAGAAAGGTAAATGTAAAATCGCCTACCGAGCCATATTTTTCCAATTCTTGATAATGGCTAGAACAACCACGACCAAAAACAACAATCAAGAAAGCTGGACCCAGCAATAAAATGAAAAGCGCCCAAGGAACCCTGCGACGCTTTTTACCATAATCAAATTCTGACATATCTTATTTCATCCAAACATGATGTACCTGTAAGCCTTCAAATAAAGCGATATAGGTCAAATACAACGCGAAGATGATGTACGGGAACAAAATCAAACGACGCAGTTCCAATTTCTCATCGCCCAAGTGCATAAACACCATAACAATGTAACCAGCCTTAATCAAAGTAAGAATAATATAACCCCATTTGATAGTTTCCCATGTCATTTCAGAAACATAATGTTTTGGAAATATAATACCAACACCCACTTCAAGCGCTGTAATTACAGATAACAATACAGTAACAAAATATATTTTCTTGCGAATTTTCTTGCCGTGCTCCTCGCTGTGATGTGCCTCTAAAGAATATTCAATAACGTCGTCTCTTTCCATGATTCGAAATTTATATAGTAATCAATTAAACCAAATAGAAGAAGGTAAATACAAATACCCAAACCAAATCCACGAAGTGCCAGTACAAACCGGTTTTTTCAACCATTTCGTAGTGACCTCTTTTGTGATAAGTTCCCTTCAACACACCCAAGAAAACGATGATATTGATCACCACACCCGAGAATACGTGGAATCCGTGGAAACCAGTGATAAAGAAGAAGAATTGAGCAAATTGTTGAGGACCATACTCGTTGCGCTGCATATTCGCACCAAAAACTACTCTATTGGCTTGTCCTGCCGTTGTAGCCTCCTTGTATAATTCAGCAGCCTGAGCACCTTCTACGTGTGAACCCAACTGATATTTACTACCTGACTCACGGATATGTAATTTCTCAACATGGGCTTCTTTGGCGAAATTGATTTTGGCAACAGAACCATCAGACAATCTCATGGTGCCATCAGCGTTCACTTTACCTGCTTCAAGTGCATCATTATAATAATGCAACGCGTGGTGCTCAACAAGTGTACCTTCGTGGTATTTATGACCTGACTTTAAAATTTCTAAGTTCTTCACCTCTGGACCATGACCATGCACGAAAGCCAAAGAGCCATCTGCCAATTGCACGCGACCCAACTCAGAACCATGAATGAAATGCGACCATTCCCAGGCTTGAGAGCCCAAGAAGAAAAATCCGCCAATGATGGTCAAAAACAACCACTTCGTTACGCCTTTTCTGTCCATTCTGTGACCTGCTTCAACCGCCAACACCATGGTTACGGAAGAAATAATCAACAAGAATGTCATCAAAGCCACATAAATCAAAGGATACCCGTGACCCAAGAAAGGCAATGAATGGAATACTTCCTCGCCCATCGGCCATTCGCCTGTGTAAGCGTGACGAATAAAACCATAAGCAATCAACAAACCTGAGAAAGTCAAGGCATCTGAAACTAGGAAAAACCACATCATCATTTTTCCATAGCTCGTCTTAAATGGAGACACTTGTCCACCCCATGATGGTGTTGTGTCAATGTTCAAAGCGTGTTCAGCCATCGTTTAGAAAATTTTTTGCAAGTTTAGTGAATATTTAATGAACAAAAAGTAAAAACAGCAATAAATATAGCCACAAAGCGCCCAAATAATGCCAGAAAATTGCTGTCGCTCTCATTCCCAATGTGTTGGATTCTGAGAACTCATTGCTGTAGGTGCGTTTTGTGAAAGCACACATGTACAACAAGGTCACCAAAATATGTAGTAAGTGCAAGAAAGTCAAGATGTACAAATAAGAAGTTGCGTTGTCTTTGGAGTCGTAAAGTTTAAGTTGAAGACCACGACCCAACTCTTTGTTTTTATAAAACAGTTTGCGCTTGTCGTATTGAATCGGTTCGCCGCCATAATACAATTGAAAATCTTTGCCATAATCCCCTTTCACAAAAAAGTCGCCACGCCCGGCAGCCACGTGAATCATCATTTCGCGCAAACGCAACCAGTCAGACAAAAGAATTGGCGTTGAATCTTCGTGATGCAAGACGCCATTAAGCAATAAAAGTGGCTCATAACGGTAAATCAAGGTAAAATCTTTGCCATAGTTGGGGTAATCGATTTTGCCCACTTTACTTGAATCGGAATCTTTGACGAACAATCGAGCAAAATCTTGAAGCGCCCCTTGATCTTTATCGTTCAAAAACTCACCTTTTTTCAAAAAAGAATTGCCATTTACTTCAAGTAAGTCGTTCCCTTGTCTGATTTCAAAATAATCGCCATAACGCCCATTGGAAACCATGATTCTATTCACAACATAGGCCCCTTTATCAACCAATTGACCATAGCCTTTGAATTGGGAATAAGCAAAAAACAAACCCAGTAAAGTTGTAATCAAAACCATGGTTTTGGCAATTGAAAATTTGCCTTTCTTCATCAACGCGATGGCCAACTCGAAAGTGATACTGCTGACAACAATAGCTGCTGTGCTTATCCAGAAGAAAGTGGGCATTGGAAATTTCACCCAAAAAGAATCTCCCGCAGAAACAATATAAGCTGAAGAAAGTCCTAAAAACATCATCGTGATACTGATGATGGTGACATACACGGTGCCTTTCTTAACGCGTTCTTTGGTTTTCTCTTCGTGGGCTATTGACTCTTGCCCCAGCTCGTTGGTGTTGTCTTGCGTTTCCATGGAAATATTTTGAAATTAGATTTTATCGAGTACGTATAAAAATTGTATCAATGGCAGATAAACAAAAGAAGCGAACATTAGTTTTCGCGCATCTTGAACTTCGCAGGTCAAATACAGTCGATATGCATAAAGGAAAAACAACAATCCGAGTAAACTACCGATGATGAGCGTTGTGTCGCCGGTCATATCCAAAGCCCAAGGCAATAAACTAAAGGGAACCAAGAGCAGCGTGTAAACCAAAATTTGAAAAGCCGATTGTTTGGACCTGCCATTTTGGGCTGGGAGCAAATTGAAGCCGCCATGTTTATAATCATCATATAACACCCAGGCAATAGCCCAAAAATGAGGGAATTGCCACATGAATTGCACCAAAAACAAGATGCCCGCCAACTGTGTGTAGCCATCAGGATGCGCCAAAGCACCAATAAACGGAGGGAAAGCGCCTGGAATGGCTCCTACAAAAACCGCCCAAGGTGTGCGCAATTTCATTGGGGTATAAACAAAGGCATAGAGCACAAAGGATAAAAACGACCAAAACAGCACATGAATATTAATGAAATACATGCAAACCAAACCAGCAGCAAGCAGGGCAAAAACGATCATGTAAGCCTCCGTCAAACCCATGCGACCTTGTGGTATTGGTCTGCTTTGGGTGCGATTCATTTTAGCATCCAAATCGCGTTCAATGATTTGATTCATGCCGTTGGAAGCACCAGTAACAAAAATGCCGCCGAGCACCAAGAAAAGCAGTGTTTGATCGAAGCTGCCTCCCGCAAATAAATAACCAGCAATTGCAGATAGAATAACCAAAAACGCCAAGCGCATTTTGGTGAAAAGCATCCAGTCTTTCAACTTAGATGGCTTTTTGCTTGAAGTAAGATTTGCTGCGTTAGACAAAAGCTTTAATTTTCGGCTGCAAATTTACGGATAAACTTAAATGAACAGCGCATTTTCTTTTAGAATAAAAACAAATAAGCCCGGATATTTCTACCCGAGCTTATTTCAAAATTATTTGAGCTAGTTTTACTAGAAAATGTAGCGTATAGAAAGAGCAGAGCCCCAACCAAAACGGTTGTAATAGTCATTACCAGTTAATCCCCACATTGGGCGCGTATCTAAACTCACCAACAATGGCGCTCCCAAGCTTTGGAAATCATATTCCAAACCGACTTGTCCACCAATTCCTAAATTAACAAAGGTGCCATCATTTCCTTTACTAGAAAAGAAGCTAACCGCTGCACCAGGACCAACATACCAATTCAAACCTTCAACAATGTTCCAATTCCAATGATAAATAGCTGCGAATCCAAATCCGCCCCAATCTTTTCCATTGCTCAAGCCAAGGTCAAGCTCCAATCGATTTTTTTCACTTAAACCTTTTTGATAAGAAACTTCAATTCCAGTTCCAAATGTACCATAATCAAATCTCGCTCCAATAGCATTTGAATTCACTTGGCTTATACCTGCTGTTGCAAATCCGATTGCAAGCGCAAAAATCATAACTATCTTTTTCATGTCTCTAATTTTTTTGCAAATATCGGTTTAAAACAGATACGGTTGCTGCGAAAATTGCAGTAAAAATCTAACGAACTGTTAAATGTTTACTGCCTTTGCTCGTTTTTTGAAAACCTGTTTTCTACACAACACAAGAGATAAAAAAGGTGTTATATATTTACATTTTTAATTTACATAAATTTCATACATCCAATTCAGAAGCTTAGAATAGTTAGAGGTAAATGAAGGCCAATATTTTCCGCTAATCTTCAATTTTTTACCATTAATTTGTCATAAATATTCTACTTAGAAACAACCATATGAACAACGACACAATTTTCCAGATCACCAATAGTTTTGTACTGCTCGGCTGGCTCTTACTTTTTTTCGTGCCCAAATGGCAACATAGTTTGTTTTTGGTTCGTGCAGCCGTAATCATTCCTTTGTCTTTCGTTTACGCAGGGCTTGTTTTCACAGGACTATCCGACTTTGACCCCTCTTCTTTTTCAACTTTAGCAGGCGTAAAAGCGCTTTTTGCTGATGATTCGGCTCTGGTGGCGGGCTGGGTACACTATTTGGCTTTTGACTTGTTTGTAGGCTCATACATTGTGCAACGCGGTGTTTCATCACAAATGCCCCGCTGGATGTACACGCTTTGTTTGCCTTTCACATTTATGTTTGGTCCTCTGGGCTTGTTGATTTTTGGAATCATTCAATTGGTGCGCCGTGAGAAAATTTAATGCGTTTGTGCAAGTAAATCCATTATTGATTTACACAGGTTTAGGTTTTGCAGTTTTATCCCTGTTGCTCATCATACTCATTCCATTCAATGAAATAGAAGTTTTGGGGATAAATTCAGTATACAAACCACTCAAATTTTCTTTGAGTATTTGGTTGTATTGTTGGACCATGGCTTTGCTGCTCAGCTTTTTTGTGGACAAATCTTTGGTTCGAAGAATTGCTATTATCGGCGTAATCGTGATGGTTTTTGAGCAATTGGTCATTACCGCGCAGGCATTTCGGGGTGAATTATCACATTTTAATGAAACAGACCCCATGGGCATTGTGTTTTTTTCGTTGATGGGTTTAATGATTACTTGGAACACAATAGAAGTGCTTCGAGGCGCATTGAAATTCAGAAAACAAATTGACGAAATTGATCCGGCATTGAAAGCTGGAATATACTGGGGACTGATGATTTTTGTAGTTGGGAGTTTTATTGGAGGCTACATGGGTTATTTGCGTTCACATCAAATTGGCGGTCCCATGGGCGAAGCAGGTTTGGCACTACTCAATTGGAGTGTGAATTATGGAGATGTTCGCGTTTCTCATTTCATTGGCTTGCATGCACTTCAAATTTTACCCTTGTTTGCCTGGTTGCTCATTAAAAATAACACAAATCATAAAAACTTAAGTCTCTTGGTTCACATATTCGCGTTGTTCTATTTATCAATCGTAATGGTCACTTTGATTCAAGCCATATTGGGGCATTCTGTAGTCTTTTGGAAGTGAGCCAACAGTAAATCTTCGTAGTTTTGCGGTCAAATTAAACTGACACCATGAGCGGATTTATTATTCAATGCAGAGGCTTCACGCCACAACTGGGCAACGATTGCTGGATTGCCCCTAATGCCACTTTAGTTGGCGACCTTATTTGTGGCGACCAATGTTCATTTTGGTTCAATGCCGTTGTTCGTGGCGATGTAAACAGCATTCGCATGGGCAACAAAGTGAACATCCAGGATGGCGCAGTAATTCATTGTACGTACGAAAAAGCGGCAACGGTCATTGGCAATAATGTTTCTATCGGACACAATGCTTTGGTGCACGGTTGCACGATTCAAGACAATGTGCTCATCGGCATGGGCGCTATTGTGATGGACAATTGCATCATCGAAGAAGGTTCAATCATTGCTGCTGGAGCCATTGTTACAGAAGGCACTCACGTGAAAGCGGGTTCGCTCTATGCGGGCATTCCTGCCAAATTCAAAAAAGAGGTGGATGAAGCTTTGAGAAAAGGTGAGATTGAACGGATTGCGAATAATTATGTGAAGTATTCGGGGTGGTTTAAGTAGGTTGATTCAGAAATTATGAGTCCTTTCAAAAAGAATTGATATTTTTGTGTTTAATAAAAATAGAAGCCATGAAAATTGGAGAATACGCTAAAATTGACCCTCGAATTACAGGTTTAAAAAGTTGGATAGAGGGTGTTATTATTAAGATTAGAAACAATCCATTTCTTGGAAAAGAAATTGCCGTTAAAGACGCCAATGGTGTTATCTATTTTGATGCGGAGAAGTATTTTAAACCTGTTTCGAAATAATGTTTGCAATCAGTTTCGACATGCTTATTTCAGATTTAAAGAAGCATTATGGCGACCCATACAATAATGCGTATTATGAAATTAGCAACGTTTTGGAAATGTACGATTTTTATAGAACACAAGGGAGTGTTTATCTTTCTAAAAACAACGATTTAGTCAACGTGACCAGAGCCATGATTGCTTTGAAAGAAATTGATTGGTTCAAACATTCCGTTCGCGACATCAGGGCATTTAGAGTTGAGGATTGGTCGGATTTCACGAGTTTTATGAGAGAGTAAGTGAGTTTAACAATGATAATTAACCTTTAGCTACCAAATCATTGCATTTTACATCAGCAACCATTTCAACAGAATAATTATTATCTTCACTACCTCCAAATATTAAATCATGAAACAAAATGCAGTGATCATCACAATGATTATATCGCTCACTTTATTGTTCGCATGTACAAATAACGAAGCTAAAAGCGAACAACCCGAACAAATCACACCCAGCGAAAATATCATTCAAGAAATTGACGACATTCTAAAGAAATATGATGTAACAGGCTCAGTTTTAATCTTCGACCCTGCAACTTTTACCTACTACTCCAACGATTTTGATTGGGCGCGAAAGCCTTGTAGTCCGGCATCTACTTTTAAAATACCCAATTCAATTATTGCTTTGGAAACTGGTGTTTTGGAAAGTGATGCGAGCGTTTTTAAGTGGGATGGCAAACCCCGCCGACAAGCAAAATGGGAAAAAGATTTGACTTTGAAAGAGGCCTTCCAAGTTTCCTGTGTGCCTTGTTATCAAGAAGTGGCGAGAAAAGTTGGTCTTGATAGAATGCGCAACATGTTAGACAAACTCAAGTACCCCGGAATGATTTTCGACAGCACAACGATCGATAATTTTTGGCTAGAAGGGCCTTCAGAAATCACACAGTTTGAGCAGATTGACTTTTTGGAGCGATTTTATTTCTCCGAATTGCCCATCAGCAAACGCACCGAAACCATCATGAAAGACATCATGATTATAGAAACAACGGAAAATTATGTGCTCAGCGGAAAATCTGGCTGGACATTCAGAGGTGAAATGAACGTGGGTTGGCTCGTGGGTTATTTGGAAAGCAAGGGGAAAGTATATTTTTTCGCCACGAACATTGAAAAAGCGGAGGCCTCTATGGAGAATTTTCCGCAGATTAGAATTGGGGTTACTATAGAGAGTTTTGGATCACTTCCCTTAACTCAAAATTAATCCCAATGCAAGAGAGCTGTCCATCCAGCTAAATTTATTATTGACTAGTCGCAAACGTACCACTAATTTCCAACAATCGCAATAGCCATGCGGTCAAAGAGCCTTTCACCGAAGTAACGCCTGTTCAAACGATAACAAAACTCGTTCAAGTAGTTCTGGAGAT
>JBIIJN010000009.1:0-53390 GCA_044233745.1 Crocinitomicaceae bacterium
AAATCTAATCCCTAATTTTTAAAACCCCATACTAACCCGGAGAAGGGCTTGCGAATTGCTTCTGTCAACACAGACTAAAGCCGAACCTTCACTGCGTTACGCTTCGGTTTAGTCCTTGTATGTTAGCTGCTGGGCTTTTGTCTGTCGGGTTACTCATTTGTTGATTCAATTTCTTCGTCAACTGTCACTGTAGTTTCAGGGCTTTCTTCTGCTCTGTCGCTCCACCAACGTTCTGAACAGTATTCCGCAAGAACTTTTGTCCTTGCTTTTAAATCTGTTTTATTGAATCCTTTACTTGTGTCAATTGACGAGCCTAATTTTTTTGTCATAGCGAATAAACTTCTTCCGTAACCGTCAATTTTGTCAATGGCGTTCTTATTTTGAACACTTGAATTTAGCCCTTTTTCTAACACTGTTAAGTTTCCGATATTATGCTCGTAATCTATGAAATCTTCTTTGTTGTCAAAGCCCAAAGCACTTGGTTCAAAGGTTGGAGTTTGCGAAAGTATATGTTCAATGTTTGGTGTCTTGCTTACTAATTCTTTCATTTCTTTAATGTCAAATTCTTTGCCACTAAGATGTTCGCTATAAGTAATGAAAATATGATTTAATGCACGATTGCCATAAATTCCTCGTGATAAATTTGATTGAAACTCTTCTTTAGGCATCCATCTGTTATTGAACCATACAAGCCAATTTTCAATGTCATCAGCCTTTTTATTATCAATGTCATAAACAAGTCTGGAGATATCTGCTTTTGGGTCTGTTCCTCTTGTTTTGTAAACTCTTACCTCAATAAGTTCTACCAAATCAAAGAAGTTGAATGTCTCTCTTCCTTTTGCTGAAAGTCCTTGGTCAAGTAATTTAAGTTTTTCTAATTTTATTATTAGTGGATAAAGTGTTGCAGATAAATTAAGAACAACAAATAGTTTAAAGTATTTTGGTTCTGTTCTGGCACGTTCAATTACATTGTTACAGTTTTGAAAAAACTCTTTTAAACTTGAAATATAAGAATTGATAAAATTTTCAATTTCAGCATAATTGCCGTCAGTTCTATGTTTTGTCAATTGGTTTTTTAAATATTGGAGAACATAGTTTGCAGTTGGGTCGTAATTTTCATTACTGTAAGTTACGAAATGGTATCGCATCAAATTGTCCTCATTGAAATCACGGTTTTTGATTAGATTAATCCCTAACTCTTCACCAAGATGTTTTATGTCGTCATAAATTTCAAAAATGTCACTGAAATGGTCGTTTATAGTGTTGTCAAGTTTTTTGTTTAGATAACGATTTGAAAAATAAATAAGGAGACTTTTCGCTTTTTCCATATTTGAAAGAGGTTTTCCTCTGTCATTTACTGTTTGGAAAATTCTAATTGCGTCACCTTCTGAATTTTCAACAAACTCCATAACTTCAAGTTTTTCGACTGATTTTAAAAACTTCAATTTGTCGTCAATTTGGTCAACCTTAAAATTTATTTCCTCGATTGCGTCTTTCAAAAATCTTTGACTTTTATTTTGCGGTTCGCCAATTTTACCTTCTAATAAATCAATGAAAAATTGTTGGTCTCTGTTTAATGGCGTTATTCTGTATCTATCATCTTCCTTTAGATAAAATCTTTCATAGTAAGCAGCATCTTTTTCTGACAGCTTTTTGATTAAAGCACTAATTATCAAAGTAGCAGTTGTAGTTCTTTGCTGTCCATCAACTACATAAAGTTTTTCATCATCGTCTTCCGATTTAGATAAAACTATTGTCCCTATGTAATGATTAGAGTTTGATTCTATTGATTCAATAATGTCGTCAAATAGGTCTCGAATATTTTGGACTTCCCAAGCATAGCCTCGTTGGTATTTTGGAATTTCAAAAAAACGTCCGTTGAAAAAGTCTTTAATTTTAATACTTGCCATTTTATTTTTGTGTTAAATTGTTAATGTCGTGTTGTCGATTGTTTGTCGTGGTAGCCTTGCAGCTAACTTACTTATACACGCTGCTTTTTATCCTTTTTACTACAACTTGCGTTGTATAGACGCGGTTTTATTGCGCATTATTGGATCAACGTGCCTCGCAAATATAAAACAAATATTTTTACAACGAATCAAATGGCGAGTTGATTTGCTGAAGGTTCCGCGTGCTCACATGGGTATAGATTTCAGTGGTTCTGCTGCTGTTATGACCCAACAGTTCTTGAATGTAGCGCAAATCTGTGCCGCTTTCCAAAAGATGGGTGGCATAGCTGTGGCGCAACCAATGCAATGTTACTGGCTTTTTAATATTCACCTTGTCCACCGCCGCTTTCAAAACCAATTGCAAACTGCGCTCTGAATAGGGTTCGCCCGGATTCTGACCCTCAAAAAGATATACTTTCGTACGGTTCGTTTTATAATAGGTGCGAAGCAATTCAAGCAACTTTTCTCCAATCGGCACAATGCGATCCTTTTTGCCCTTGCTTTGCCGAATAACCACAACACCCCGCTTGGAATCGATATCGGTTAATTTGATATGAAGCAACTCGCTCCTGCGCAATCCACAAGCATAAATCATGCTCAGCATAGCCCGGTGCTTGATGTTGTTCATACATTCAATAATTAGCTTCACCTCGTCTTTGCTCAAAACGTGAGGCAAACGCTTTTCCCGCCGCGGGCGCTCTATCATTTCAATGTCCATCTTCTTGTGCTGAATCTTATTGTAAAACAGTTTCACAGCATTCACAAATTGGTTCTGATACGCCTCAGAATAGCTGTTTTTGAGGATATAATCGTGATTGAAATTGATCAAATCTTGATTGCTTATTTCGTCTAAAAGTCTGTCGTGGAAATACCGAAAAAACACACCCAATGCCTCGCTGTAGGTCTTAATTGTACTTTCAGAATAGCGACAAGAATGCATATGGAGCTTAAATTGTTTCAGCAATTTCTCGCGCGATTCATCGAGTTTCGGGAGCTCGCTCGCTGGATTCACAACTTTTTGAGCAACAGGCGGCCTAGCAGACAGCGTATCTTTCCGAAATTGCGCATAATCGATGTAAAGCCGCCCCTTGAAATGCTTGAACAACAGCGAAATAATATCGTCTCGCCAAGGAATGTGCCACATATGCAGTGATCCGCTCCATCGAATTTCGGGCAAAAGCACTCTCATCTCCGCCAATAACGCTTCATTTTTAGCGAATTGCAGACCAATATGCACGCGTTCATAATAGTCCACGCGGAGAACCACAACTGTAGTTATTGTTTTCATCATCTCATAGTTAGGTTTCTCAAATATAACAAATCTAAAAAATCCACCTCTATCCTATGTACCGCCCTGGCGGCTATGTCCCTATGTGGTTCAAAAAAACCACCGCTTCGGCTTTCATTTCGCCTTGCGGTCTAAAAGTGAACCACGTAGTTACAAAGTTTGAGCCCAAGCACATCACCCCCTATCCTATGTACCGCCTTGGCGGCTATGTCCCTATGTGGTTCAAAGTTTACCACAACTTGCCCGACCTCGCTAAACGAGTTCTTTGTTAACCACATAGGTACATAGGCTTACATAGTTCAAGACCAAACATGCGGCAGTTTAAATCATTCGCTGAATAACTACATACTCGGCAAAACCGAAAAATATTCATTCACATAAGTTTTCTGACCTTCTTTGAAAATATTCGAGCAATTGAAATTTAATAATATGCCTTTTGGACATTTCAGAAGTTTCATGTAATTGATTACCTGCGCCTCGCAAATTTCATTCATTTTTTGAACAGCTTTTAATTCAACAACAATACTATCTTCAACGTACAAGTCGCATCTAAAATCAATGTCTAGTTTTTTCCCTTTGTATAAAACAGGTAGACACATTTCGGTTTCAAAGCTAATTCTGCGCAGTTTAAGTTCCTCAATCATACATTGTTGATATACGCTTTCAAGTAAGCCTCGTCCCATTTCTTTTTGAACTTCAATTGCACACCCTATTATTTCATAAGTGAGCTCGTCCAATTGTTTTTTACTTTTCATAATTTTTTATTTTATGTTTATAGCTTTCTCTTAACAGCTAGAACAAATAGAATTAGTCCATCGCTGTGAACGACATTTATTAAGTTTTGATGTTTTTGCTGAAAAGGATGAATAATCTCCGCCAATAATGCTTCATTTTTAGCGAATTGCAGACCAATATGCACGCGTTCATAATAGTCCACGCGGAGAACGGTAATGGATGCTCTGTCAATCATTGTAGTAGGGTATGATGGAGCAAAGATAAATAAATAATCAATAATGGGGCTAAAAAATAATCAAAAATTTTATTGAATCTTTCACAAAGTTGAGCGGCAATTGTTTGTAAAGCGCCGTAAAAACTTGATTTATTTGGAGCCAATTCCCGCCATTCACTTCAAATCCTCAATAGTCTTTGGTTTTTTGTACAACCATAAAAGGAGCTTCTCAGGTCGCTCTTTTATCGGCTACAAAAAATCCAAATCCTATTTGCGGGTTTTCCGTTGCTGTCGGGGCTAGAATACGTCATCACCCGGCAATCCCCGCAAGGATTTCGGAAATTTTCTTGTCAATTAAATCCATTATGATTTCGCCCCGCTGGGGCTCGGGAATTTTTCTTGTCAATTAAATCTATTATGATGACGCCCCGCTGGGGCTCGGGAAATTCACGATAAAATTTTCTATTATGATGGCGCTCCTACAGAGCTTATCCTTCTCTCACCCAACATTTTTTCACTCATCACTCATCACTTTTTCACCCAACACCTCATAACCCTACATCACATCAACATCAATAGAAATCTTCACGGATTTGTTCATCGGGTCAGCATAATATTGATCAATAATCAGTTTGATTTTCTCTTTAACTTGCTTTTGCGAATATTCGCGCTCCATTTTCAAACGAATTGTTTTGATGTAAAAATTTTGCACACGTTTCACCAAAGGGTATTCCGGACCAATCACGCGCGAACCAAAAACCTCTTTCAATCCATTGGCCAGTAGGGCAGCACTGCCTTCGAGGTGGTTTTGATCGCGGTGCTTCAAGGTGAGCTGTATGATTTTGGTGAATGGGGGATAGTTGAAATTTTTGCGCTCCAACAATTCCTGTTTAAACATCGTTTGGTAATCGTTTTTAATCACCTGCTGGATAATCCATTGGTCGGGCTGACCGGTCTGAATAATCACCTTGCCGCGTTTGGTTTTGCGACCTGCACGACCTGCAACTTGAGTCATCAGCTGAAAGCCGCGCTCAAACGAACGAAAATCTGGGAAGCGCAAAATTTGATCGGCATCCAAAATGCCCACCAAAGAAACATGGTCGAAATCCAATCCTTTTGTCACCATTTGTGTGCCCACCAAAATGTCAATTTCACGTCGCCCAAAAGCATCCAAAACCTGGGCATAACCTTCTTTAGACCGTGTCGAATCCAAATCCAAACGACCAATTTTGGCATTCGGAAGCAAAATCGACAACTCGTCTTCGATGCGCTCGGTGCCAAAACCCACCATTTTGATGCGGTTGCTGCCACAGTTGCCACACGAACCCATGGGCGCTGTGCCATAGCCGCAATAGTGACATTTCAACATATTGCTGTGCTTGTGGTAGGTCAGGGTCACGTCGCAACTCTTGCAAGTGGGTGTCCAATGACAAATTTCGCACATCCAGTAGGGCGTATATCCGCGTCGGTTTTGAAATAAGATAATTTGTTCTTGTTGGTTGAGCGCCAATTGCATTTCGTCAATCAAAAACTGACTAAAAACAGCGTGAGAGGCTTTGTTTTTGCGTTCTTCGGATAAATCGGCAACCAAAATTTCGGGCAGTTGAATGCCGCCAAAGCGCTCGTTGAGTTCTACCAAACCATATTTGTCCAATTGAGCATTGTAGTAGCTCTCCATCGATGGCGTTGCACTTCCCAAAAGGGTTTTGGTTTTGTGAATCATGCCCAAAACGATGGCAGCATCTCGTCCATGATAGCGCGGCGATGGATCATGTTGTTTAAACGAACTTTCATGTTCTTCATCAACAATGATTAGTCCTAAATCAGTAAAGGGTAGAAAAACAGCCGAACGCGCACCCACAATTACTCGGAAACGCTTGGGGTCTTTGTGCAACACAGCATTCCAAATTTCCACGCGCTCATTTTGGTTGAATTTAGAATGATAAACGCCTACTAAATCGCCAAAATATGCCGATAATCGGTCTATAAGTTGCGTGGTGAGTGCAATTTCTGGCAATAAAAACAACACTTGTTTGCCCAATTGCAACTGTTCTTCTATGAGTTCCACATAAATTTCAGTCTTCCCAGAACCGGTTACGCCATGCAACAAACACACATCTTTGGATTCAAAAACGGTTTTTATTTCGCTTAAGGCTTGATTTTGTGCGGCGCTCAGACTTTTTCTCTCAATTTCTCCAGCACCTTTTTCTTTGAGGCGCGAAATTTCTATCGATTCAAAGCGCAACACGCCATTTTTCTCCAAAGATTTCAAAGAAGATTCTGTGGCGCCATCGTTGAGCAAATCGGCTTTGGCGACATAAGGAGAATCTTGATCTTTGTTGCGCAGAAAAACCATCAAACTCTCAAATTGTTTCACTTTTTGGGCGCTTTTTTCTAGCGTATCCAACAGCGCACGCAAGTTATTTTCGTTGTTGTAAGCCTCATCCAAACACAAATAGGTGGCGTATTTCGGGCGGTATTTCCACTTCAATTCTTCTACCGAAATCACCACGCGCTGGTCGATCATGTTTTTGATGAATGGATGCACATTTTTTTTACTGATGATGCTCGACACCTCAATCAAATCCAGGGTTTCTTGAACGCTCAGGGCTTCAACCAAGATAAAAGCATCATCGGAAAGTTCGGCTGCATCGCGGTCAAAATCGGGATGTAATGCAATTTTTGTTTCACTGCCCAATTTAAAGTTGCCCGGCAAAGCAGCGTTCATTACTTCGCCCATGGTCGACATGTAATATTCCGCCAACCAATTCCAAAATTTCACTTGTTTGCCAACCACAATCGGTTTTTCGTCCAAAACGGACTCCACATATTTTACCTGATATTCCTTGGGTGGATTTTCATGGATGTCAATAACAATACCTGTCTGAAATTTCGTTTTGCCAAAGGGAACCACCACCCGCACACCTTTTTGAATAAGGTCGTTCAACACTAAAGGCACCCGATAGGTAAACAAACGGTCAACCGCCAAAGGGAGCACAACATCAACAAAATAAGTAAGGCGTTCTGACATGTTGCAAAGGTAGGAAAAATCAATCCTTGCGCAACTTGGTCAATACTCAGCGGGAATAAAAATTGCCCGTCATTTACAGAAAATAACAGAAGCGAAAAGGTTCAATAATTATGCACAAACCGGCTCCACCTAATCGCAGTAAAAAGATTGAGGCACACCAACGGTTGAGGAATTGGCATCTAGCGGGTGGGAAGAACAGAAATTCAGCAATCCTGTATATTGACCTTCGCAAAGTTCACGCGTTGATCGCACATCCAAACTTCTAAAATTAGGGTTGATGCCAGGAGGTTGCACGAAATATTTGAACTGAGTAATCGTGTATCTTGAAGAAAACACACCAATGCCTCCTTCCAAATTGGTGTAAGATGGTTTGTTTTGTGCCAACGAGGTGGAAGGTTGATTGGCTGCAATAAAATTGTCGAGCTCTTCAGCCCCAGCAACTAAAATCAGGCGAAAGTAAGTGTGTTCGCGCTTCACAATGGCATTGTCTATAGGAATGTTGTTTTTTACAAGTTGGTAGAACAATTCACCATTGGCAGCCACAGTTACACTATTCAAAGACCCAGCATAAACATCGCCCAAATTCCAAGTGAAAAATTTATCATACTCCACATCGTTCACATCTGTTTCACGGTAATGAAATTCCATTTTGAAGTTGAATCTCTTTGCATTTCCTTTGGTCCACGTGAATGGCACTGCGCGATAATCATTTTGATTGCCTCTAAATAAATAACTCGATTGTGAAGATGGTGCTGTTATATTCACATCATGCATCAATTCTGTTTCACCAGTTACCAAAAATTCACCATCGTTGATGTTTACATCCAGCCTATATGTTGCTGTTGGCTGAAGACTTTGCGCAGGATTGTTCTGGAAAGTTGGCGTTGCAAAATAATACACCTTTTGTTCTGGAGCGAAAAACACACCGTTCTCATTTCTTCCATCAATAATGGTGTCGCGCAATTCCCATACACGCCCAACATTGCCATTGGCTAAAATTTCTGTGATTGTGGCATCCACGTTTTCAAAATAGCTCGAATCTGGAACTTGCGCCATCTCCAAAGCATTGCCTCTGCCCAAAAATGTTTTGTTGATTTTGATGAAATGCAAGGAATCTGATTGATCCAAAAGACCATAAATAACAGGTGTTACTTGATAGTCGCCAATCAAATCGATATCTGTTTTACAAGAAAACAAGGAAACGCCCAAAAGGACAGGTAAAAGGGTAAGACGCATAAAACATGGTTTAATTAGAACATGCGAAGATAGCTTTTTTCTTTTCATTGAAAGGGTTTATGAAGATTATTGAGCAAAAGGTGGCTTTTGGTGTGTGTGCGGTATTTGGCTGTTGCTTTTAGCTCGCTTCGCTTCTTGACTGCCGTGGCACGTTGGCTGTTGGCTTTTAGCTCGCTTCGCTTTGGATGTTGGTTCGCTTCGCTTTGGCTGTTGGTTCGCTTCGCTTTAGCTGTTGGCTAACTTACAACCGCCAACCGCCAACCGCTAACCGCTAACCACTAACCGCTAACCTCCAACCACGAAATTCTCATTCAAGCAAGTTCGGATAACGTGAAAATATTACTTTTGCAGCATTAAAAATTAAACCATGAATATACCAGCAGAATTGAAGTATACCAAAGACCACGAGTGGATTAAAGTGGAAGGCAATGTAGCAACAGTGGGCATCACAGATTTTGCTCAAGGCGAGTTGGGCGACATTGTATATGTTGAAGTTGAAACAACAGGAGAAAATTTAGACAAAGAGGAAGTGTTTGGAACAGTTGAAGCCGTGAAAACAGTTTCAGATTTGTTTATGCCTATAAGTGGTGAAGTGATTGAATTCAACGACGAATTGGAGTCGAACCCAGAAGCAGTAAACAACGATCCTTATGGCGCTGGCTGGATGATTAAAATCAATATCGCCGATGCTGCTGAATTGGATGACCTTTTGAGCGCCGAAGAATACGCGGCCTTGGTTTCTTAATTTTTCGACTTGAAACGCTTGCTGTTGTTGTTTTGGATCCTGTTCATAACAATATTCAGCCTGTATCCCTTCCAAAACAACGCCCATGTTGTGTGGTGGAGCCATACAGATAAAGTGGTTCATATCGTGATGTATTTGGTGTTAGCGCTGTTCATAATCAACGCGTTAACGCACAATGGTAAGCTTCTTATTGCGCTTATACTCAGCGTATTATTTGGCATAGTTATTGAAGCATTACAAGAAGTTATGGGCTTAGGCCGACAGTTTTCAATTTTTGATATTCTGGCCAATTTTTTAGGCGCAAGTCTTGGTTTGACAGGTTATTATTTCATTAAAAATTGCAAGGATTAAGCACCATGATTCAAAATAGTAGTAAATTAGCATCGAAATTTTAGCCTTATGGAAATTAAAAAGAACCCGCACGCTGATGCAGAAAGACAAAGAGGACCCTTCGTAATGTTGGGCTTGTTTGTTACAGCTGCCTTCGTGTTTATGGCATTTTCGTATCGTTCTGGCGACGGCGTAGTCGGCTCTGGATCTGATGACGGAAAGAACCGCGACGTCGAATTTGAAATTACTGAACTCGACGAACCACCACCACCAGAAGATACCCCTCCGCCACCGGAAACACCATCGCTTCCACCTCCACCCACTGATGATGTGCGCGAGGTAGAAGATGAAGATGATCAAACTCAAACTTCACTTCCAGTGGATGTGCCTCCACCGCCAGTGAACCCAGGTCCAATAACCCCACCACCCGCTGAAGAAATCTTTGACGTCGTTGAAGAAGAACCAGCTTTCCCAGGCGGTGAGGAAAAGATGCAAGACTTCATCAAGAAGAATGTGAAGTATCCTGACATGTCTGTGCAAATGGGCGACCAAGGAAAAGTATATGTGCGTTTCGTTGTTGAAAAAGACGGAAGTATCACGAATGTTTCTGTCGCTCGTGGTGTGACACCAGAATTAGACAAAGAAGCGATGCGCGTAGTGAAAATGATGCCCAACTGGAGCCCAGGTAAGCAGCGCGCTCGACCCGTTAGAACCAATGTGGTTATTCCTATCGTATTTAAGTTAGGATAATACACACAATAGATTTTCAAAAGCCCTTTCATTTCAATGGAAGGGCTTTTTTTTGTGGTTTAACTGAATAATTGATGTTCTTCAAGCCTTAATTATTAAGTTCGCACACTTTTAGCTGCTTAATAAATGCGATATGCTTTTTAATTCCATAGAATTCGCCATTTTCTTGCCTTTGGTTTTTGTGGTGTATTGGCTCTTGTCAAAACAGGCTCTTCGCATTCAAAACCTCTTTATATTGGTTGTGAGCTATGTTTTTTACGGCTGGTGGGATTGGCGTTTTCTCGGGCTTATTTTTGTAAGTTCATTGTTGGATTTTGTTCTTGCAAATGCCATGCATCACGAAAACAACCCTCAAAAAAGAAAAGGATTACTGTATTTGAGCCTTCTTTTCAATTTGAGTTTGCTGGGGTTCTTTAAATATTTCAATTTCTTTATTGATAATTTTATTCAAGCCTTCTCATTTTTTGGTGCTCAGCTCGAACCAACTTCATTGAATATAATTTTACCTGTTGGTATTAGTTTTTATACGTTTCAAACGCTGAGTTACTCCATCGATGTGTACCGCCGCAATTTGGAGCCAACAAAGGATATTGTTGCTTTTTTTGCTTTTGTTAGTTTTTTCCCACAATTGGTAGCGGGACCTATTGAAAGGGCATCTAATCTGTTACCTCAATTTTACAAAAAGCGAACCTTCGATTATGCCAAGGCCGTTGATGGGTTTAGGCAAATTTTGTGGGGACTTTTGAAGAAAATGCTCATTGCTGATAACGCAGCTATAATTGCCAACGATATTTTTAACAACAGCGCCGATTATTCGGGATTCACCTTATTGCTCGGAGCCATCTTTTTTGCTTTTCAGATTTATGGCGACTTTTCAGGGTATTCGGATATTGCAATTGGTGCTTCACGCCTATTTGGACTTGACTTGAAGAAAAACTTTTCCTTCCCCTATTTTTCTCGAGATATCGCTGAATTTTGGAGGCGTTGGCACATTTCTCTATCTACTTGGTTTAGAGATTACTTGTATATTCCTTTGGGAGGAAGCCAAGTTTCCCTAGCGAAAAAAATCCGCAATACTTTTATCATATTTTTGGTCAGTGGATTTTGGCATGGCGCCAATTGGACTTTTGTTGTTTGGGGTGGATTAAACGCCCTTTATTTCTTGCCCCTTTTGCTGCGCAACAAGAACAGAAACAACATGCACGTAGTGGCCTTGGATCGCTTATATGCCAGTCCTAAGGAAATTTTGCAAATTACAAGTACATTTTTGTTAACTGTGCTCGCTTGGGTTTATTTCCGTGCAGACACCATCGGTCAAGCCAACGCATATATATACAATCTGTGTGCAGGAATTCTCTCACATCCAAAAGAGATTTTATATTTCTGGAGACCCTATGTTTGGGAAATTTTCATGTTGATGTCTTTTATCGCAGTAGAATGGTTGGGCAGAAATAACGAATATGCATTAGAAAAACTGGGGCTCAAATGGCCCCGACCGCTGCGATGGGCATTTTATCTTGTACTCGTTTTGATTATATACAATTTCAAAGGAGCACAACAAGAATTTATTTACTTTGATTTTTAGAAACTATGAGACAATTCATTGGTAAAGTGTTGTTTTTCTGTGTTTTGGCTTTGATTGTTGTTGAAGTTTATCCGCTATATTTATTATTCACTGAGAAGTATAAAACGCAAGTTGATGGCAAGGAAACCTATGTTTCTATTGAAAAAAGCAAGAAAAAATTCAAAAGCAAAAAGGTAATTCTGGGTGATAGCGTGGCGCGACAAATGTTTAGCAATTTGACTTTCAATGACAGCATCAACTCTTTGGCCTGTAATCAAGCAATAAGTGTGGCAGGGCAGTATATATTACTACAAAATTATTTGGATGCAGGAAACCGACCCGAACAAGTAATGATGTTTTACAGCCCCTTTAGTTTCGGTAATAATTTGGATCAGGTCTATACCTACCATCATTTTGTAAAGCCTTTTTATCGAGATTATCAAGAATATTTTAGCCCCTTGGTTCTTGAACAAATTCAAAAAATCCCCTATATCGGTTTTCATCGCATACCGAATATTCTAACCAGCAATTGGGCTCCTGTATACGGCATTGAAGAATATAAGGAGCCATTATCAGTTTCCCAAGTGTCTGTAAGTTATTTGCAAAAAATCGATTCACTATCGCAGCGTTACGAATTCACTTTCACATTACATCCTGTGCCAACAAAAAACAGCTTTCAAACATTGGTCAACGCGTTTGATAAAAAGGCCATTGAGGAAAATAATTTGAATCACTTGTTTGAGGGTTATTTCCAAGAATTTGTGTTTGTTGATGACTCAAAATTCAAAGATAAAACCCACCTCAAAAATCCGGAAGAATACACGGAGCTTTTGTTGAAACGTTACTTTTCAAATCCTTGAAATGTAAAATCGAGTAGTTTTTTTGCTCATTCTCAAAAATATTCTACTTTTGCCCTGTGACTGACCTGGCGAAGCTGTGCCCAGTTGCGAAAAAACCACCACCATTTTGTTAGAAACACTCATCACATCTAAGACGCGAATTCGGATTCTGCTCAAGTTTTTCTTGAACCCAGAGACCAAAACTCACTTGCGTGCATTGGCCACGGAGCTCAACGAGTCTTCGAATGCGGTGCGAGTGGAATTGAATCGCCTCACCGAAGCTGGCATGTTATCTAGCGTTAAAGAAGGCAACAAATTGCTCTATCGGGTGAATGAGCTGCATCCGTTGTATGAACCCATCAATACGATGATCAAACAATACGTGGGTGTCGATGAAATTATTTCGAATGTTATCAAAGGCTTAGGCAAAATTGAAAAACTGTATTTGACTGGTTCGCTGGCCAAAGGTTTATCTACAGACATCATCGACATTGTTTTGGTAGGCGATTTGAACCAAGAATATTTGTTGAGCAAAATCGCGAAAATAGAACAAGGTATTGGCAAAAAAATACGCTACATCGTATATAGCACTGCCGAAGCCCAAAAGAAAAATTTCAATTCGTCGGAATATTTAATGATTTATGCGCCCTAATGATGCAGAAGAATTGGTTGGCCATATACACCAAGTCGCGCGCCGAGAAAAAAGTGGAAGAGCGCCTGTTGAAGAACGGTTTTGAAGCCTATTGTCCGACCTACACCACGCTAAAACAATGGAGCGACCGCAAAAAGAAGGTTGAATTGCCGCTGATTCCATCCTACGTTTTTGTACATGTGGATGAACGCGAGCGCAACCAAGTGCTGCAAGACCCAGGCGCCATGAATTTCATTTTTTGGCAAGGCAAACCCGCGGTCATTCGCCAAGAAGAAATTGAAGCCCTGAAAAGCACCATGTCTGATGTAGAAATTCCAGAGGCACAGGTGGGCGAACATCTCCTAGTGGAACACGGCGCTTTTAAGGGACAAGAAGGAAAAATAAAACACATTTCAGGCAACAGCGTAGTGCTGGTTTTAGAGAGTTTAAATATGACGATAAGGTTGAAGAGGAATTAGGCATGAATGCTGAATTTGTACATAGTTTAATTAAGCAAGGAGAAGGCATCAGCGTTGAATTTAAATCGGCGCAATCGGCAATTCCTAAAAACTTGTTTGAAACGGTTTGTGCATTCTTGAATAGGGTGGGCGGAAATATTCTTCTCGGTGTTGAGGATGACGGAACCATTGTTGGAATAGACCAGAAACACGTCGATAAATTGAAAAAAGAATTGACCAATGCGCTCAATAATCCTCAATTAATAAATCCCCCTATTTATATTCAGCCAAACGAAATCGTTGTCGAAAATAAAACCATTCTGCACCTTTCCATTTTTGAAAGTTCACAAGTGCACAACACACGCGGTTTGATTTTCGACCGTAACCACGAAGGCGATTATAATATTACCACAAACACCAATTTAGTAGCAAATCTCTTTATTAGAAAGCAAAGCTCTTTCACGGAAAACAAAATTTATCCATTTGCTACGATTAATGAATTGCGTCCTGAAATCATTCAAAAAGCACGTCAAATGGCGGTCAATCGTCAACCAGGGCATCCTTGGGAAAGCATGACCGACATGCAACTGTTGCAAAGCGTACAATTGTATCAAAAAGACTATGCAAGCGGTCAAGAAGGATTGACTTTGGCGGCTATTTTGCTTTTTGGTCGCGATGAGGTTATTCTATCGGTGCTTCCTTTTCACAAAACTGATGCTATATGCAGAATTGTAAACAAAGACAGGTATGATGACCGCGATGATGTTCGAACGAACCTGATAGAGAGCTATGATCGACTGATGCGTTTTGTTGAAAATCACATTCCAGATAAGTTTGTTTTGAAAGACGATATTCGCATCAACGTGCGCAATTTAATCTTTCGAGAAGTGATTGCTAACACCTTGATTCATAGGGAATATACCAATCCATTCCCAGCAAAGTTGATTATTGAAGCAGGTATGGTCCACACTGAAAATGCTAATAAAGCACATGGTATGGAGCAGTTGACGCCACAACGTTTTACGCCTTACCCCAAAAACCCAGTTATAGCTAGAGTTTTTAAAGAAATTGGCAGGGCTGATGAACTTGGTTCAGGCGTTCGTAATATTTTTGAGTACTATAAATTCTATAGTGAACAAAAACCACGACTCGAAGAAAACGACGTGTTTAACTGTTTTGTTTACACGGATAAAATTGAAGAAAACCGAAATGTCGTAGAAAATGTCGTAGAAAATGTCGTAGAAAATGTCGTAGAAAATGTCGTAGAAAATGTCGTAGAAAATGTCGTAGAAAAAGATGTTGTGTCAAGACATGAAGCTATAATAAAACTGATTAAAGAAGATCCAAAGACCTCAGCGACAAGCATTGCTGAAAAGTTCAATGTAACACAAAGAACTGCACAACGCGACATTGAAGACCTAAAAAAGGCAGGCAAAATTTTGCGAATCGGCCCAGCAAAAGGGGGGTATTGGAAAATCTTATAAAGAATAATGCGCATTTATAAAAATTTGAGCGTGACTAAACAACTAAACTCAGGGGTTCGGAATATTTGTTGATTTACGCGCCCTAATGATGCAGAAGAATTGGTTGGCCATATACACCAAGTCGCGCGCCGAGAAAAAAGTGGAAGAGCGCCTGTTGAAGAACGGTTTTGAAGCCTATTGTCCGACCTACACCACGCTAAAACAATGGAGCGACCGCAAAAAGAAGGTTGAATTGCCGCTGATTCCATCCTACGTTTTTGTACATGTGGATGAACGCGAGCGCAACCAAGTGCTGCAAGACCCAGGCGCCATGAATTTCATTTTTTGGCAAGGCAAACCCGCGGTCATTCGCCAAGAAGAAATTGAAGCCCTGAAAAGCACCATGTCTGATGTAGAAATTCCAGAAGCACAGGTGGGCGAACATCTTATTGTAGAACACGGTGCTTTTAAAGGACAAGAAGGAAAAATAAAACACATTTCAGGCAACAGCGTAGTGCTGGTTTTAGAGAGTTTAAATATGACGATACGTTTGAAGCGGTAGTGGAAAAAAGATAAAATTACAAGCATGAAAAAAGCATTAATTACAGGAATCAATGGGCAAGATGGCTCGTATTTGGCCGAGTTTCTCTTGGAAAAGAATTATGAGGTGCACGGTATCATCCGACGCAGTTCAACATTTAATACTGAGCGTATTGAGCATTTGTATATCGACGAATTGGTGAAAGATTTGCATAAAAAACGCAAAATCAAATTGCATTATGGCGACATGACTGATTCCACAAGTCTGATTCGTTTGGTGCAGCAGATTCAACCGGATGAGATCTATAATTTGGCAGCACAATCGCATGTTAAAGTTTCTTTCGATATGCCCGAATACACAGCCGAAACAGATGCTGTTGGCACCCTCCGCTTGCTCGAAGCGATTCGGATTTGTGGCTTGGAGCAAAAAACAAAGATTTATCAAGCATCTACATCCGAATTGTATGGTAAAGTACAAGAAATTCCGCAAAAAGAAACAACGCCGTTTTATCCACGTTCGCCTTATGGTGTAGCCAAAATGTATGCTTATTGGATTACTAAAAATTACCGCGAATCCTACAACATGTTTGCGGTGAACGGCATCCTTTTCAACCACGAATCTGAGCGCAGGGGAGAAACTTTTGTGACCAGAAAAATCACCCTGTCGGCTTCACGTATCAAACATGGTTTACAAGAAAAATTGTATCTCGGCAACCTCAATGCTTTGCGTGACTGGGGCTATGCCAAAGATTATGTGGAATGTATGTGGCTCATGTTGCAGCAAGACCAACCAGAAGATTACGTAATCGCTACGGGCGTTCAATATTCAGTGCGCTATTTTTGTGAATTGGCCTTCAGAGAAGCTGGTATTGAACTCGATTGGCAAGGTGAAAATGAAAATGAAAAAGGCATTTGTAAAGTCACTGGAAATGTTTTGCTCGAAGTTGACCCGAATTATTACCGTCCAGCAGAAGTTGAAACATTATTGGGCGACCCAACAAAAGCCAAAACGCAATTGGGTTGGGACCCGAGTCGAACATCCATAGAAGGTTTGGTGAAAATAATGATGGAACACGATTTGAATTATGTGGTGCGATTTAAGGATAGAGATTCTTTAGCCAAATACGAATAAAACGAAGAGACTTTCAAATATTTTAAAGTGAAAAAACGCCTGCTTCATTATTCTTTTTTGATATCAAATTTTTTGATGCTTGTTGTGCTCTATATCAGGTGTTCAATAAAAAAACGTAAACCCAAAGCCTCGAAATCGATAGCCATGATGCCTTATTATCCTGAAAAATGGCCCGGTGGCGACCGTTTGTGCTTTTGGAAAGAGGATTTTGACAAAAACGGTTATGAAGTTCAAATTTTAAATGCTTGGGAAGTCGAAGATATTCAACAGTTTTTCCAATGGTCAAAGTCCAAAGATTACGCCAAGCTCTATAAGTTGTATCGGCAAATTTTAAAGAAGCGCAGAACCCAGATTTTACAAGCCTTAAGCGCGGATATTATTTGGATTCAAAGAAATGCAATTCCTGTTTTTCCCTTCAAAAAACCGTATTATGAGAAGTTGTTATCTGTTTTCCATAAAAATGTGATTTACGATTACTATGATGCAGATTACACCAGTAACTACAATTTAGTTGTTAAAACAGTTCAACAAGCAGATAAAATTACCACGGCAAGTTTGTTTTTAAAGAACTACTTTACACCGCACAATAAAAAAGTTATGTTTTTACGCTATTGTATTGAACAAGAGCAATATATAAGAAGAAATGAACGAAACGACGCAACAATTCGAGTGGGTTGGATGGGGAGTCCTGAGAACTTTTTGCAACTTTTTGAAATCAAAGAAGAATTGGTGCGCATTGAACAAGAATTCCCTAATGTTGTGTTTTGTATGCTCTGCCGTGATGCACAAGATATCGGATTAAAACGCGCCGAACTCACGAGTTTCAATGATGCCAATTTCAATTATTTTGAATGGATTGGCAGTTTGGATGTTGGCCTCGTACCATTTTTTGGAGAAAGTGATCGATTTAAAGCCAAAGTTTCGAAAAAAGGATTGGAATTTATGCTTTGTGGCATTGCAACACTCAGTTCACCTTGGGTACATTCTGACACGCTTGTTCATATGCAAAATGGTATGATTGTGCAGCCAGATGCATGGTACAGTGCGCTAAAAGAGATTATAGAAAACAAAGAACTTAGGGAATCATTTGGCGAAAAGGGTAGAACAGCTTATCTGCTCGGACACAATAAAAATATACTCATCAGTGAGCTCATTGCATTCATGGAAAACTAAGGCAAAACGGATATGAATCAAGATCAAATAAAATCAATCGTACTATTTGGCGCAGCTGGCATGGTGGGTTCAAATATCATGGACCTTGCACCGGCAAATTTCATTGTTCATGCGCCAAAACGTGCAGAATTGGATTTGTTGAACGCGCAAGAAGTGAGCAATTACCTCATAAAAAACAAACCCGATTTAATTATCAACTCCGCGGGTAAAGTAGGGGGAATACAGGCGAACATGGCTTTCCCTTATAGTTTTTTTACAGAAAATCTACTCATCAACCAAAACATCATTTTGGGAGCGAAAAATGCTGGCGTTAGAAAAATGCTGAATCTAGGTTCTTCTTGCATGTATCCTAAAAGCGCTATTAATCCACTCAAGGAGGAGATGTTGCTCTCAGGCACTTTGGAGCCGACTAATGAAGGTTATGCGCTGGCAAAAATTGTGGCGCAAAGAATGCAACAGTACTTGATGGAAGAATCAACAGAATGGCAGTATAAAACATTGATTCCATGCAACTTGTATGGCAAATACGATAAATTTGACCCTTTGTTTTCTCACATGATTCCAGGGGTAATAGATCGTTTACACAAAGCAAAAAATGAACAGGTGCCAAGTGTTGCCATTTGGGGCGATGGAACTGTTCGCCGAGAATTTATGTATGCTGAAGATTTGGCGCTTATGATTTGGGAAATTGTAGCGCAGTTTGACAATACACCGAATGTGATGAACTTGGGGCTAGGAGAAGATTACAGCATTTTAGAATACTATAAAATCATCGCTAAAGTGGTTGGTTTTGAAGGGGAGTTTACTTTTGACACTTCAAAGCCAACAGGCATGAAACAAAAATTAGTGGACAATAGTCTACAACAAAAGATGGGCCTAAAAGCCAAACACAGCCTAGAAGAAGGCATTTCAAAAACATATCAATTTTATCTAAACCATTTCTAATGAAATACGAATTAGCAAGCACCACTTGGGATGAGCATGAATACAAGGCCATGCAACGCGTTATTGAGTCCGGGAATTTTACAATGGGCAAAAATGTCAAACAATTTGAAACGGATTTCGCGGCCAAAATGAACGCGCGTTTTTCGGTGATGGTCAACTCTGGTTCCTCAGCAAATTTGTTGGCCATAGCAGCACTTTTTTATAAAAAAGAAAATCCATTAAAGCTTGGAGATGAGGTGGTTGTGCCCGCTGTATCTTGGGCAACAACGTATCATCCATTGCAGCAATATGGACTGAAATGCGTTTTTGTAGACATCGATATTGAGACATTAAACTATGACTTGGATGCTTTTGAACAAGCGCTTAGCCCAAAAACCAAATTAATTGTCGCGGTGAATCTTCTCGGAAACGCCAATGATTTTGAACGCATCAATCATTTGATTCAGGATAAAGAGATTTATTTGTTCGAAGACAATTGCGAGTCTTTAGGGGCTAAATTAAACAACAAATACGCCGGCACTTTTGGAATTATGGGTTCTTATAGCTCATTTTTCAGCCATCACATTTCAACCATGGAGGGCGGATTAATCACCACCGACGATGAGGAATTGTATCATATTTTGCTTTCCTTGCGTTCGCATGGTTGGACCAGACATTTGCCAAAAATAAACCACGTAACAGGCGAGAAATCTGACGATGCTTTTGTGGAATCTTTCAGGTTTGTTTTGCCAGGTTATAATGTAAGACCAGGCGAGTTACATGGCGCTCTGGGTGTTGAGCAATTAAAAAAATTAGACCATCTTATTGACCAGCGCAGAAAAAATGCAGCAACTTTCTTACAGGTGTTTGGTCAATTTGACTTCATACAAACCCAAAAAGAAATCGGTGCAAGTTCATGGTTCGGTTTTTCCATGATATTGAAAGAAAATAGTCCGATTTCCCGCAACCAACTCATCCAGGCATTTGAAGAAAATGAAGTAGAATGTCGACCCATTGTTTCCGGAAATTTCGTGAAAAACGAAGTGCTCAAATATTTCGATTACCGCGTTGTTGGGAATCTTACTAATGCAGAAAAAGTGGATACATCTGGACTATTTTTAGGGAATCATCACTACGATATTTCTGCGCAAATCAACCATGCGGCACAAGTAATTAAAAATCTAATCATTCAGAATCAAGCATAATGAACAACTTAATCTTAGGCATCCATTGTGGACACGACGCCACTGCCGCGCTAATCGACAACAAAGGAAAGGTAATTGCTGCCGTTGCAGAAGAGCGCATCACACGCGTAAAATACCACGCTGGCTTTCCTTATCAAGCGATTGATGAGGTGTTGCGTTTGGGCAATGTGACCAAAAAAGACATCAAGCACATCAGTTCGTCTACCAAGCGCTTGTTTTTTCCAAAATCGGAATGGTACAACAACTATTTACTCAGTGCCGATTTGGATTACAAAAACAAATACGATATTTCCAACATGGTGGGAAAAAAGTCGGTTTCTGAATCGCTTGGTCGTGTGGTGAAATCCAAATTATTCAAAGCGGAATACAAGCACAGCAACGCAGAAATTGAAGCATTTTCTCAAAAAATCGTGCTGGATAAACTGAATGAAATTGGCTTTTCAGATTTCAAACTGGAAATCGTGGAACACCACCAAACCCACGCTGCAAGTGCTTATTTTCAGTCGGGTGTAGACAATGCACTTGTGGTTACCATGGATGGCGCTGGCGATGGTCTCTGTGCGACAGTTTCAACTGCCAATGGACTGAAAATTGAACGGAAATCTGCTTTGAGTTCGAATTGCTCCTTGGGTCGCGTGTATTCTGAAATCACCCGTTTTATGGGCTTCAAACGCAACCGTCACGAAGGAAAAATTACCGGTTTGGCAGCTTATGGCGATGCCTCAAAATATTACAAAGACCTTTCGAAATTCATTCGTTTTGATAAGGAGAAAGAACAATTCACTTGGGATGCGCCACAAGAATCAGGCGTTCAACGTAAATTCAAAACCTTGCAACGCATCATCGCTGGAAAAAACTTCGGGCTTCCACAAATTGATGCCATGCAGGAATATTTGGCCAAGAACTTCAACAAAGAAACGCACGGCATGGATTTGTCGGCTGCGGTTCAAAAAATCTCTGAAGACATTGCCGTTGATTTTGTGCAACATTTCTTGAAGAAATATCCGAATAAAAACGTGGTTTTGGCAGGCGGAATTTTTGCCAATGTGCGTGTGAATCAAGTGATTGGTGAAATTCCAGGTGTTGAGTATGTCTATATCCACCAAAACATGGGCGATGGCGGTTGTGCTTTGGGCGCAGCCTTGCAAACGTGGTCGGAGCAAATGGCTAAGGAAATTCCTGCTTTGCCAAGAGATGTTTATTTTGGTCCCAGCTACAACGATGACGAAATTCTCAAAGCGCTACAGGCTTTTGAAAACGAAGTGACTTGGGAAACCTCTGAGCACATCGTAAAAGACATCGCAGATATGATTCACAATGACGTAATCGTTGGACGCTTTTATGGCGGTATGGAATATGGTCCGCGTTCTTTGGGCAATCGAAGTATTTTGGCAAAAACAACAGATCGCACCATCAACGACTGGTTGAACAAGCGCCTCAACAGAACAGAATTTATGCCTTTTGCGCCAATTATTTATGATAAAATGGCCAATGACGTGCTGATTGGTTACGACAAATCGACCACGAAATATGCCAGCGAATTCATGACTGTGACGTATGCTGTTGCTGAAAAATGGGTAGATGTGCTGCAAGCCGCTGTTCACGTAGATGGCACTGCTCGTCCGCAAGTGGTGACCAAAAACAACAATCCTGAATTGCATGAAATTGCGGAAAGATATTTTGAATTGAGCGGCATTCCGGGTTTCATCAACACCAGTTTCAACGCCCACGAAGAACCCATCGTAATGACACCCGAACATGCCATTCGTTCTTTGATTTTCGGAACTATTGACGTGTTGGCGATTGGTTCGTTTAAAGTGAAAAAGAAATAACACGCAAGTGAAAATCGCCGTAATCGCCGACTCTGGAATTGCTTTTGACGCCCGTGTTCAAAGGATTGTGAAGTCTTTTGCTGCCCGCGGTTTTCAGGTAGATTTATTTGCGCCGAACTATAAAACTCCATCAACACCAATTTTCGACCATCAAAATATTCAAGTGATTTCCTATACCCTCAACAACACTTGGATCAACAACAATTTGCTGTTTTGGAAGAAATATGAAAACTGTGTCGGAGCGGTGTTGAGTACAAAAATCAAATACGACTTCATTTACATCAACGATTACCCTTTGTTAAAATCCGGGGTAGAATTAAAAAATCAACTCAACACAAAGTTGATTTACGACACCCACGAAATTTATGTGGAGACCATCAATCAGTTTTTTCCAACTTCAGGAATAAAATCCCTTTACGGAAAAGTGTTAATTGCATTGAACAAATGGCTACACAAACGCCGAGAATCGAGCTTAATTAAACAAGTGGATTTTATGGTAACCGTGTGCGATTCTTTTCGTGATTTTTTCAAAAAGCGCTATCATGTTGAGGCCATCGTTTTGAAAAATTGTCCCTTGGATTTGCCAGAAATAACACATCAAACTTTGTTGCGTGAGGCCTTAGAAATTCCTGAAACGGATAAAATTTTGTTGTATCAAGGCGCATTCAACTACAGTCGGGGATTGGAAAAATTGGTGCGAGCTGCGTCCTATTTCAACAACAACATCCAATTGGTTTTGATGGGCGATGGTCCACTTCAATCCCGACTCATAGAATTAGCAAGCGATAAGCCCAATGTGCATTTTCACCCCAAAGTTCCCTTTTCGGAATTGATACATTTCAGCGCATCGGCGGATATGGGGATTTTGTTGATTGAAGCCAAAAATCGTTCGAAAGAATTGACCCTGCCCAACAAAGTTTTTGAATACATGGCGGCGGAAATTCCGTTCATTACCAACAAATTACCCGAGGCATCAAGCATTGTGGAACAACACAACTGCGGATATATCATTGACGATAGCAATCCCGAATCCATTGCCGCGGCTGTAAACAACATTTTTGTAGAAGACTTCACCCACAAAGGACATCTCGGCAGAAAAGCCATAGAAAACTACTATTTGTGGGATATGGATTTTGATAAATTGATGAATTTGATTCAACCATAAATCAACATGACTCCCGACCACATCCAAAACATTCTTAACAAACGCGAAGGCTTAACGATAGAGTATAATGTATCTAAACTAAAAAATGCAGGTATAATAGTTAGTTGTTAGAAGTTAGTTGTTAGAAGTTTGGGATAAATTAATATGAAAGTAAATGGATCATAAAGAGTTAAAAGTTTGGCAAAATGGAATTGAATTGGTGGCGGCGATTTATTCTTTTACTGAAGAGTTACCCAAAACTGAAGAATTTGGATTGAAGTCTCAACTTAGAAGAGCAGCTGTGTCCGTGCCGACAAATATCGCAGAAGGATCAGCGAGAAACCACCAAAAGGAATTCATTCAATTTTGTTATATTTCATTGGGCTCTTTAGTTGAAATTGAAACCTTGTTAATCATAACAGAAAAAGTACACAAACTGAAAATCAACGAAATAAATGAGGTTCTAGTAATTCAAAAAAAACTTCTCCTAGCATTCATCAAACACCTAAAAAATTCAAAACCACCCAACCCCTAACTACTAACCCCTAACTATCAACCCCTAACTATTAACCATTAACTACATAACCATTAACTAAAATGAACATCACAGGAAAAAAAATACTAGTCCTAGCGCCCCACACCGACGATTTAGAGTTTGGCTGCGCAGGCACAGTTTCGAAACTCATTGAAAGCGGCAACGAAGTGTGGTGTGCTGCATTTTCGGCTTGCCAACAATCTGTGCGAAAGGAATTTCCGCCAGATATTTTGATCACAGAAATCAAGGCGGCGAGCAAAATTTTAGGCATCAAGCCAGAAAATTTGATTTTGTTCGATTACAACGTGCGTACCTTCAATTTTCATCGTCAAGAATTGCTCGATGATATCTTGAAGTTGAAAGCCAGCATCCAACCCGATATCGTTTTTATTCCCGCACTCACCGACGTGCACCAAGACCACTACACCATTGCCCAAGAAGGTTTCCGTGCTTTCAAATTTTCGAGTTTGCTTTCGTATGAATTGCCGTGGAACAACCTGAGTTTCAATACGGCTTGCTTCATGAAACTCGAAGAAAAACACATTTTAAAGAAAATTGAGGCTGTGAACCAATACAAATCACAAGCCCACAGACCCTATGCCAACGAGGAATTCATCCGCTCTTTGGCGCGCACAAGAGGCGTGCAAATCAACACGCACTATGCAGAGTGTTTTGAAGTGATTCGTTGGATATTGTAAGAACCTAAAAAACAGAGAACTATGAATTTTGTATCAGAAAAAGCAAAGATTGGCAACAACGTGCAAATCGGCATGTTTACGATTATTGAGGAAGGCGCCATAATTGGAGACAATGTGAAAATCGGTGATTTATGCATTGTAAGAAAAAATGCGGTTATTGGAAACAATTGCAAGTTTACCGCCTATTGTGAAATACGTGAAAATGTGAAAGTAGGTGATAATACCACTTTTGGCAGTCGATGCACCATTTCTGCAAATGCTGAAATTGGTAAAAACGTGACCATAAAATATGGATTTGTATTAACCGACACACCAAACCTCAAAGAAGGTGATTACAAGGATGTTGGAAAAATCGGCGATGGAACACTTATCGGAGCAAACGTATGTTTAATGCCTGGTTTTTCGATTGGTGCGAATGCCATTATTGGTGCAAATTCTCAAGTGAGAAACCAAGTTGGAGACAATGAAATTTGGTTTGGCAATCCCGCCAAATTTTTCAAACAAAACGAAGAATAATGCATCAACTGGAAATTCCTATTGCTGATATTGCAGAAAAATTCGGACTTACAATCGTTGGAGATTCTCGGGCAATTGTAAATCAGTTAGGTTCCACAAAAAGAAAAGGGAATAGTTCATTTTATTGGGCAAAAACAAAGGTGTTTCTTGAGTCAATCAGCAGCGGAACGGTATTGTGTGGCGTTGAGATTTTCAAAGAGGCTAAAATACAATCAAGTGTTACGGTGTTGCTCGCTAGTGATTCTCCAAGATTGACCTTTTCAAAGATTATTAGCGAATATTTTGTCCCCGATGTTTTTGAGGATGAGTCGAACTACGTTGCAGACCATCGCCAAAACGGCACGCTGAAAATTGGAGAAAATGTTTTTATTGGCAAAAATGTAGAAATTGGGAATGGCACGCAAATTCAAAACAATGTGGTCATTAGACAAAATGTGAAGATTGGCAAAAATTGCTTGATTAAAGACAACACAACGATCGGAACTGAAGGACTTTCTCATGATTATGACGAAGTGCAAGATTTGTACTTTAAATTACCTCAAATTGGCGGTGTTATTATAGACGATTATGTAGAAATAGGTCCAAATTCTACGGTGAGAAGAGCCGCATTGGACGACACAATTGTGGGAAGAGGCACCAGAATTGGAAGCTTGTGTAATATCGGGCATAACGTTGTAATTGGTAAAAACTGCACATTTATTAGCCATGGCATTGCAGGAGGTTCATCCGTTTATGGCGACAATGTTTTTGTTGGTATGGGCGCTTCCATCAAACACGGCATGAACATCGGTAGCAACGCCACAATTGGTCAAGGCAGTGTGGTTGTGAAACATGTGCCTGAAGGTGAAACATGGGTAGGTAATCCGGCAAAGAAAATTGAGCGTTAATGGCCATAAAAGCGCTTTTGATTTCCTATAATTTCCCTCCACTGATGCGTGCTGGTTCGCTTCGCACTGCGGCTTGGTTCAAACACTTTTCTGACGAAATTGATCTCACAGTGGTAACCCGAAAATGGGCCGACAATAAAACCTATCAGTGGAACAATTATTACGATGAAGACGCTGGTGAAAACGAGACAGAAATCGTGCATGCCAACAAAAAAATTGTGCGTGTAGCGAACAAACACAACTGGTTTTATAAATTTAAAAACAGCCGTTTTGCCCGAACAACGAAACTCAACAAATTGTGCGCCGTTATTGAAGTTTTCCTAAAATGGACTCGCCTTCACAGTTTTGAAAACGAGCGAGGTTTATATTTTGCAGCAAAGGAATTGATGTTGAAAGACAAATATGATTTGGTGCTTGTCTCGGGAGAACCTTTTGTTTCCTTCAAATATGCCTATCAACTCCATAGAAAATTTGGAACACCTTATATTTTGGATTACCGTGACCCTTGGATTTATAATGTGTTCAGAAGATCCGGAAACAAATTTGGACAAATACATTTGGAGAAAAGAAGAGAGCGACTTTTTGTGAAAAACGCACAATTCGTGACTACCATTTCCCCTAAAAATGTCGGTTTGATTCAAAAAAATTTGACCCGCGAAGTGCACGATAAATTTGTGATTATTCCCAACGGACTCGATGATGCTTTATTGGAAATGACGGCAAATCGCAAGCAATTTCAAACCGGAAAGGAGCAATTTGTGATGACTTTTATTGGTACTTTGTATCCTCAACATAACGTTCATTGGTTACTTAAATCCATAGATGAAATCATTGAAAATCAAGAATTTACTATTCATCCCGTCGTGCGTTTTGTAGGCTCGATGAACAGTTGTCCGCCTCAACAACACAGTGCTATCGAGGATTTTGCAAAGAAACATCCGGAGCACATTCAAATTCTTCCACAAATGCCGCAATCTGAGGCGTGGGCACAAATGTTTCAGTCGGATTTACTCATCAAATTCAACGCTTTTGCTCAAGAAGAAAACCATTTTGGCAAAAAACTTTACGAATACGCAGCATCAGGAAAATTGGTCTTATCAATCAACCACAACGCTGAAATCCCTAAAAAATCGCCCTTTTTTGAGCATCGTGAATTCCAAATTTTTTGTGGAAGTGAAGCTGATGTGAAAAGTGAATTGAAGCTTCTTTTGGCATATAAAAACGCAAACGGTCAGCCTAAAATGAACGACATCGACTTTTCAGATTTAGGCCTTTTGACCAATTCAGAAATCACCAAACAACTGGAATTGCTAATCCAAAAAACGGCAGAATCCAAACATGTATAACTTCCTCTTCCATAGAATTTCACCTGAGCGCGATGCCCTTTGGGATCCGATTGACCCTAAGCTTTTCGAGCGTTGCGTGAAATTCATCACCAACAAATATGAGGTGGTGCGGATTGAAGATTTTGTCGAAAATCCAAGTCCAAATCATCAGAAATGGGCATCCATAGTTTTTGATGATGGTTACCGCGATAACTGGGAATATGCCGCTCCAATTTTAGATAAATATGGCGTGAAAGCTTCGTTTTATGTGGTCACAGATTGTATCGACAAGAATGAACCCACTTGGACACATGTTTTGGAATATTATCTGCAAAACAGCCAAAAATTGAAACTACAATTGCCTTTTGATTTTCTCGCAGATGGATTACAAAATACGCATTTTCAGAATATTGCTGAGCGTGTTTCTTGGGCGCAAGGATTTCTTCCTAAACTCAAATTGTTGACTCATGAACAGCGTACTCAAGTAATTGACACCATCAAAAATCAATGCGATGATGTTGTTTTGCCAGCGTTCATGATGAATTGGGACGAGGTACGTGATTTGAAAAACGCAGGTCATTATATTGGTTCTCATACAGTTACGCATAGCATGTTGGGAACCATGGCCAATGATGAAGATCAAATTTTCGAATTGAAACAATCAGCGGCTCGTATTGAAGAAGAATTGGGTTATTTCCCAAAGACGATTTCATATCCTGTAGGAAGTTACAATAAACGAACAGCTGATTTGGCTAAAGAAGTGGGCTACACACTTGGGCTTGCCGTGAAACAAGACCGTTATAATCCAAACACAGATTCCGTTTTTGAGATTCCGCGCATCAATTTGAGCAATGAGCCGTGGTGGAAAACCAAACTGCGTTTAACCAATCGAATTGAGGACATTAAAAAAATGATGAAATACAAATGAAACTGGTGCTTTGGATAGGAAACGACCCGAATCAATATGCCTTGGCACATAAACTCGCCGTGCAATTTGATGTGGTGGGCATTGTCTTGGAAACGAAAAGTGTGCCGAACAAAAAGAAAAAACTTACTTTTTCGATGTTTGTGAGCAAAGTTCTGGTGCGCTTGTTTTTTAAAAGAATTCCCGCCACTTGGTTCGCTTTAATGGATGAATACCGAGTTGCATATCCCAATCTCCCTGACACAAAAGTTTTCAAGGTGAACAACATCAACGACCCTGAAACCAAGACTTTAACAGAAGAATTATCACCAGATTTAATAGTAGTTTCAGGGACTTATCTCGTCAAAAAAAATACGCTTACAACGAAAAGTACGCATGGAATTGTCAATTTGCACACAGGCTTATCACCTTACATCAAAGGAGGTCCCAATTGCACAAATTGGTGCATCGCAACTCAACAATTTCAGCTCATCGGCAACACCATCATGTGGATCGATGAAGGCATAGATAGTGGCAATTTAATTTTAACTGAACAGACCACTTTCACTGGAGCCGAATCATTCCTAGAGATTCACCGAAAAGTGATGAACCACGCGCATGATTTGTATGCCAAAGCCATCATCAATATCAGCAATGGAACGGCCAAGAATGTAGTTCAAAGCACCATTGCTCCAGGAACAGTTTATTACACCAAAGACTGGACTTGGAAGGCGCATGCTCAATTGTTGCGCAATTTCAAGCATTTTAAAACCGAAGTTAATCGCACCAGAACTCAACCAAAAATTGTTCAGTAATCAATAGAACACATACTCCAAAACCCATTATGAACCAACATTCCTCCTGTCTTATCTGCAACTCAACGGCATTAAAGCCATTAAAAGGCTACGAAGCGTCCCATCTCTGCAAATGTAAATCGTGCGGCTTTGTATTTGCCCAAGCCGTACCAACGATGGAAGAACTCGAAAAGCACTATGAAGGTTATTCCCGAAACGATTATTTATCGCCCGTAACCATCAAGCGATACAATGAATTGCTGGATTATTTTGAGCAATTCAGAAAGACAGGGAAATTGATAGATGTGGGTTGTGGCATCGGCTATTTTCTGGAAGAGGCCAAAAAACGCGGCTGGGAAGTGTATGGCACCGAATATACCGACGAAGCCATTCAAATCTGCGAAAGTAAAGGCATCAAAATGAAAAAAGGGAAATTGAATCCCGCAGATTTTGAGTCCGAATCCTTTGATATCATCACGAGTTTTGAGGTGATTGAACACATCAACAATCCGCAAGAAGAAATTCAAAATTTCAACCAAATCTTGAGAAAGGGAGGCTTGGTTTATATGACAACGCCCAACTGGAATGCCTTGTTGCGCTACCGATTGAAAGCAGCCTACAATGTGATTGTTTATCCCGAACATTTGAGTTATTACACGCCAAGAACCATCAAGCTTTTGTTTAAATCCTTAGGATTCAAGGCCTCGAAAGTGATGACAACGGGAATCAGCATTACGCGACTCAAAACCAGCAAAGGTACAAGCGACCAAGCCTATATTTCAGAAACCTCTGACGACGAAAAGTTGCGCAACAAAATTGAGGGCAACAAACTGCTTCAATTCGCGAAATCAACTGTAAACAAATCACTTACCGCATTTGGCGTTGGAGGAAGCTTGAAAGGCTACTTCATCAAAAAGTAAGACCCGCATTTTGAGCAACATCAAATCCAAATCTGTTTCATCTGCCAAATGGAGTCTCATCCTCCACATGGGGCAGTATTTGATCACCTTTGCCCTGTCCATTGTGCTCTCTCGACTTTTAGAGCCTTCCGAATTTGGACTAACGGGCATGTTGTCGGTGTTTATCGCGATGGCCACCACTTTAACAAGTTCAGGTTTGGGTCAAGCTTTGGTGTTCAATAAAACGGACAATGAGCACGATTTTTCAACGGTTTTTTACTTCAATATTTTTGTAAGTAGTGCACTTTACTTGGTGTTGTTTTTCGCTGCACCGCTTATTGCCGCCTTTTACGAACAGCCCGAATTAATCAATCTGACGCGCTGGATTTGTTTGGTATTCGTGATAAACTCCTTCGGTTTGATTCAAGACACACGCCTGGTAATCGACCTAGATTTCAAAAGACAAAGCATGATTCGATTGACCTCATTGGTAGTGTCGGTTGGCGCGGCAATCATCATGGCTTTTCAAGGATTTGGGGTTTACAGTATAGTCGGACAAGTTTTGGTGCAAGCCCTGACCAATGTGATTTTGTATTGGAGCTTATCGAATTGGCGACCACGAACAGGTTTTTCGATAGCCTCATTCAAACGCTTGTGGAAATACGGTTCCAACATTTTGTTTTCCAATCTTTTTTCGCAAATCATCAACAACATCGATAATTTGTTGGTCGGAAAGGTGTTCAAACCGCACACTTTGGGTTTGTTCATTCGCGCCAAAAACACCAAGCACATCCCTGAGGGCATTTTTACGCAGGCTTTTCAAGCTTCTATTTTTCCTATACTCACTAAACTCAACGACAACAAAGAGGAATTTGTCAATAAACATCTTTCTTTTTTCAAAATTGGCGCTTACTTCGTGTTTCCTTTAGTGATACTCCTATATTTTGCAAGCTTTGAAATTGTAGATATCCTTTACGGCGCCAAATGGCATGATTCAGTGCCGTATCTTGAAATTTTGGCCTTTATGATTGTGCCCTATTTTCTTGGGATTTTGTTCAACCAAACTTTGCTGGCTCACGGTGATTCGAGACTTTTCATGAAGCTCAACATGATGCGTAGAGTTTTGGGTATTATCAATATACCTGTAGCGATTTATTGGGGATTGATTCCCTATTTGTATTCCATCGTAATCCTAACTTTTGTTGGACTCGTAATTGATGTAATTTACACATCGAAGAAAATCGGCACCCGAATTTCAGACTACACGTTTGATTTCTTCTCGGCATTGTTGTTCTCGCTTTTACTCGGCGCCATCATTTGGGCTGCCGATCAGTGGATTCCCTTGCACACTTACATCGCCAAAGGCATTGGTTTTGCTTTGGGAATAGGCATCTACCTTGTTCTAATGAAAACTTTCCGCCCTCAAGTTTTGGGATATTTCATGGATATTGCCCGTTCTTTTGTGGGGAGAAAATGATTAACTTTGAGGCATGAATCTGATTGTATCAAATAATCTTGACGCATTGAACAAATTATGTGTGAAACACAATGTGGAAGAGTTGCATCTTTTCGGTTCTGCTCTTTCAAAAGATTTTAATGAGCATAGTGATTTGGATTTTGCTGTTATTTTCAAAGCTGGACTCACACCTATAGAACACGGTGAGTCTTTTTTGAATTTACTCTCAGGTCTTAAAGAACTATTGAACAGAGAAATAGATTTAATATCATATCGTGTGGTGAAAAATCCTATTTTCAAAGAAGAATTGGATAGAACTAAAGTTAGAGTATATGCAGCAGCGTAATAAGCTCAACAAATATGTTTTGGATATTGAGTCTGTATTGAATGAGCTTGATCAAATTTTAGCACTTCACAAATCAGACTATTTATCGTTCAGTTCTGACTTTATTGCAGTTCGAGCAGTAGAACGCGACTTCATCATAATCGGGGAGGCAGTTGGAAAAATGATTAAGCTTGATGAGTCTATCAATATTTCTGGTGCCAAAGATATTATAGGATTAAGAAATCTATTGGTCCACGCTTATGATTCAATCGACGCGTCAGTACTATGGAAAATCTTAATTAAAGATTTGCCCATTCTTAAAGAAGAAATTGCAAACATTCGACAGGATTAATACAAATAACAATTGTTTTGCCTTATTGGAAGCCACCGTGCAGCGAATCAATCGCCAACCGCTAGCAGCCAGCCGCCAAAAAAAATGAAAAACATCCTCTACATCTCCTACGATGGCATGACAGACCCCTTGGGGCAAAGTCAAGTGCTGCCCTACATTTGTGGGCTTTCTGAATTGGGTTATCGTTTCTCTTTGATTAGCGCCGAAAAAGCCCATCGTTTCGAAGAAGGCAAAGCCCGAATCGAAGAAATTTGCCAACAATACAACATCGATTGGCACCCCTTGCCATACACCAAAAAACCGCCTGTACTTTCAACCATTAAGGACGTGCGCAATATTCGCCAAACTGCTGAACGCTTGCATCGTGAAAAGAAATTTGCCATCATTCACTGTCGCAGTTATGTGCCGGCGCTTGTGGGCAGGGCTATGAAACTGAAACACGGAACCAAATTTTTGTTCGACATGCGTGGCTTTTGGGCTGATGAACGCGTGGATGGGAAAATCTGGAACCTCAAAAACCCCATTTTCAAGATTATCTATGGCTTTTTCAAAAAGAAAGAGAACCAATTCATGCAAGATGCAGACCATATCATTTCCTTGACCCACAATGGAAAAAATGAAATTCATTCCTGGAAACGTGTGAAGAATAATCCCGTGCCTATTGAAGTGATTCCCTGTTGTGCAGATATGGATTTGTTTAATTTTAATAAGGTTCAGGCAACAGAAATAGAAGCGCAAAAAAAGGGATTGGGCATGCCCGCTTACGCAAGAGTGGTTAGCTATTTGGGCTCTGTTGGTACTTGGTACATGGCTGATGAAATGTTGGATTTCTTCATTGCCTATAAAAGACGCCATTCAAACGCCGTATTTCTATTTATCACCCCCGATTCCAAAGAATACATCCACCAAATTTGTAGCGCCAAAAACATTGATATTCAAGACGTTTTCGTGAAACGTGCTCAAAGAAATGAAGTCCCTGCATTGGCTTCCATCTCTAATTTTTCGCTTTTCTTTATCAAACCAGCCTACAGCAAAAAAGCCAGCAGTCCAACCAAACAAGGTGAATTGATGGGACTCGGTATTCCAATTGTATGCAACTCTGGCGTGGGCGACACCTCCGAAATCGTTAAGAAATACAAATCAGGTGTAGTGGTAAATCAATTCAACGACTTAGCCTACAACCAAGCCATTGACGAAATTGAAAAACTCAATTTTGACGCCGAATCACTGCGATCTGGCGCATTAGATTATTTCGATTTGGCAACAGGTGTTCAGCGATATGCTGCTGTTTACAAAAAACTTATTGGAGGATAGGCAGAATGTGTTCGTTGGTAACGAATGAAAACACATCATTGTGTTCGTTCAGAAAGAACAAAATCGACTTTGAACTAAAAAGGAAATAGACGGATTCAAGAATCACCAAGCGAAAAAAAGTTTATGTGCCTATAACCCCAAAAACACCCTAATTTCGCTCACTTTTTGTGCTTATACCCCAAACAATAGAATACTTTCCCCATGTGCGGCATAACAGGATTTATCCAACTCCACCCCAATAGCGTTTCCAATCCCATTCAGGAAATGAACGACGCCCTGATCCATCGAGGTCCGGATGCAGGAAGTATTTTCCATTCGGAAGATGGTCGATTTTCACTGGGTCACCGCCGTTTGAGTATCATTGATTTGAACGAATCGGCCAATCAACCCATGCATTCGGCTTGTGGTGAATACGTGATTGTTTTCAATGGCGAAGTCTATAATTACCAAGAGGTTCGCGCGGATTTACTGCAAGAAAAACGCATCGATTTCCGTACCAATGGCGACACAGAAGTGGTGATGGAAGCCCTCATTCATTGGGGCGAATCAGCGGTGAATCGTTTCAACGGTATGTTCGCTTTTGCGTTGTTGCATAAAACCAACGGAACGCTGCTTTTCGGTCGCGACAGATTGGGCAAAAAACCGCTTTATTATTTCCATAACGAATCTTGTTTTGCCTTTGCTTCTGAATTGAAGGCGCTACTTCCGCTGACGAAGTTGTTTGGCAAATTCAAAATTGATTCTTACGGTATCAACCAATTTTTGCGCTTGGGTTATATCCACGAGCCTCACACGATTTATCGAGAAATCAAAAAACTACCCGCGGCTTCCTTGATGCGCTATGAAAATCATAAAATTAGCATCGAGAAGTATTGGGATTTCTACCAAAAAATAGAAAAAAACACCCTGAAAGATGAGGTGAAAGCAAAGAAGCAACTGGACGAACTACTCAATTCCAGCGTACAATACCGCCTCATTGCTGATGTGCCTCGCGGTGTTTTTCTGAGTGGCGGAATAGACTCGTCATTGGTGGCTGCTTTGGCACAGAAACACAGCGCTGAACCCATCAAAACATTTTCCATCAGTTTTAAAGAGGCTCAATTCAACGAAAGCCAATACGCACAAGCGGTTGCCGATCATTTGGGCAGCGACCACCATACTTTTACGGTTTCGCACCAAGAAGCCATCGATTTGTTGCAAGATTTTGTAGCTACTTACGACGAACCTTATGCCGATGCCAGTGGAATCAACATGATGCTGGTTTCTAAATTGGCACGTGAACATGTGACGATGGTGCTCACAGGTGATGGCGGAGATGAACAATTTTTGGGCTATGGTATGTACACTTGGGCGCAGCGTTTGAGTAATCCCGTGCTGAAAACCTTTCGCAAACCCCTGGCTTTCATTTTGTCCAAATTGGGCAATCAGCGCATGAGAAGAATTGTGCCGATGTTGAATTTCAAAGCTAAAACACATCTACCTTCGCATATTTTTTCGATTGAACAGCATTTGTTTTCAGAAAATCAGTTGCCGAAAATATTGAATCGAGTTGAACAATTGAATTTCCCTGAACATAAAACCGCCCGCGAATTAACACCTGCGGAAACCCAGAGTTTCTTCGATATTGAACATTATTTAAACGGCGAACTTTTGGTGAAAGTAGATCGCGCCACCATGCATCATTCCTTGGAAGCGCGCAGTCCATTGTTGGATTATCGCTTGCTCGAATTCAGCATCAACCTCGATGAAAAGCTGAAACTGAATCACGGCACTGCGAAATATTTACTCAAAGAAGTGCTGTACGATTATGTGCCTAAAGAAATTTTCGATCGACCCAAATGGGGATTCGGATTGCCCATTCGGAATTGGTTGCGCGCTGAAATGCGTCCTATTGTTGAGCAACATTTGAATGAAAAAACACTTGCGGATTATCCATTTTTAAACGCCAAAGCCATTGTTGACTTGAAAAATCAATATATGGCGGGTGAATATTTCCACTTCAATCGCGTATGGAGCTTGTTGTGTTTGGTGATTTGGTTGAAGAAAAACGAAGCGCACTATGAACTATAATATGGCGTCCTCTAAAAAATCGAAAAAAGTCTTGTTTTGTGGCTTGAATCGTCCGCGAAGAGCACCATCGCAGCGCTATCGTTTTGAACAGTTTTTTCCCGCACTCGATGAAGCAGGCATTAGCTATGATTATCGCTTTTTGCTGAATGCCAAAATGGACAAAGACTTTTATGCGCCGGGAAAATACTTCCAGAAAATCTTCATTGTGCTGAGTTGCATTGCCAAATTGACTTACACCTGGTTGTTTGTGGTGCATAAATACGAATACGTTTTTGTGCAGAAACAATTGTTCATGTTGGGCACTTCATTTTTCGAGCGCCGCTTTGCCAAAAAAGCCAAATTGATTTATGATTTCGACGATGCCATTTGGATGATGAATATCTCCAAAGCCAATCGTAAACTTGCATTTTTGAAGAATCCCGACAAAACAAAAGAAATCATTCAAGTGGCGCATCAAGTTGTTGTAGGAAATGAGTTTTTGGCGAATTATGCCCGTCAATTCAACGCAAATGTTGTGGTGATTCCAACTGTGGTTGACACCGAAAATTATCACAGAAAAAGTCCCTACACGGAAAAAGAAAATTCAAAAGTTTGCATCGGTTGGAGCGGTAGTCACACCACGATTGAACATTTTAAAATTTTGATTCCTACACTTGAAAAGTTAAAGGAAAAATACGGCGAAAAGGTATATTTTAAAGTCATTGGCGATCCGAATTTCAAGTACGAAAAGCTGGATATTCAAGGCATTCGCTGGTCGGAAGAAACCGAAGTTGCTGAATTAGAAGAAATTGACATCGGCATTATGCCCTTGCCCAACGACAAGTGGAGCGAAGGCAAATGTGGTCTAAAAGGTTTGGTGTATATGTCGATGGGCATTCCTAATATGATGTCGAATGTGGGTGTAAACAAGACCATCATCGAACAAACAAAAAATGGTTTTCTCTGCGATTCTGAAGAAGATTGGTTGACCTATTTCAATGCACTTATCCAAGACTCCGACCTGAGAAAATCCATTGGTGAAAAGGGGAGAGCAACCATTTTGAAACATTATTCCACCCAAGCCGTCCGCGAAGATTTTTTAGGATTGTTTGAATGATTTATACATAATTTGTAGGAACGCGATGCAGATTTGCATGATTCCGGGATTATAGCCTATCGAGTGCGCGAGGTACGAGCGTGTATCGAGATAGGCGACTTAAACCCATTCCCCCTTCCTCCCCCGCACCAAAAAATCACTGCTCATCCAGGACAAAAGTCTTGGATTTTTTATTTTACCCAAACGCTGGGAAAGCCAAACGGCAAAGCGCGGTAACAATAGGTTGAAAGGAAAAACAGTATGATTGAGATAGTCCAGCTTCTCCACCTTGAAACCATAGTTCTCCAGCAACTTTCCAACTTCTTCAGCGCTGTATTTTTCAATTTTCAAACTCGAAGTGAGCACGTGCTTTTTTCGTGAAAATATGCGCGCCACAGGTTTCCACATCCAACGCAAAAATCCATCTAAACTGTGTTTGTTGGTAAATGAAATAACAAGCAATCCATCTTCATCCACCTGTTTCTGGAAATACGCCAAGTGCTCCTCGAATTCATTGCGCGTTAGATATGTGCTCACCCCCAGCATAAAAACGAGGTTGAATTTTTTATTGGGAAAATCGACATCTGTCACACTCCCCACAAATCTTTGTGCCACAGGAATTTGACTGCGCTCCAACATGTGTTCAGCAATGTCGTTGGCGAAATAACTGAAATCCATGTTTTGTGTAGAAAGCGCGTCATACAAAGGACCTGTTCCGGCGCCAACATCCAACACGGAAGCATTTTGTAATTCAACGTTTGCCAAAGATTTTTCCAATCTTTCCGTGAAAAAATAAAAATGAAAGGGCAATTTTCGGGAATAACGCTCCTTATAGCTCTCTGCGAGTGCATTGAAAAAATCCTGAACAGTTTGACGCGTTGTTGACATATCGTGTTTCGAGGCCAAAAGTAGGAATAAAAGATTGTCAAACTTATTATCTTTGTGCGCTGAAAATCACATTCATCATTATTCAAGATACATGAACGTTCAAAATCAATCTTTTCTAGTAACTGGCGCGGCTGGTTTTATCGGCTCCCATATTGTTGAATATTTATTAAACAATGGCGCCAAGTTTGTTCGTGTTTTAGATAATCTTTCCAATGGGAAAATGTCGAATGTGGAGATTTTTCAGCACCATGCTAATTATGAGTTCATCGAGGGCGACATCACGGATTATGATACTTGTGTGAAAGCTTGTGTGGGTATTGACAAAGTTTGTCACCAAGCAGCAGTGGGTTCTGTTCCTCGTTCTATCAAAACACCATTGAACACCAATGATTCCAACGTAAACGGCTTTTTGAACATGATTTTCGCGGCCAAAGAAGCAGGAATCATGCGATTTGTGTATGCATCTTCTTCGTCGGTTTATGGTGATGAAATGAGTCTGCCCAAGGTGGAAGACAAAGTAGGCAATCCGCTCTCTCCCTACGCTGTTTCTAAGAAAACGAACGAACTTTACGGCAAAGTATTCAACGATTTATACGGCATGGAGGTCGTTGGTTTGCGCTATTTCAATGTGTTTGGTGCGCGTCAAGATCCTTTTGGACAATACGCCGCCGTGATTCCACTTTTTGTGAAAGCCATTTTGAATCGCGAACCTGTTTATATTGATGGCGATGGCGAACAAACCCGTGATTTTACTTACGTTGACAATGCCGTTCAAGCCAATATCCGCGCTTTGACTACTGATAATCAAGCTGCTTTTGGTGAGGTGTATAATGTGGCCTATGGAGAAAATTATTCGGTAAATCATTTGTACAATGCCATCTGCGAACTTTTGAATTCCGACCACAAACCCATCTGCCGCGAGGCAAGAAGTGGTGATATCCGCAATTCCTTGGCCGACATCAGCAAAGCGAAAAACCTTTTGGGCTACGACCCACAATTCAGTTTCAACAAAGGCTTACCGATTACGATTGAGTTTTTTAGGGAGTTGTTTACGGAGGAGTAAGCAAGGGGATTCGCAAGCTCATTTCGTTTTGACACAGAGTTCCACGGAGGAGCCACACCTCGAAGAAGCAGCGAAGCTAAAGTTGCACGGAGTTTTCCCTGCATTCATGGACAGGAGGATTCGCAAGCTCATTGAATTGTTGCACATATGTCTTCGGAAACGGGAGAGTTTCACAGAGTGTGAAATAGAACGCAGATGACGCTGATTAAGCAGATGAGCGCGGATCTAAGCCTATGGCCTGTCTGCCGAAGCAGGTAAAAGTGATTCCGACAGACGCTAACCGAGTGTTCGGAGCTTTGCGGAGAATGTATCGAGGTAGCGGATTGTCGGAATTGTATCGAGATAGGCGACCGGTAGTCTAACACCGCCCAACTTTAACAAAGTTCTCCTTGCTAACAGCTAGCAGCCAGAAGCTAGTTGCCAGCCGCCAACCTCCCCTTATAAATCTGCACCGTATTCTCCAAGCCCCAATACAGCGCATCAGAGATTAGCGCATGACCAATAGAGACTTCCAATAAATTCGGAATATTTTGTTTGAAGTAAGAAAGATTTTCTGTGTTTAAGTCATGACCGGCGTTGATGCCTAGTCCCAATTCATTTGCTAAATTGGCAGCAGTTACGTAGGGCGCAATAGCAGCTTCTTTGTTTTCGTGGAATTCATCGGCATATGGCCCTGTGTAGAACTCAATTCTATCCACGCCTGTTTCAGCGGCGTATTTGATATTCTCCAAATTCGTGTCCACAAAAATTGACGTGCGCACCCCCAAAGCTTTGATTTTTGCGATGATTTCTTGCAATTCCACCAAATGTTTTTTGGTATCCCAACCCGCATTAGAAGTCAACACATGTGGCGGATCTGGAACCAAAGTGGCTTGAGCAGGTCGCACATCAGCAATCAATTTCATGTAGCGCTCGTCGGGATAACCTTCAATATTAAATTCCGTTTTCACAATTTTTGCCAAATCATAAACGTCTTTTGTAGTGATATGACGCTCGTCGGGTCGTGGATGAACCGTGATTCCCTCAGCGCCAAAACGCTCACAATCTTGGGCTACTTGAACCAAATTGGGTGTGTTTCCACCGCGGGCATTGCGTATTGTTGCAATTTTATTGATATTTACACTCAGTTTAGTCATTTTCGGAACTATTTTTGTCGGGCGCAAAGGTACAATTAATACACACAGTCATGAAAGCATCAGACCTCATTTCAGATTATATCCCACCATTGAAACACACCGACACTGGCGAAAAAGCCCTGCGTTGGATGGATGAGTTGCGCGTATCTCATTTGCCCGTTATCAAGAAGAACAATTTTGTTGGCATTGTGTCAGATACCGACATCTTAGACAAGGCGGACCCATCAAAAACCTTAGATGAACTTTTTGATGTTTTGCCGCGACCTTATGTGTATGATCACAACCATTTATACGACATGATGCGCTTGTTTTCGGAGACTAAATGCACTGTTTTGCCAGTACTGAACGATAAAGAAGTGTATATGGGAAGTGCTTCTTTGATGGATGCCATGACCTACCTTTCTACAATGGCTGGAATTGCCGACAATGGCTCCGTTTTGGTGATTGAAGTGAGTGAACGCGATTATTCCTTGGCCCATATTGCTCAATGCGTGGAAACCAACAACGCGCGTTTGCTGAGTGCCTTCATTACATCTCATCCTAATAGCGCAATGATTGAAGTGACACTCAAAATCAATCAAAATGACTTGTCGAGAATCATTCAGACTTTTGAACGTTTCGAATACACCATTGTAGGAACTTTTCACCGCGATTCTTTCTACGATGACATGCAACGCCGCTACGATGAATTGATGAAATTTTTGGATATTTAATATGAGAGCTGCACTTGTTTTTACCACCATTCGAGAAGATTATTTCCCGCACCTTGATGTTCTGATCGCTGTCTTGGCAGAATCTGGTTGGTCGATGGCTTTGGAAGAAAATTTTAAAAATCAGATTGTAGAGAAATATCCAGCACTTAGCAATTGTGCCTCATTCCACGACGCAGAATCCTTAAAAGCAACAGCCGACATTGTGCTTAGCATGGGTGGTGATGGAACTTTTTTGAAAACCATATTATACGTCAGAGACAGCCAAATTCCTATCTTGGGCATCAATATGGGTCGCCTAGGTTTTCTGGCCAATGTGAACAAGGAGCGCATCCAAGAGGCTTTTGATTATTTGAAAACGGGCAATTTTGCAACCAACCAACGTAGCTTAATCCGCATGGATTCTGACCAAGCACTTTTCGGAAATAACAACTACGCCCTCAATGAATTGACCATCCACAAAAAGGATTCGGCATCTATGATTTCCATTGAAGTGAGTGTTGGAAGCGAATATTTAAACACCTATTGGGCAGACGGCCTAATCATCTCAACACCCACAGGATCAACAGCTTATTCTTTGAGTTGCGGTGGACCTATCATCACGCCAGATAGCCCCGTTTTGGTGATTACACCCATTGCTCCCCACAACTTAAACGTGCGACCTATCATCATCAAAGACGACTTGGAAATCAAAGTTCGGGTAGATGACAGAAACAATTCCCATTTGCTCACCTTAGATTCTCGTTCAGAAGTAATCAATGACTCTTATGAGCTTCGAATCAACAAGGCCCCTTTTAGTGTGCGCACTGTGCAATTTGAGAATTTATCGTTTTTCGACACTATCCGCGACAAGCTGTTGTGGGGCTTGGATAAACGAAACTAAACCCCATCATGAAGTCTAGAATTCAATCTTTTGTTCATGCTTTTGCTGGACTTCAAGCTGCCCTCAAGACCCAGCCCAATCTCAGAATTCATTTCGTGGCTACGCTATTGGCCATTGGTTTTTCGATTTACTTCGAACTGGAAACATTTCAGTGGCTTTTTGTGTTGAGTGCTGTGGCTTTGGTTTGGATTGCCGAACTTTTGAATACTGCTATTGAAGGGCTTTGTGATTTGTATTCTACGGATTTCAATCCCAAAATAAAATTCATCAAAGATGTAGCGGCTGGAGCTGTTTTGATTGCGGCCATGTATGCGCTTGGCGTGGCATGTTTTATTTTTATTCCTTTGTTTTAATATGTGCATTTGGTTTTGAAACTTTTAAGGTCGATGAGAGAACCTTTAGTGTTCAAAAATCAATTTACATAAATGGAGCTATTAAAATGTTTTAATTTCAATATGAATCCAGCGGAGGACGGACTCAATTACAGAAGTGAGGTTAAGATATTTTTTCTTTGGTAACCAATTCCAAAAAGCGCTTGTCGTTTAAAAACCTTAGTTTTTACCAACTTTTTGTGAATTGGTCCAAGAGAAAAAATATCTCCGAACGGCTTAATTGAGTCTTGACTTTTTGTTTCTTTTGTGTCAAGACAAAAGAAAGACGAATTTTTATAGAAAAAGAGTATCTTCAATTCCAAAAATCACACAACTATGGACTTCAATTTAACAGGAAAAAGAATCGTTATCACCGGCGCCACATCGGGTTTGGGCAAAGTAGCATTGAACTATTTGATACAACAAGAAGCAAAAATATTTGTGTTGTATCGCAATGAAAAGCTCATGGAAGCATTGGGAAATCATGAAAATGTTGTTCCGGTGCATTGCGATTTAAGTTCGATAAAGTCCCTAAACTCCGCCATTGAAATTATCAAAAATCATACAGACACGCTTGATATTTTGGTAAACAACGCTGGTTTGTGGGAATTTGGAGGATTCAAAGAAACCGTTGATGGATTCGAACGCACGTTTCAAGTGAATCTTTTGGCTCCTTTTATTTTGGTGCACGGCTTGTTGCCCTTGTTGAAAAATGCCGACGCGCCGAAAGTAATCACAACGGCTTCTGCGCTGCATCAAGGCACACTGAATTTTGATGATTTACAATACCAAAACAAATTTAGCGGATTCAAAGCCTACCGTCAATCCAAATTGGGGGTGATTTTACTTACGCGTTTTTGGGCAAAACAGTATGAAAATGAAATTTGTTTTGTAAGTCAGCATCCTGGTGTGGTGAGCACAGATTTGGGTCGAGACGCTGGTTGGTTTTCACGGGCTTTCTTCAAATGGTTTGGTGTTTCTCCAGAAAAAGGCGCACGAACATTGACTCATCTTATACAAACACCTGCTAAGGAATTGGTCAGCGGGGAATACTATGCCAACTCAAAAGTAAGTAAAACAACGACCCAAGAAAGCTACAATTTGGCCGGTGCGGAAAGATTGAATAATATTCTTGGTGACCTTATCAATGATTAGATTTAGCTGACCCGCGAACATTATCTATTTAGTTTTGTTTAACCTTTATAATATAACTTTAAACAAAACTACATGTTAGTAAATACATTGAACGGAAACACAATTCACGAAGTTGAATCAATCGAAAATCAATTGGTATTGAATGAAATCGACGAGTTGGGCGATATGCATATTGCCACTTCTGTTGATACTCCACTTAGAGACGATGCCTTCGACCTAAACGACAACGAAAAAATTGAACTCATTCAAGATAAATTCCGAGAAATCATGGAGGTTTTGGGACTGGATTTAACAGACGATAGTCTCAGAGGAACACCCTACCGCGTGGCCAAAATGTATGTGAAAGAGATTTTCAGTGGCTTGAACCCAGCGAACAAACCCGATGTTAAACTCTTTGAAAATAAGTACCAATACAACGAAATGTTGGTCGAGAAAAACATCACATTTTACAGCAATTGTGAGCATCATTTTGTGCCGATTATAGGAACAGCGCACGTGGCGTATATTTCAAACGGCAAAGTAATTGGGCTTTCCAAATTGAACAGAATCGTACAATATTTCGCTAAGAGACCGCAAGTGCAAGAGCGTCTAACGATGCAAATTGCCAGTGAGTTGAAAAGAATTTTACAAACCGAAGACGTCGCTGTGTTAATCGACGCCAAGCATTTGTGTGTTTCTTCGCGAGGTATAGAAGATGTGAACAGCAGCACTGTGACTGCCGAGTATTCAGGCGCATTTAAAGACATGGAAAAACGAAACGAATTTTTGAAATATGTGGAACTTTAATTTGACTTCTCTCTTACTTCGCGTACTTTTGTCGTTATGACAGAAAACAAACCGACTTTAGTGATTGGCGCCAGTGAAAACCCCGATCGTTATTCCAATATTGCCATCAACATGCTGCGCGATTACAAGCATCTGGTGATTGCGGTGGGCAACAAAACGGGTCGCGTTAGAGATGTGAACATCGAAAAGGAAATGCCAAAATCCGGTGTTGACACGGTTACGCTTTACGTTTCTCCGAAAAATCAAGCAGATTTCATCGAACCCATCTTGGCTTTGAAGCCAGCGCGTGTCATTTTCAATCCAGGTACTGAAAACCAAGAATTTGCTCAGCAATTAGAAGCTCAAGGCATTGAAACCATCGAAGCTTGCACGCTGGTCATGCTACGAACTGGGCAATATTAACGGTGTTTTTTTAGAAATTACCGATGAAAAAACGAGTTGACCATATTCAAGAAGTTGAATTAAATGATAGTCTTTCAAAAAAGAATGTGACAAGCATTTTATCTTGCCTAACCGGGCCCAAAACAAAAACCAAATACCATTGAGCGATAATACAACCATAAATCTTGATGGCCATTTAATAAAATACCACTTTGCAGACAAAATAATTGCTTTTGCAGATTACTTTTGATTCTTACTTCACAAACCAAGACTTTTGAGTTAAATTTAAAACTCATTTACAATGAAAAGGTCATTTGTTATTGCAATTCATATCGGTTTTTGGTTCGTCTATTTTTTGCTTTTGCTTTTAATTATTGTAGCAGTAACGCAAGGATTTTCGTCAGGTCCGAATTTGGGATACATTATTAAAATTGGAATACCCTTTGCGGTGTTGCCCTCGTTTTGTGCGTTTTATTTGTTCTATTGGTTCCTGTTTCCTAGGTATATTCAAACAAGAAAAATAGGACATTCTTTTCTCTATGGCGCTCTTATATCGATTGTCTCGGCTCTTGCTGGCGTAATATTATCCTTATTGTTCGGCACAAAAATACTTTTGGCGAGTGGCTTTGGCCCCTTCTTTTCAATGGCGCTGATTGGACTGTTTGCTGGAATGATGAGCATAATTATCAAAGGTTTTATTACGTGGTACAGCGAATTAAAATTGAAGGAAGAACTCACATCAAAAAATCATGAAATGGAATTGGCTTTGGTAAAATCTCACTTAGACCCACACTTCTTGTTCAATACCATTAACAACATCGACATTTTGATACTGAAAGATGCAAAACAGGCATCTGAATATCTCAATAAGCTGTCGGACATTCTTCGATTTATGCTTTTTGAAACCAAAACAGAGAAAATTGCTTTGTCCAAGGAAATTGAATACATAGAAAAGTATATTGCCTTACAAAAAATTAGAACTTCAAATGAGCGTTTTGTGAACTTCAATATCAATGGAAATACTTCTAATCAACTAATTTCGCCCATGATTTTCATTCCATTTATTGAAAATGCCTTTAAGCACGTAGACAGCAAAAAAACGGAAAATGCGATTGCTATTTCTTTGTTAATTGAAGATGGAAAAATACGTTTCGAATGCGTAAACACGTATAATGAAAACAATAAATTACCTTTGGAACATAAGGGCTTAGGAAACGAACTGATTCAAAAAAGAATTGAATTGCTGTACCCCGAAAAACACAATTTGGTAATTAATAGTCAAAACAACAGTTACAAAGTATACTTAGAACTCACGAATGATTAACTATTCTTGTATTATCATTGAAGACGAACCTTTGGCTTTGGAAAGAGTCAAGGGTTTTGTTGATAAAACACCATTTTTGAAGTTGCTCGGAACATTTGATAATGCTTTAGAGGGATTGGCATTTCTAAAATCCAACCAAGTGGAATTGCTCTTTTTAGACATCAATATGGACGAACTGACAGGAATAGAATTGCTAAAAAGTTCTCCATTAAATTGCGAAGTAATCATCACAACTGCCTATTCAGAATATGCTCTAACGGGTTACGAACTCAACGTTACCGATTATTTACTGAAACCGTTTGCTTATGAGCGATTTTTACAAGCAGTCAATAAAATCAGAGATAAAAAAGCTGTTCATACCAGCGAACTAAACTCAAAATACATTTTTATAAAAACAGAGAATCGATTGGAGAAAGTCAATATTGATGAGATTTTGTTCATTGAAGGAATGAGAGATTATCGCAGAATCCACACCAGTAGAAAAAAGATCATGACACTTCAAAATTTCTCGGAATTGGAAGTATTGCTCCCTGCCAATTTGATCTGCAGGGTCCACAAATCTTATATGGTTTCTATCGGCAAAATCGAGGAAATTGAACGAAGCAGAATTAAAATTTCCAATCAAATTATTCCCATTTCAGAAACGTACAGAAACCATTTCTTTTCACAAATAAACGGCTAAGCTTCCATTTTGCAGACAAAAATCTGCCGTTTGCATAATTGACATCTACAAGAGAAAGCGCCACCCTACATTTGTTTTATTGTTTATTCAAAACCTCAAAAAAATAAAAAAGTATAAAATGAGCATTGTAAAGTTGGCCCGACAAGAAATAAAGGACTATATTCAAGCCATATGAACACAGAAAACATCCAACTCGGACTCAAAGAAAACTGGAAACAATTTACCCTTTTGGTCATCGTGAATGCCTTTGTGGGCGGCATGATTGGCATGGAGCGCACCATTTTTCCGCAATTTGCCGAATTGGAATTTGGAGTAGCTTCCAAAACAGCCATTCTTTCTTTCATCACCGCGTTTGGCATCACCAAAGCCATTGCAAATTATTATACAGGTCGATTGGCCAATAAATTCGGGCGCAAAAACTTGTTGCTCTTTGGTTGGTCGCTCGCCATTCCCATTCCATTCATGTTGATGTATGCCCCCAGTTGGAGCTTTGTGATTTTCGCCAATGTGCTCTTGGGTGTCAGTCAAGGATTCACCTGGAGCAGCACTGTGGTAATGAAAATTGACCTGGTTGGTGAAAAAGATCGCGGTTTTGCAATGGGCTTAAACGAATTTGCGGGCTATTTCGCTGTAGGACTTGTTGCCTTTTTTACAGGCTATGTTGCCAACACTTACGGCATCACACCCTATCCCTTTTATATCGGCATTTTCATCTCTTTGGTGGGATTTGCCTTAACCCTTATTTGGGTAAAAGACACACGCATTTTTGTGCACAAAGAAAGCGCCACCGACACCACCGCGCAGTTGGAAAACGTATTCCTTGAAACCACTTTCAAAAACAAAACTTTGAGCTCGGTAACCCAAGCGGGATTAGTCAACAACCTCAACGATGGCATGATTTGGGGCTTACTGCCCATCGTGCTACTTTCCTTGCATTTTAACAACGAAAACATCGGAATCATCACCGCAATCTATCCAACGGTTTGGGGCATCGGACAACTATTTACTGGCAAAATGTCGGACCACTACTCCAAAAAAGCCATGTTGTTTTGGGGGATGCTCTTGCAAGGTCTGGCTATTTTACTAATTCCATTCAACACCGATTTTTATGTCTTGGCTTCCATTTCGGCTCTATTGGGTTTAGGAACGGCTTTGGTTTATCCTACATTTCTATCCACCATTGCACAAGCTACTAGTCCCAAACAACGCGCTGAAAGCATTGGCACTTTCAGACTTTGGCGCGATTTAGGTTACGCTTTCGGAGCTATTATTTCTGGAGTTATCGCCGATATTTTTGGTATCCAATATGCCATCTTCTTTATCGGTGGATTGACCGTAGCATCAGCACTCGTCATCCAATTCCGCATGCCAAAGCAAAGCAGAGGAATTCAATTCTAAAGAATAAATGACCTATGCTAAATGCAGCAAAAATTGATTTGAGCGCCAATAATATTTAACGCATTCGTATAAAAAATTACATTTGCCTAAAATTTGAACTTAATTTCAAACTTTATGCTCAAAACTTGTACAACAAACACCACCAAATTAAGCATTTTTTGGTCTTCAGCTTTAAATAAAATCATTGTTGCATTTGTACTGGTGTTAATTACCACAACACATCATGCGCAACTTGTAATCAACGAAGGCAGCAATAAAAACTATTCAACGCTCATCGATGAAGATGGTGATGCAGAAGATTGGATTGAAATTCACAACATGGGTAGCACACCTGTTAATCTGCTCAACTACAGCTTGAGCGATAACTCAACACCAGGCGAATGGGTTTTCCCAAGCTTGATAGTACCACCAAATGGTTACGTGGTTGTGTTTTGCAGTGGTAAAAATAGATATGCCACATCGCCCTTCACTACGGTTTACACTGAAAGCGGTTTTCAACCCCAAACAGGGGCCAATGCACACCCATTCAACACGCCTTTTTTCTGGGATGGTCAATCCAATATTTTGCTTAATACCTGCACATACAACCCTTTCTATACCGTTAGTTCAAGTCATTATCAAACTCCAACCGCCTATAATTCATCAACTTACAGTTTTGTTGACGGCGTATCGGCTTGTGAATTTGCTTCAGGTAACAACGCACAAATGAGACCAGATATTCAAATCAACGGCCTTACTATTGGCGCAGGAACTATCGTGAACAGCCCCTATGACTATCCCGCACCTTATGGCAATTGGTACTGGAGTACGCGACATCAATTTCTCTACACAGCAAGCGAACTCGTAGCAGCAGGACTCACCGCTGGAACAATAAATTCGCTTTCGTTTCTCGTGCAATCGACAAACGATATTAGTTATGAATATTTAGACATCAGCATTGCTACCACTGGACTCACTACCTTGTCGAGCGGCTTTATTCCCGCAACAGGCAGCTTCAACCATACCAATTTTAAAATAAGTTCCGAAGGTGAAACAGTTCGTTTGTACGACCCAAGCAACACACAAATCAGCTCCTTAAATATCGATTGTGGCGAAGGCTATGATGTAAGTATTGGGCGATTTCCAGACGGATCAAATGTGATTCGATTATTTGACGAACCAACACCAATTGCTACAAACAACTTCTCAAACACCGCCAATGCTTACGCTCAAGCGCCTACCTTTTCTGTAAATAGCAGTGTAGTTAATGCTCCTGTTTCGGTTACCATCACAGATCCAAATGTAATGAATTCAACAGTGTATTACACCACCGACGGAAGCACACCTACCGTCAACTCTGATGTTTGGGATGGAACGCCGATTCTCATTTTTCAATCTACAGTCTTGCGCGCCAGAGCCTTTATAGATGGCTACATTCCTAGCGCAATTACATCGGCCAGCTACCTCTTTAATGCCAACCATTCTACACCGATTATTTCTGTGGTGAGCGATCCAAGCAATATCTTCGGGCCTACAGGAATGTTCGACAATCCTTATTCCGATTGGTTGAAAGCAGCATCTATTCAATATTTTGATTCTACTTTGAATCACAATTTGCTTTATTCTCAACGCGCTGGTATCATCATGGATGGCGGATGGGGTTCGCGTGGACAAGCACAAAGACCGTTCAGAATAAAATTCGACCACAGTGTTGTTGGTCAAGGACCCATTATAGGCAATATCATTCCAGACAGACCTGAAAGAACAATTTTCGATGATTTCTATTTGCGCAATGGCAGCAATCAGTTTCTAGTGCTGCCCTACAAAGATGCCGCTCAAGTGAAAATGATGGCAGATGGCGCCAATGGATATTATGCCGCATGGCGCCCAGTCTCCGTTTACATCAATGGAAATTATTGGGGCTTGTATGAATTGCGCGAGAAATTTGACAAACAAAAATTTGTAATTGAAGACAATGCAGACCCCAATACAATTGAAATTTTATCTGCGAGTGCCATGTATGGTTTTGTGCTCCGAGCAGTTGAAGGTGATGTCCAAAATTTTTACTCGGCTTACGACAATTTCTTGCAAATCAGCCCAAACAATCCCAGTTTCTGGAATCAAGCCGATGTGTATTTTGACATGCAGAACTACAACGATTATATCATTGGAGAAGTTTGGATGAACAATGCCGATTGGGGTTTTAATTACAACAATTTGAAAATATACCGCTCTGATGCTACTGGCTTCAGATGGCGTTATTGTTTGATGGATATGGAATTTGGTTTGTTGCCAAGCCCAGCGCCTGATTTAAGCTGTAATTACGACCTTCTATCGCAATTGATGAATTGGGGTGATGTGAATAATCCGCATCTCAGAATTTTCTTGAACGGTATTCAGAACGATCAATTCAGACATTATTTCATCAATCGTTTTGCCGACCAAATGAATTCTCTTTATCTGCCCGAAAGATTATTGGCAATCGAAAATGAAATGTTCAACCAAACCGTTGCAGAAATGGCCAATGAATACCAACGATGGGCCGATCCTTTCAATGTGCCAGGATGGATGAACTATTTCTACCAAAATCACCTCGTTTTTAGAGACGAGTTGGCATGCAGACCCGAGCAAGCCAGAAATTATATCCAAAGCAATTTCAATTTGCCACAACAAGTTGACGTAGATCTTGATGTTTTTCCAGCCAACGCAGGTAAAATCAAAATAAGTACCATCACGCCCGACAATTATCCTTGGGAAGGGGTTTATTTCGATGGTGTGCCCATTCAAATTGAAGCCATTGCCGAACCGGGTTATGTGTTCTCACATTGGGAAGCCAATGGTCTTATCACCAATGTGCTGAATTCGGTTTTCTTAGATACACTAAACACAAGTGAAGTGCTATTTAAAGCTTATTTTACATCTACGGTTGGTTTTAGCGAACTGAATATCAACGCTTTCACCATTTATCCAAATCCCGCATCGGATGTGATAACTATTGCTTCGAACGCAAATCTTGGTGAGTTGGAAACATTAAAAGTTGTAGACCTGTTGGGCAAAGAACATCAAGTTTCTTATGATGCTTCTGGTTCTATGCTTTGGGTAATGAACGTTGCAGATTTGAGCTCAGGCTATTACATCGTGCAGTATGTGACCAAAGATGGAACAACCTATAAAGCAGCATTTGTGAAGCAGTAGGGGGAGAAAACCCACTCACTTTTTCATGTATTGTTACAGTCCAAATAACGCTTAACTTTGCGCAATATGAACAGGCTCATAAAAGATCGTTTGGATTCAATTATTTCGCTTTGCGTGGAACACCATGTGAGTACTTTTGCTTTATTTGGTTCTGCTGCGCGAGACGCCATGAGCGAAAACAGCGACATAGATTTTCTTGTTCGGTTTTCAAATGAACTTGATGTTTTGGATTACGCCGATAATTATTTCTCGCTCAAAGAAAAACTTGAAAATCTTCTGGACAAGAAAGTTGATTTAGTTTCTCAGAAATCGTTGAAAAACCCAATTCTGATAGAAAATATTGACCAATCGAAAGTAGTATTGTATGCAGCCTAATTTGTTGAAGTTTTTTTTGGACATCGAAAGTGTCATCCAAGAAATTGAATTGGTTAAGTCCAAAACGAATAACAACTTCAATAATTTCCAATCTGATATTCTATTGCAGCGTGCAGTTGAGCGCGGTCTACAAATTATCGGTGAGGCAGTCCGAAGAATGACTGAAATTGACCCAAATATCCGAATTTCTTCAGCGAAAAACATAATAGGACTTCGAAATATAATTTCACATGCATACGATTCAATTGAACCTGAGATGATTTGGGGAATTATTCAAAAAAACATCCCAGAGTTGTATGCTGAAATTAAGGCGCTCCGAGGACAAAACACTTAATTTTTGGACTTATTTGCAAATTCTTGAAGTAGATTTAAACAAACTTCCATTGCTAATTATCCCCGAAAATCACAAAAAAATCACCATATTTGCCATCCGCTAAAATCACGTAATGGCTGTATTAGGAAGAATTCTCAAAGAAACCGCAAAATTTGCCAGTCAACTCAGCGAGCGACGCAAAACAGATTATTCTGTGCAAATCAAAACGCTGATGAAATTGCTCGACAAAGCCAAGTTCACTGCCTTTGGCATGCAATATGATTTCGACGGCATCATGAAAGCTGCTTTGCCTCATGTTGAGTTTTCGAAGCGCATTCCCATAACCAATTACGACGATTTTTATACCGATTGGCTGCACCGCACCTTAGAAGGCGAGAAAGATGTGATATGGCCAGGCAAAATCCGATTCTATGCGCTCTCTTCTGGCACCTCAGGTTCGCCAAGCAAGCGCATTCCCGTTTCTGATGCTATGATCAAACGCATTCAACGCGTAAGTGTGAACCAACTTTTAACGCTCCACGATTATGACCTCGACACCGACTTCTATGAAAAATCTGTGTTGATGATTGGCGGAAGCAGTGCCTTGAAAAACATGGGTCACTACCAAGAGGGCGATTTGAGCGGAATTCTTACGGGCAACGTGCCATTTTGGTTTTCAAAATTCTCCAAACCGGGCAAACAAATCACGGCCATTTCCAATTGGGATGATAAAGTTGCTGCCATTGTAAAAAACGCCCCCAAATGGGATATTGGCGTAATTTCTGGCGTGCCTGCCTGGGTTACCTTGGTCATGAAAGCTGTTATCAAAGAATATAAACTCAACAATATCCACGAAATTTGGCCATCCTTGAGCGTATTTGTCTCCGGTGGCGTTTCTATCAAACCCTACAAAGAAGACATCAAAAAACTCTTTGGCAAAGACGTACATTTTCAGGAGACCTATTTGGCCAGTGAAGGCTATTTTGCGTTTCAAAAATATGAACACGAATTGGGCATGCGACTGCGCCTGAAATCAGGAGTTTACTTTGAATTCATTCCTTTCAACGACGATAATTTTGAAGATGGCAAGGTGAAACAAGACTGCGAAATTTTGCCCCTGCACATGGTCAGAGAAGGCGTCGATTATGCCTTGGTCATTTCCACTTGCTCTGGGCTTTGGCGCTATGTGATTGGCGATACCATCCGTTTTCTATCCGACGAAACGTATGAAATTATCATCACGGGGCGCATTGCTCATTATTTGAGTATTTGCGGCGAACATTTGTCGGTTGAAAACATGCAAGAAGCCATTACTGAAACGGCAAATCGATTGGGTACTTACATCCCTGAATTTACTGTATTTGGCGAAAAAATGGGTGATGAGGTGATTCATACTTGGTACATCGGCTCGGATGATTTTAAGGATTCGGACAAACTTGCTGGTGTGCTGGATGAAATTCTTTCTGCCAAAAACGACGATTATGCCGCTGTGCGCAAACGCAGTCTGCAAAAACCTAAAGTGCAACTTGTGGCCAGTCACCTTTTTTCTGATTACCTATCCAAAAAGGTGCAACGCAGCGGACAAACCAAATTTCCGAGGGTTTTGAAAGCCCATCAAATTGAAGATTGGTTGAATTTTATAGGAAAGGTCTAAGAAAGCGAATACCATACCTGACTTCTGGAATAACTACTACAACCTGAAATAATCGCAACACTTTGGTTTTGAATCGCTTGGAAGCCTAGGTTTTCTAAACCGACAGTGCTATGAAATTCGATAGAATATGACACTATCTTGATGTCTATTCGACAAAATCCTATGTCCCTATGTGGTTAAAAAAACAAACCACATAGGGACATAGCAACTTATAGAATGGCAAAATCATAACATAAATGCCGATGCATTGAAACATAGCGAATACTATAAACGCTATGTTGAACATCTTGATGTCTATGTCTATTAGACAAAGCCTTATGTTTCTATAACGCTACCAATGACAAATTGTGGGTTTTTGGGTTTTCTAAACTGCTGAAGTCATGAAGCTTTCTTGAATTTCATCGGAAAAGCCTAAGAAAGCGCATACCACGCAAACAGCAAGGGACACAAATCCAGCAAGCGATACAACCACAGTCGGTTTTGTTCGGGAGAGGTCTGCATTATGAGCCCAATATGTGCAAACAAGCCCAATATGAGCACTAGGATGGAATGACTCATGCGATAATCGAGCAGAAAAAACCCCAAAGAGATAAAAAACAAGGCCAATTGTTTTGCTTTCTCCACACCAAAGATCTGAGGAATTGTGCGCCGACTTTTGGCGTCGAAATGCAAATCGCGGATGTCGAAAGGTATGGCCAAACCCAAAAAATAGAAAAAGGCCGCCGCGTATTGTGTGCCATAATTGACATCAAATTGTAGCGGAA
>JBIIJN010000135.1:0-4051 GCA_044233745.1 Crocinitomicaceae bacterium
TTCTGGGTCTTTGATTTCTGTGACCTCTTCTATCTTATTGCGCAATTTTTTGATGGTTTGTTTATTTCCACCTCTCAATGCGAGTTCGAAAGAGTCCTTGATTATTCTCATATCGTTGTCTGAAAGGCGAACAACTTGCGTGTATTTCGGAACGTATCCTTGTTTCAATTCGAGTAAAATGGTTTGTTCAATTCCGATTTCTTTACTTATTGAAACTACAACGGTACCCGCTGCCAAATCACCGAGACGTTGGGCGTTTTTGGTTGATGAAATGGCGATAAAACCTGTGATGCCCATAGTCGGTAACCAATCGATTATTACAAACAACCATCTAGCAAGAGCATTTTCCCAAGAATAAGGATGTCCATCGAGTCGCATCACGCGTAATTTATTGAGCATTTTGCCGGGCGATTTTCCATTGGTGAGAACTTCAAACCACAAGTCATACGTGTATGCGGGTAAAAGAAACAATTGTTCTAATGCCGTTTGTGACCAAGAATCTGCAAAATAAAAATGAGGTTCCACATATCTCCCATAGATAAATAGTAGCCCAAGCCCAAGAAAGAATGCCAAGATAAGATCGATTATTCGCGCAAAAATTCTCTTACCCACATCGGCAGTTGCGAATCCAATGTCAACATTTTGTGGTGTATGTATTGCTACTTGTTGCATATTATATATTTTAGCATCCCAATGAGAGAAGTTGCTTTTATTGCACAAAATAAACAATATTGGCTCAATGTTGAGCAAATCGTGAATGGAAAATCAATTGCCAATCCTGACCAATTGGTTGACATTTACAATAAACTGCTGAATGATTTGTCATTTGCCCGCACCTATTATCCAAAAAGTAAGTTGGTTTATTATTTGAATTATTTAAGTTCGAGCATCCATCTCAAAATTTACAGAAAAAAGCGCCACGATTTTTCTCGGATTGTTACTTTTTTCTCCCGTGAGGTGCCATTGATTGCCTACCGATATCGCAAAACCATCTATTTCACCTTTGCTGTTTTCTTTGTTATCGCGGCTATTGGTGTATTATCTGCTATTAAAGATGAGGAGTTTATCCGGTACGTTTTGGGTGATGTATATGTAGATGAAACGATTGAAAATATCGAAAATGGCAATCCGGTGAGTATCTATAAATCAGGTAGCGATTGGGGCAGTTTTATTGGTATTGCTTTCAACAACTTACGTGTGGGTGCTTATATGTATTTCGCGGGCATGCTATTCGGTTTGGGCACATTTTATATTCTCTTCAACAATGCCATGATGTTGGGCGCTTTTCAAACCATGTTTTACATCAGGGAAGTTTTGTTAAAAAGTGTTCAGGGCATTTGGATACATGGTTCGATGGAAATTTTCGGTATGGTCATAGAAGCGGCAATGGGTTTTGCATTGGCTGCGAGTTTCATGTTTCCGGGCACCTATTCGCGCAAGCAATCCTTCAAAATTGGATTCAAAAACACGTTTAAAGTTTACCTCAGCACCATTCCATTCACCATAATGGCTGCATTTTTAGAGGGATATGTGACCCGTTTTGCATTAGAAATGGGTGTATTTTGGGCCTTTTTTATCATCATTCTTACCTTAGGTTTTATCACGTTTTATTATCTCATATATCCGCGATTGGTATTTTCTAAAACACAATTTTTACAAGAGAATTGAAAAAAATCGGTTTCATATTAGCCCTCGTGCTGGGATTTGCCTTTTTGTCTGCTGCGCAAGATGATTGGGAAGACGATTATTCGGATTTCTCAACCGTCGAACTAGAAGACGATATTCAGCCTGCCCATGAATTGATTGAAAATCAACGCACCAATCGTTCATTCAAACCCAATTTGAAATCGCGCTATAAATCGAAAGACTTTGATTACACCGAACAAGTCTATACGCCTGAACCTAACTTGGGACTGATGAATTTGATTGGAACGGTGTTGTTTTACCTCGGCATTGTGGTTATCTTGATTGTTGTATTGCTGGTCATTTATTCCTTGGTCTCAGATGGCGGTATTTCTCGCAAGGGTAAAAAGCAAAAAGGTATGTATGAGATTGTAGATGAAACGTTGAATTTCAGCGAAATTGACTATTTCACTTTGATTCGACAGGCCGAGCAAGCAGGTGAATATAAATTGGCGATTCGATATTATTTCTTGGCCTATTTGCAAAGACTCAATAGAGAAAAAACCATCGAATTTCATCCAGATAAAACCAATCGTGAATACCGCTACGAAATTGAGTCAAGTGACATCCGCAATGAATTTGAAATATTGAGCCGAATTTTCGATTATTGCTGGTATGGTGATCATGATTTGACGGATGAACAATTCAAACAGGCGGCGTTGAATTTTAAAAATAAACTATACGGATGATGCGGGGCCTGACGACATATTGCTTTGTTTTGCTTTCGACTATTTTGCTGCTCGGATTGTCGGCTTGTGAACCTGTAAAACCACCGGTAGATTGGAGTAAAAACTATCGTACTAATAAAAAATCACCCTATGGTCTGTATATCCTAGCGCAGGAAATTGAGGACATGAATAATGGCTTTAACCAAGTAGAAAAAGTAAATAAAAAGGTGCGCGACTATATCAACGAGAATGCATACGAGCTCGAATACGCGATGTCTGATTTTAAAAACAGCACCTTTTTTTACGTTGACGATCAAGCCAATTTGTATTCATCTACAATTGACATAATTTTGGATGATTTTGTGGCCTTTGGGCATCAATCGTTTATTTCCGTGAATAATATGCCAGACGATTGGTTGCGAGGTATTGATGTTTCTATGAAGCAGTTGACAGTGGGCAGCTCATTGTTCCAATACAGTTTGGTTTCATCGCATAAGAAATACAACTTGGATTTGGTGGTGCATGAGGAATATTTTGTGTTGCCCGATGAAGATTGGATTGTGCCCCTGGGTTACATCGAATTGCCCGGAGAAGAAGCAAAAAAGTACTGTAATTTCTTTGCATATCGTTATGGTGATGGACTTGTTTTTGTGCATGCTACACCTGAAATGTTTAGCAACTATTCGTTTCTGAACATGCAAAATGCTGCATACGTAGCGGGCGTTTTGTCTCATCTGCATTCCAATAAAATATTGTGGTTCAACAACTACAAGCGCGACAAAAGTGAGGAAAACTATTCTCTTTTGAGCTATGTGATGAGTCAGCCAGCACTAAAAGCTGCTTGGTATATGTTGTGGTTGATTGCCTTACTTTTTGTGTTGATGAAGGCCAAAAGAGTACAACGCATCATCCCTTTGATTCAAGCAAAACGAAACTACAGCGTTGATTATACCAAGCGCATGTCACAATTTCATCTCTTAGAGAAAAATTACCACGGCTTGATTGAAACGCAAATCTTGCTGATTTTGGATAAATTGCGCAACGAGCATCGCATCGATACATCTCAAATAGATGATTCTTTTGCAGAAAAAACGCACAACGCAACCAATTGTAACATTTATGCCGCTCAGGAATTTGTGCGGTATTTAAAAAAACAAAAGTCCCGTACTGTGGCTTTTGATTTCGATTTTGAGGAGTTGAAAAAAATAGTGAATAAATTGAATTTGAAATAAATAGATGAATATGGAAGAACAAAATTTTAATTTCGAGAGTCAGTTGGATTTGACAGCATTGCGTCACGCCATGGAGCAGATCAGACTCGAAGTAGGGAAAGTAATTGTGGGGCAACACGAAATGGTGGATCAACTTTTGGTGGCTTTGTTGACCAAGGGTCATGTGCTCATTGAAGGGGTTCCCGGTGTTGCAAAAACCATTACGGCCAGATTGCTTGCACGGTGTTTGGATATGGATTTTAGTCGCATTCAGTTTACACCCGATTTGATGCCCTCAGATATCATTGGTACATCAATATTCGATACATCGAAAGCTGCCTTTGAATTCAAAAAAGGTCCTATTTTCTCCAATTTTGTGCTCATTGACGAGATTAACCGTTCGCCTGCCAAAACACAAGCCGCCTTGTTTGAGGTAATGGAGGAACGACAAATCACTGTGGATGGCGTGCGCTATAAGATGCAAGAACC
>JBIIJN010000066.1:0-15658 GCA_044233745.1 Crocinitomicaceae bacterium
ATTTCAAACTCATTTCTAGCAAAACATCATTATCTGTGTGATGAAGAATATCTGGAATGTTGGTCAGTCTGCCGCTAATGGATAAGTCGGATTTCCCGATTTTTGCGTCTATTTTGCTTATTTTCAAATCATTACCAACCGTTTCTGCTGAAATACTGATGTTTTTGATGGGCAAATGAAAGTCGGGCGATTCAAAACTCAAATTATTCACCGTGAGTTTAGCATAATAGGCCTGCTCGAATTTTTCCAAACTTTTTTCAGGATGAGCCAAATCAATAATGTCGTGAAAATTCATTTGCAACAAGACCTGACCTTTGAGCTTGTAAAGGTTGTCTAGTTCAAAGAAATCTGCCAAGAAGTCGAGGTTGAAATCAGAATCCAGTTGCAAATTGATATCAGGACTGTTGAAATTGCGAACGGATAAATTGCCTTTAAACTTTCCAGCTTCTGGTCGTGCTTCAAAATCTTTGATTTCAAAATACATGGTTTCCAATGTGTTTGAATCCCCAGTGGAGAAAAACGCGTTGAATTGCAATTGGTCCAATTTTTTATTGTTAAATTGGTTGCTCACAAATGTTTCTTTGCAGCCGAATCGTGCCTCAATGTGCGGAATTGTATTGAGTGATTTCCCTGTAATTTCTGCATTGAAATAGACCTGACCTGCATTGTCGTAGCGCTTCAGTGTGGGTTCCAATTCTTCAGGTGCAAATGAAAGAAAGAGATCAAAATTGGGTTTTTCCCCGCCAAACTTAAGGTCGAGCAAGGCATCGTTTTTCAAGTCAATGGAGCCCTCAAAGTTAAATTGGGCTTTTTCTATGGCTATTTCTGATGGTTCGAAATCGAGCACCAAACTTTCTAGGTTGAAGCTGAAATCTGTATGAATATCGCCGTGTTTGTTTTTGAAAAATGTGGTGTCGCCATCTTGAACCACTGATAGTATAAAATCGCAATCGGCGTGCAGAATTTGGCGTTTGTCGTTCATGTCAATTTTGATGACACCATTTTTTACAAACGCATCGATGGTAAACAAATTCTCCAAATTATGCTTGTTGATGTCCACATTTTTCAATTTGATTTTTTTCAAGACCAAATGGAACGCTTCTGCCACTTCCTCAACAGGTTTTTTCAAGGCAAATGCTTGAGCGATATTCAGATTGGCTTCTTCATCTTGGATAATATCCAAATGCCCATCTTTTAGCGTGATGGCTTTGATTTCCGTTTTTCCGCCGAGCAATTTCCATAAATCGAAACCTACATAAACGTCGTCCAATTCAATGATGGGTCGGCCAGTTGTATCGTTTTCTGATTCGTAAACGATAACATCCTGTAAATCAATAGATATATACGGGAAATTTCTAAATGGCGCCACTTTGCTGTCTCCAATCACAATGTGACCATGGATATCGGCATTGAACTCTTGCAAGTAAAACTGTACCAATTTTTCTTGTTGCGTGTAAAGCATCAACGTAGCCACGCCAAAAAGTAGCACTGGCGCGAGAACAATTATACCGACAATTTTTTTCCAATGTTTTTTGAGGAAATTCATGTGTTTGTTGTTTGGAGCGTAAAAATAGCGCAAAATTGCAAGCCTGAGCATGGAAAATTTGGATTCATAAATTTGTTTTGACAGTATGCTGGGATTTGAATTTAACAATCAATTTAAGCCGCTTGTCTTCAACGGGAATTTGATAAATGAACAATTTTTTTACAAGAAATTTGCTAATCCAAAAAATGATTGTATTTTTGTCAAAAGAATGGTAAAAAATCTGTCATTATGATTGGTCATAACATCAAGTTGTTGCGCAAGCGCGCGAAGAGATCTCAAGAGGAATTGGCTCAGGATTTGGGCCTAACACGTTCGTCGTATAGCGGTTATGAAAATGGGGTAGCTGAACCCAATATTTCGACGCTCAATAATGTCAGTAAGCTCTATGGCATAACCTTAGACGATTTGGTGAATAAAGATTTCTCTAAATTCACCGAGGTCGATTGGTCGCCGGTGGACAAAGGCGTTTACACCGATACGAAAGGCAGTAAACTGCGCGTGCTGATGTCCGTTGTGGATCACAACAACGAAGAACTCATTGAAATGATTCCTCAAGCAGCCCGAGCAGGTTATGTTTCTGGCTATGCCGATCCAGATTACATCAAGGTCTTGCCGACGTTTTCGTTACCATTTTTGTCGAAAGAGAAGAAATACCGCTCTTTCCCAATTGAAGGTGATAGCATGCCGCCCGTTTCTCATGGTTCCTTTGTTACTGGTGAATTTATCCAAAACTGGAACCTGATGAAAAGTGGAACGCCATGCATCGTGGTGACCAAAAACGATGGTATTGTTTTTAAAATCGTCAACAACTTGCTCGATTCTGATAAATCCTTGCAGTTGTGTTCAACCAATCCCTTGTATCCGCCATACATGGTTCATGCCAACGATATCATTGAAGTTTGGAAGTTTGTCAACTACATCGCCAAAGAACTGCCCGATGTGCAAGTTTCAGAAAGTGAATTGGTGAAATCAGTGCGAGAAATTCAGCGAGAAGTGAGTGAATTGAAGCATTTGGTAAGGAAGTAGGGTCCTTGAAAATCAATTCCAGTGTGATAAATCCCATCGGAATTGATGTCAAATTTTCAAGGATTGAATTGCTTTACCTCTTCACCACTCTTCCAAAACTCACATTTCCAGCTGTATCTATCAAACGAATCAAATAAACACCACTCGCTTGGTCGGATAAATCGAGCATGCTTGTGTTTTCTATGTTGCTTTGATTCAAAACCACGCGACCCATATTGTCCACAACTTCAATCTGATAGGTCTGATTGCTCGGCAATGCAATATGGAAGATACCCGTGCTTGGATTGGGGTAAATAACGATGTTGTTTTCCAACACTTCGTCAATGCTCACTTGTGTGAAATTCGGTGAACTTGCAACGAATTGACCAAAATTGCTGATGTTACATGTGTTGTTGAACAAAATGCTGTTTCCAGTGATGTTTGCAGCTGTGCACAAGTTGTTCCAATTATTCAAATGCGCATTGTCTGATCGATTGCTGAGTTGAACCGATGATGCTGCTCCTGTTGGTGTGATAAATGTTGTTGTAAAAGTCAATGATTGTAAGGGCAGAGCAGGCGTTGAACCATAGTTGTTTACTATCCAATATTGGTTCATGTTGGAATTGCTGTTGGGTGACACATTCGGATCAACGTGCAAACGTGAAACCACAACTTCTCCAGTCCAAGCTGTGCCCGGAGCCAAAATCATGGTTGTTTGTGTGTTTGGAAAAATTACTGTTCCATCTGCCGCAATGGTCAATCGATCGCTAACTCCACCTCCAACTGGAGCAGAAGAAGGCACTTTTGTAGCGCCGCCGTTCAAACTGGCATGGTTCAAACCAATTCTATCGTTGATGATTACTGTGTTTGGCAAATTGAACTGATAATAAGCCACCAAATCGTCTGTGTAAGCTGTTGGTCCTGTTCTGGTCAAATGACGCAGCTCACGGATTTCATTTTGCGTCAATGAGCGATTCCAAATGCAAACTTCATCAATTTCACCGCGGAAATTTCGACCATCCCAGGCTTGGTAAGAACCAATTTTCATGGTTTGAATATCTGCCATTTGGGGTGCAATATTGTGTGTTGCCGCAACACCGTTCAAATAAACAGTGATTGAACTCGGAGAAACAACCATCGCCACATGCGACCAAACGTCGGCAGGAACAATCAATCCGCTGTTCCACCACCATTGTCCACCAGGCCAGTGGTAAGCCAAAGCCATGTTCGGACGGAAATTCAAACCAGCTGCTGAGCCATCTCCCATCACGATTCCTGTGTATTCGTCTTGTGTTCCGTTGGGTTTAATCCAAGCAGAAACAGTGAAAGTATTGGTTTCGCCAATGCCCAAATCGGGTATATTGGCATAATCGCCATTCGCCAAACAACGCATTGCCAAGCCCGGAATGGTATCTGGCGAACAATTGTCGATTAACTCAATCATGTTGGCTACAGTTTTGGTGCTGCTCAATCCATTTCCATCGGTTACGGTCAAAGTTACGGTGTAATATCCTTCTTGACCTAAAACAACTTTCGGGTTGCGGACATTCAAATTGCTCACATATTGTGGCTGCGGAGAAAAATTCCATTGCCATTGTGCTCCTGCATGATCGAGAACAGAATAACAATCAAATTGAACGGTATCTCGAGAGCAATAAACTTTGTCGGTAAATGTCATCGGTTGCGCGAGTGGAGCAGAAGCTGCTGCCAAAGGTGCTTCCCAAATGCCTCGCGTCGATGAAAGTCTGATTTTTTGGTCTCTATAAAACGGACGGAAATGCAAAGGATTGATTACAAATGGCAAATCTTCGGTATAATTCACCCAGTTGTTCGCAGTGGCATCCCAATAGAAAACATTGTTGATGGACACGATATATACCACATCATTTGTTCCTCCTTGATATACAATATCCAAACAATTGTTGCCATCTAAAGCAGCTGTTGTTTTGTTGATCCACGTTTGTCCGCCGTCTGTACTCATAAATATTTTGTTGCCATTGGTTCCAAAACGTGCATTCATCCAAATGTGATTGCTATTCGCTGGATTCAGAGAAATATCTACGCGACTCATACTTGTGCTTGGTGAGGTCAACGCCACAAAATTCAAGCCTCCATCTATGGATTTGTATATGGTACATGTGCTGTTTAATCGAACTGCACAGTAAATGATATTCGGATTATCGCGACCCACTTCAAATTCCAAAACGCGGCTATTTTCTGGAAAAGTAAACAAAGGCTGAAAAACTGTACCCCCAGATGTGGATTTGTAGAAAATGTTGTCTCTACCCAAATATAAATGATTGGCATAACGCGGGTCGCAATGCACCTCAGATGAATTCATCCATGTGTAACTTTCGTTGGGATAAATGGCATAATTGAAAGTATTGCTCGCTGTTCCATTCAAATCGAGTGGTGTAATCTTATCGGTGATATCCGAGAAATGTGTTTCCTGATTGTTGAGTTGATTGATGTAACCCGTGGCTTCTTCAGCACCGCCCAAGAAAAGTGAATTGCCGAGACCATAATTTTCATGACTTACAGCATCGCCATTGTGGTAGCGTCCGCCAACATAAGTATCCACGTTCCATCCTTGGTCGAAGCCCCAAAAATCACTCGAAGTAACGCCATCATTGCGGATGAGCATGGTCTGAGATTGGTCTGTAGAAAAATTCAAACCACCATCAGAGGCCACCCAAAGTTCACCGTTCATAACTTCCATATCCTGAATATCGGCATGCATTTCCAAATTTCTTGTATCACGCACATATTCAATTGTTGCCCCGCGGTCGTTGGATTCACAAAACCAAACAGTTCCAATCCAAATGCGGTCTGGATTCACATCCGAAGCTACCAAATCAAAATTGTACCACCCTTGATGATAATGATCTCCGCCAGCATCATAGTAGCCAGCCACATACCAATTGGTGTTCATGTTGCTTCCGGAAACATAGGGTCCGCCATCTGTGCCCGTCGGATTGACCCAAGAATCGCCACCGTTTATGCTGTAATACACCCCAATCCAACCAGCATCACCAGGTTTGCTCTGACCAATTAAGCCGCAATAAACGCGCTCTGGATCGGCTGGTGTTAAGGCAATTTTACAACCAATATCTTGCGCTTGCGAAGGTGTTTGTGGCATATACCAAGCGTTGTCTTTCAAAACCCAGTTGCTTCCCGCATCTGTTGATTTGAAAATTTCGGCACGGTTCAAAGTCGTATTTCTTCTCGAAACATAAATGATATCTGGGTTCACAGTGTGTGCTTGGATATCCCAAAATCTGCCCGTCATCAATTGACTAAAAGTTGTGCCGCCATTGGTGGAAAGATGCAAACCGTTGCTCGTGGCTGCATACACATGCTCTACATTGGTGCGGTGGATGTAAAATTGCTCCACAACCACATTGCTACCAAACGAATAGGCAATGTTCCATGTTGTGCCTCCATTCGTTGATTTGTAAATATGTTGATTCACAGCTACATAAACAATATTTGGATTCGTTGGATGCACCTTGATATCTTGCGCATTCGTGAAATTCTCTCCTTTAGAAACCAAGATCCAAGTCATGGCATGGTCCGTAGATTTGAAAATGCCGCCCGTTTCACCCGCACAATACATGATGTCTGTATTCGAAGGCGCAATGCCCAAACTGTAGATATTTACCTGCGTTGGACGCTGATTGCCTGAGGCGTTGTTTACAAAAGTTCTTGCCGGACCCACATCCGACCACAATTCCACACGGTTTCCTGAACTATTTCTTTGTTCGCGCATCAAGTTTTCCTGATTTTGCAAGTCCTCAGCCGAAGGAATCCGAATTGAACCATCTGCCTGCACATAAGGCTGCACTTGCTTCACCCAATGCTTGAAATTTTGTGTGTGAATCGTTTTCTCTTTCGGATTTTTGGAATAATAATCCTCATAAGCCGCCAAAACTTCATCAAAGTTCGGCGCATCGCTATACATCAATTGAATCCACAAAGGATCGGATGCAGCAGGCGCATATTCAACCTTGAAAAACTGCGATTTGGCTTGTTGATAAGGAGATTGTGCCCAAGAAAACGCACACAATAATAAAACAGATGATAGGGTCAGAATCAACTTCATATTTATAGTTTTAGTTTTTTGCAAATATGGTGAAATATTTGTCGAGGAATGTTAAGAAAGGGGTGGATTGTTAGCGTGGTTGATTTTTTATGGTTCCATGTTGATTGTCATTAGTTTGATGAAATTAGTTCATAAATCTCTGGGATAGGGAGATTTTCCCTACTTTTGCAACTCAATTGCAAAAACCGCATGAAATTCCTTTTTTCGCTTCTCTTAGTTATTCTTAGCACTCAACTGCATGCGCAACAATATGCCATACAAATCGAGGTGCGCGATGAAGACAATAACGAGTTGATTTTGGGAGCCAAAGTGCATTCCATTGACGAAGATAAAATTGCTGTTTTCCCCAATGGTTCTGGGATTTTTGCGTCAAATTTGCGCTACCACCATGTACATATTTATGCGGCGGGTTTTGAGATGAAGGAGTTGGATTTGGATTTGCAGCGCGATACTTTGCTTGTCGTTTTTTTGCATCCCACCTCACTCGAAATGCGTGAAACCGTTATTGAACATGCTTTGATCAGCAATTCGGAGCGCACTTCTTCGGTGTCTGTGACTTCCATGAATCGCGAGGAAATGTTGCAGAACAATCCGAGTAGTTTTGCCGAGACTTTGGAATCCATACCAGGGGTAACGACTAACAATGTTGGGGTGGGCATTGCTCGACCTGTGATTCGCGGTTTGTCGGGCACGCGCATTTATGTGGCAGACATGGGCTTGCGTCAAGAAGGGCAGCAGTGGGGCAACGATCATGGTTTGGAATTGGATCAATACGGCATCGAACGCGTGGAAGTGATTCGCGGTCCTGCGACAATTGTTTATGGTCCGGATGCCATGGCAGGCGTAATTCACATCCTCAATGATATTTGGCCAGAAGAAAATGGCTTGAAAATCGATTTGCTTTCCGGTTATAAAACCAACAACAACAATTGGCATCATTCTGTCGGTGTCAAAGGATTGAAGAACAATTTCTATTTCAATGCCCGCTTCAGCCAAAAGCAGTACCAAGACATGCGCGTGCCCATTGATTCCTTTACCTATCTCACTTTTAATCTTCCTATTTACGAGCGCCGTTTGAAAAATACCGCTGGTTTGGAGCGCAACGCCAGCTTGACTTTAGGATACAAAACGGAAAGTTCCAAATTTTGGATTCGAGGCAGTTATTACCATCTCCATCAAGGACTTTTTTCAGGGGCGATTGGGGTTCCGAATGCCTATGGTTTGGGTCATGAAAATGATTTTAAAAACATCGAATTGCCATCGCAGCGTGTCGGACACTTCAAAATTGACGCGCATCACATCACCAGATTGAGGAAAAACACCATTTGGAGCACCGATTTAGGCTACCAACGCAACGATCGCTTGGAGCAGTCCTTGGCGCATTTGCATGGCGTTGTGCTCAGTTCGCCTTCGGATACTGCCCACCGTTTTGTTTTGGAAACGTATCAATTTCGTACTACGATAAAACGAACTTTATCCAACCAAACCAAATTGAATGTTGGTGCCACTGGATTATATCAAACCAATGAACACGCGGGATTTGAATTTTTATTGCCCAATTTTTCCGCCTTGGAATTTGGGATTTATGCTTTTGCAGAACAAGTCTTAAACGAGCGTTGGAATTTGAATTTTGGTCTCCGAACAGATTATGCCCGCGTAGAAACCGAGCAAAAAAAACGCGCAGTTATTCAGCAAGGTCAAGTTTTGGATCAAGAATTGGCTCCTGAAATAACAAGAAATTTTGCCAATTGGGCGGCTCAAATTGGCTTGAATTATGAAATTACGCACCACCACATTTTGAAATTCAATTTGGCTAGAACGTATCGTTTTCCAAGAGCAGTTGAACTGACCATGAATGGCGTGCATCACGGTACTTTTCGTCATGAAATAGGCAATCCCGACTTGCAAACCGAAACGGCCTATCAGCTCGATGTTTTATATGAATACCACACCGACAAGCGCGTTTTAACCATTACTCCATTTGTCAATTACTACAACAACTTTATTTATCTGCGTCCAACGGGTCAGTTCTCGCCTTTGCCAGATGCTGGACAAATGTTTCGCTATGCCCAACACGATGCTGTTTTGAGTGGGGCAGAGGTGATGTTCCAACAAGCCATTGGAAAACAATTCAATTTCACGGCCAAAGCGCAATACGTGCATGCCTACAATTTGAGTTTGGGTCGCAATTTGCCTTTTATTCCGCCACTCGAACTTTCCTTAGAACCCGAATGGAAAATGGGCGATTGGAAATTCATGAAAAAAATGTTCTTCAAACCCATGGTGAACTATGTTTTTGCGCAAAATTTGGTAGATATCAACGAAAAAGCCACACCAGGTTTTTTATTATTAAATGCCGACATCGGTTTTCAAATCTTATCTGGCAAATCGCTCGGCAAAGTGAATTTCCCACAAGGCATGTTGGTGAATTTAGGATTCAGAAATATACTCAACACACCTTATCTCAAACACCTGAGTCGTTACAGACTATTGGAAATCACTGAGCCCGGATTTAATTTCATGGTAACGGTGAGAGTGCCGATTGGGGGGTGATTTTTTTTCATGACTTTTTGATTTCATGTTACAAATCGAATGACCGTTCGATTCTACACTGACCATCTTATTTCTCAATTTTAATTTTTCAAACTGAGCATGTCGAAGTTTTAATTTCTTACTTTTAATTTCCTTACTTTTGTCCCATGTCTACAAACACTGTAAATATATCCAACAAGCGCGCCCGATTCGAGTTCCACATCATGGATGAATTCACGGCGGGCATTCAACTTTCGGGTACTGAAATCAAGAGCATTCGCCAAAACAAGGCCAGTATTCTCGAGGCTTTTTGTGTGTTTGAGGGAGATCAACTTTTCGTGCGCAACATGCACATCGCCGAATATGCCGAAGGTTCATATAACAACCACAAACTCAAACGCGACAGAAAATTGTTGCTGAATCGCAAGGAATTGGATAAACTCAAAAGAAAATCTCAGGTAAAAGGTTTTGCAATCGTGCCACTCAAAATTTTCATGTCAGAATCTGGTTTTGCCAAAATGCAAATTGCCCTAGGCGAGGGTAAAAAACTCCACGACAAACGCGAGGATATGAAGGAGAAAGATACCAAACGCGATTTGGACCGCATTATGAAAAGCAGATAAGATTCAACCTTTTCACACACTATATTGTTTCCATAACAATAACAAAAACCGAAATAAACTATATTTGCACCTCTAATTTGATATTATGGCAGAAGCAATCTCTAAGAAATCAAAACCAGCAGCCTCAGCAAAAAAGAAGGATGCCGCTGATAATCAGTTGAAATTCTCGAAAGAGACCTACATAAAATGGTACAAAGACATGCTTTTGATGCGCAAATTCGAAGAGAAAGCGGGTCAGTTGTATATCCAACAAAAATTTGGTGGATTTTGTCACTTGTACATCGGTCAAGAAGCTGTCGTGGCAGGAACAGTTAGTGGTTCGCGCCCAACGGATAAGCACATGACCGCCTATCGCGATCACGCACATCCAATTGGTTTGGGTACTGATGTTCGCGTGTTGATGGCAGAATTATACGGAAAAGCTACAGGCTGTTCTAAAGGAAAAGGTGGTTCGATGCACTTCTTCGATAAGGAGAAAAATTTCATGGGTGGTCACGGAATCGTGGGTGCTCAAATTGCAATGGGCGCAGGTGTTGGTTTTGCTGAAAAATACAATGGAACAGACAACGTAGCCTTCGTTTCTATGGGTGATGGTGCTGTGCGTCAAGGTGCCTTGCATGAAACATTCAACATGGCGATGCTTTGGAAATTACCCGTGATTTTTATCATTGAGAATAACAATTACGCGATGGGGACCTCAGTTGAACGCACAACAAACGTTCACGATTTATCGAAAATTGGCGCTTCTTATGAAATGCCGTCATTTTCTGTAAATGGTATGTCGCCAGAAGCCGTGCATGACGCTGTAGCTGAGGCTTGCGACCGCGCCCGTCGAGGCGATGGACCAACGCTTTTGGATATCAGAACTTACAGATACAAAGGTCATTCAATGTCTGATCCGCAAAAATACCGCAGCAAAGACGAAGTGGCCGATTGGCAAGAGCGCGACCCAATTGAACATTGTTTGAAAGTGATTCAAGACAACAAATTTTTGACTGAAAAACAAATCACTGAAATCCAAGAGTGGGTGAAAAATGAAGTAGAAGAGTCAGTGAAGTTCGCTGAAGAATCACCACTTCCAGACCCATCAGAATTGTATGAAGATGTTTACATGCAAAAAGATTATCCATACATCAAAGAGTATTAAAAGCAATTTTAGATAAATATTATGGCAGAAATTGTACACATGCCCAAATTGAGCGATACCATGACAGAAGGTGTTGTGGCGGCTTGGCATAAAAAGGTTGGCGACAAAGTTTCCTCTGGTGATTTGTTAGCTGATATCGAAACGGACAAAGCGACCATGGAATTTGAATCGTTTTACGACGGTGTTTTGCTCCATATCGGAGTGGAAACTGGAAAAAGCGCTCCAGTAAATTCAATTTTGGCAATTATCGGTGAAGCTGGAACGGACGTTAAAGCTTTGTTGGCTCAAGAAGCCAATGGTAGTGCGCCAGCTGAAACGCAAGAGCCTCCTGCTGCTCCAACTGTTGTTGAAGAAAAGGCTCCGGCTGCTGCACCTCAAGTCGCGGTGGATTTATCAAAATTCAAAGCGCAGGTGGTTGAAATGCCGAAATTGAGCGATACCATGACCGATGGTGTTGTTGCAGCTTGGCATAAAAAAGTGGGCGATACTGTAGCTTCAGGTGATATTTTGGCTGAAATCGAAACAGACAAAGCCACTATGGAATTTGAGTCTTTCTATGATGGAATCTTGTTGCATATTGGTGTTGAAAAAGGTCAAAGTGCTCCAGTAAACTCAATTTTGGCGATTATTGGTGAAAAAGGTACTGATGTAAAAGCCTTACTTGCAGCATATTCGAGCAAGTCAGCTGCTCCGGTTCAAAAAGAAGCGCCAGTTGCAACTCAAAATTCAAGTCCAGCGCCTGCACCTGTTGCTGCACCTGTCTCTGTTCCTACACAAACAAAAGCTGTTCCTGCTCCAGTAATGGAAAACACGGGTCGCATCAATGTTTCTCCTTTGGCTCGTAAAATGGCTGAGGAACGCGGAATTCACTTGGGCATGATTAAAGGTTCGGGCGACAATGGACGTATCATCAAGCGCGATGTTGACGCATTTGTTCCTGGAAACATGGGCGCTTTAAATGCAGTTGAATCTTTCCACGATGAGCCTGTTTCGCAAATGCGTAAGACCATTGCCCGTCGTTTGGCCGAAAGTAAATTCACAGCTCCACATTTCTATTTGAATTTGGAGATCAATATGGATAACGCCATTGCAGCGCGCACAGCTATTAACAATCAAGGAGGAAGCAAGATTTCTTTCAACGATATGGTAATCAAAGCGGTTGCGAAAGCATTGAAAAAGCATCCGAATGTCAACAGTTCATGGTATGGCGATTTTATTCGCAGAAATGAGCACGTACATGTGGGCGTAGCAGTTGCCGTTGAAGATGGATTGTTGGTGCCAGTGGTGCGTTTCGCGGATGGAAAATCTTTACAAGACATCAACGCGGAAGTCAAAGAATTTGCTCAAAAAGCAAAAGACAAAAAACTGCAACCAGCTGATTGGGAAGGGAATACATTTACCATTTCCAACTTGGGCATGTTTGGCATCGACTCTTTCACAGCAATTATTAATCCACCAGATAGCTGCATCTTAGCAGTAGGCGGAATCAAAGAAGTGCCAGTGGTGAAAAACGGTCAGTTGGCTGTTGGCAACATCATGAAAGTAACGCTTTCCTGTGATCACCGCGTTGTGGATGGCGCAACTGGAGCGGCTTTCCTACAAACTTTGAAAGCTTATTTGGAAGACCCCATTCTGATGTTTGCTTAGAACATAAAAAAATAAATTGAAAGAGAACCGAGCAGTGATGTTCGGTTTTTTTTGTGGATTAGTTTGTCTCTAGTTATTCTCAGAGGTTCAAGGAGGAAACTTCCTTTATATTCATTGCTGTTTCGAGGTATGACCTCTTGCCTATGCCTAGAATATCATCCCCACCAAAATCGCAGTTGACAAACAAGCCAATGTGCCACCGATAAGCGCTTTCATGCCGAATTTGGCCAGTTCTCCTTTTCTTCCTGGAACAAGAGCACCGATGCCACCAATTTGAATACCAATGGAGGCAAAATTGGCAAATCCACAGAGGGCGTAAGTAGCCATGAGCACAGATTTCTGGGTCATGCGGTCTTGCAATTCACCTAAATGCGGGTAGGCTACAAATTCATTGAGGATGGTTTTTTCGCCCAACAATTGTCCAAAAATCATGGCGTCTTGCCAAGGTACCCCGATCAGCCAAGCGACCGGCGCGAAAATATTTCCCATCAAAAATTCGAAACTTAAACTATCATAGTTTCCTCCAGCCGCTATCATTTCGTTTAATCCCGTCATGTATCCAAACAACCAAAGTATGTAATTACAAAGCGCAATTAAACTGATAAAAACAATGAGCATGGCACCAACATTCACCGCCAAACGCACGCCATCTGTTGTTCCATTGGCAATGGCTTCTAGTGTGCTGCCTCCTAACTTTTCTTTGGAAACAGTTAGGTCTGTTTGAATTTTCTCTTTCTCTGGGTATAGAATTTTAGCAAAAACAATGGCTGCGGGTGCCGACATAATGGAAGCCGTTAGCAAGTGCTTGGCAAAATAAAGTTCTTTGATTGGGTCGCCTTTGCCTAAAAATCCGATATAAGCAGCCAATACTCCGCCTGCAATAGTTGCCATACCACCAACCATCAAAGAGAGCAGTTCCGACTTGGTCATTTTTTCTAAATAGGGTTTTACTAAAAGTGGCGCTTCTGTTTGACCAAGAAACACATTGCCAGCAGCAGCTACGCTTTCAGCACCAGATAAACCCATTGTGCGATACATCACCCAAGCCATGCCGTACACGAATTTTTGTAATATTCCCCAATAATAAAGTAGGGAAGACAAGGCAGAAAAGAAAATCACAGAAGGCAAAATCCATGTTACGAAATTCATCAAAATAGGATTCATGTCAACATCGCCAAAACTACTGAACACAAATGATGCTCCCGCGTGCGACATATTGACAACCTTGGTAAACATTTTGGCAAGAAAATCAAAAATTCCCGCTACAAACGGCACTTTTAGAATAAGCACAGCCAAAACCAATTGAAGAACCGTACCTTTTGCTACGAGTGACCAATTAATTGCTTTGCGGTCGCTGCTCAAAAGATAGGCCAATCCAAGCACAAATAGCAACCCGATAAAACCGCGCAACAAACCAATCACTGAAAACCCGGTGTTGTTTTTAACCGAACTCTCCAGGTAATGAATTTCTTTGGATGTTGATGAAATTAATGTGAGCTCGGATGCCGTGCGACTTTTTACAAAGAATGAAACTGTATCGGTTGAAGCGAAGAGCAGTAAAGTGTCTTTCGTGATTTGCCAATTTCCAGATTTGATTTCCGGAAAATCAGCATCCTTAATTTCAAAGGTTTGGTCTTGCTTAAATTCAAGGTATCCAGTAGAGCGTTCCCAGCGATTGAATAAGTTATTTTGCTGCGCGAAACTAGGTATTGCAAGAATACAAACAAAAGCAAGGATTAACCAAGCATTGATTTTATTGATATTACTGGCGCTTCTTGATTTCATCTCGTATGTGCGATGCCAGTTCATAATCTTCGTTTTCGAGTGCTTCTTGAAGCATCGTTTGAAGTTCGTCGATGGATTTTGTGCTCATTTCATTCATCGGACCATCATCAAGGTCTGAGAAATCGTCTTTTTCATCGGCGCCCAAAAGTTGATTGGATTCATCGATGAGAATACCGCTAGACGACATGATGTTTTCTGTGGTATAAATCGGGCAATTGAAACGCACACCTATTGCAATAGCATCTGAAGTTCGTGCATCAATTTCTTTTGTTTCGCCGTTCGATTCACAGACCAATTTGGCGTAGAATATGCCTTCTGATAAATCGTAGATAAACACCTCCTTTACCGTGATGCTGAACGACAAAGCCATGCTTCTAAACAAATCGTGAGTGAGCGGCCTTGAGGGTTTCATCTTTTCCAATTCTATGGCAATCGCTTGAGCTTCAAAACCACCGATGATGATGGGAAGTCTGCGGGAACCACCAGTCTCCGACAAAACCAGTGCATAGGCACCAGATTGTGTTTGGCTGTAGCTTAAACCGAATATTTCGAGGCGTATTTTGCTCATAACATTTGTTCCGTCATCAGACGGCAGATAAGTTAGACGCTCAATTAATGAGCAGCTTTGAATTTTTTTACGGCCTCTGTTAATTTTGGTAGAACTTCAAAAGCGTCACCAACAATACCATAGTCGGCTGCCTTGAAGAAAGGTGCTTCGGCATCTGTATTGATAACCACAATTGTTTTAGAGCCATTTACACCAGCCAAATGCTGAATGGCACCTGATATTCCTGCGGCGATGTATAAATTTGGACGAATGGCAACTCCTGTTTGCCCCACATGTTCGTGATGTGGTCTCCAGCCTATGTCGGCTATAGGTCGAGAGCAAGCAGTAGCTGCACCCAAAGCAGTTGCTAAATCTTCAACAATACCCCAATTTTCTGGACCTTTTAATCCGCGACCAGCTGACACAACCAATTCAGCTTCAGGTAATGGAATTGCACCTTCTGGCTTTTTCACTGATTTGGTTACGATGCCTGCGTTTCCTGCATTTCCACTGAAGTTTTCAACTGAACATGCAGAACCTGTAGCTTCTGGCTTTAACGAGTTTTGCAAAACGGAGATTATTTTCGTTTCTGTTTTTAAACTTACCAAAGCCATGGCTTTACCGCTGAAAACATTTACACGAACTTGGTTACCGTTGGGAAGAGCCGTGGCACCCGAGGCAAATCCTGCTTTCAATCGAGCGGATAAGCGTGGAGCCACAGATT
>JBIIJN010000067.1:0-15397 GCA_044233745.1 Crocinitomicaceae bacterium
TCAACATGGGTCAGAATGATTCCGATGTTCCTTTCGTTCATCAAACTAGAAATCGCGCAGTTTCTGTGCAAGCTTTCTACATGGATCAAACCGAAATTTCGAATAACGAATATCGTCAATTCGTAAACTGGGTGCGCGACTCTATTGCTAGAGAGTTAATCTATGCTTATGAAGACTACACTGAGCTTGATGAAACTGATATAGAGCGCTATATCAATTATGAGGAGTTGTATTTCGATGAGGATGCACTTGAATGGGTAGAATACGACCCTGCCGAGCGCGCAACAAACCGAGAATATTTCAATTTAAATTGGGATAGAAAATTGGATTGGTACCAAGAAGACTTTGCTCCAGTGCTCAACCAATTGTACCTCAAAAAGTCTGAGCGTTTCTTCAAAAGAAAAGAATTAGATACACGTAAGTTCGTTTATCGCTACCAGTGGATCAATATCCGCGAAGCTGCTCAACGAGGAAGAATTGATGTGAATCCAAATGGTTATGATGCAGATGGTGAAATTGTAGACGGCCATAGAGAGCTTGTTGGGCCACAACACCCATTCCAAGAAGAACGTTTGGTGGGTCAAGATGCCGACTTCGGATACTTCAATGAATTGGGTCACAACAACGCCATTAGAGGGCACTCAGACCGAGGACAATTCATAATCGACGAACAAATTCAAGTTTATCCAGACACGCTTTGTTGGATTAGAGACTTTACCTATTCGTTCAACGACCCGATGACCAATATGTATTTTTGGCATCCAGCATACGACAACTACCCTGTGGTTGGTGTTTCTTGGCAGCAAGCAAGAGCCTTTAGCGTATGGAGAACACAATTATTAAACAACTGGTTGGTAGAGAATGGTGATCTTTATGTAAACGATTTCCGTTTGCCTACAGAAGCAGAATGGGAAAGAGCATCTCGTGGCGACTTAGATCAGTCTCAATATCCTTGGGGTGGTCCTTATATCAGAAACGAATCAGGATGTTTCCTAGGCAACTTCAAACCTATGCGTGGTCGCTATTTCGATGACGGTGGTTTCCACACTGTGAAAGTTTATTCATACAATCCGAATGGATGGGGCTTGTTCTGTATGGCTGGAAACGTAGCCGAATGGTGTGAAACAGCTTATGACGAATCGATGTATGAATTCTCGCATGACTTGAATTCTGATTACCGCTACGATGCTTTGGACTGGGATCCACCAGCCATGAAAAGAAAAGTAATTCGGGGTGGCTCATGGAAAGACATCGGATATTACTTACAAAATGGTACACGTACATACGAATATCAAGATACGGCTAAATCTTACATTGGATTCCGCAACGTTATGACCCACTTAGGACGTGGCGGACGCGACTTCAGCCGCGAAGGCGGTGAGGAATTGCAGAGCGACATTCAATTAAGATAATAATTTTTAAAACCAAATAAATCAAGTATAACTCTAAATCTAAAAATCAAGGACTATGAAACCAGGAAGTAAAAATTGGAAGAAATTTATGGCGAAACTCTACGGATGGGGTGCTGCTATTGTAATTGTAGGTGCATTGTTTAAAATCCAGCACTGGCCAGGTGCAGGTCCGATGCTTATCGTAGGATTAGGTGTGGAAGCATTTATCTTCTTTATGTCAGCGTTTGAACCGATTCACGAAGAACCCAATTGGGAATTGGTTTACCCAGAATTGGCTCTAGGTCATGATGAAAATTTCGACCACGATGCATTACCAGCGCGCTCTGCACATGGCGGACGTGGTTCAGGTATTACTGACGAGCTCGATAAAATGCTAGAAGAAGCAAAAATAGATAGTCAATTGCTCGAAAGATTGGGCGACGGTATGCGTACATTAGGCGAGAATGCTGCTCAATTGAAAGGTGTAACGACTGCTGCAGCTGCTACTGATTCATACGTAGATAGCTTAGCTAGCGCTTCTGACCAAGTTAAAAAATTGTCTCAATCATACGAAAGAGCTTCTGAATCATTGATGGGCTTGACTTCTAATACCCAAGAAGGCGAGTCATTTGGTGAGCAAATGCAAAAAGTTTCTAAAAACTTAGGTGCTTTGAACAACGTTTATGAATTGCAATTGAAAGGTTCGTCTCAGCACTTAGAGGCTACAGAACGTTTCCAATCGCAGGTAGTGGATATGATGAAAAATCTTTCTGACTCTGTTGAAGACACGAAATTGTACAAAGAAAACATGTCTATGCTTTCTAAAAACTTGACCAGTTTGAATCAAGTTTATGGCAACATGTTGAAAGCAATGACAATTACAAGAGACTAATTCTCTGTGAATCTTCATAAATCAAATAACCTTTAAAGTTATTAAAAATGGCAGGCGGAAAAGAAACCCCAAGACAGAAGATGATCGGGATGATGTATCTCGTATTGACTGCTCTTCTGGCACTAAACGTGTCGAAAGAGATTATCACAGCATTTATTACACTAAATAACAAGTTAGAAGACAGTAGAGTTCTGGTTGCTAATAATGCTGGTGCTGCATATGATGGATTTAAAGCAAAAGAAATTGCGCTAAAAACCACCAAAGCAGACATGACTATTTTAAATTATTGGAAGGCACGCGCCAATACCCTTCAAAAAGAATCATCCAAATTAATTGGAGATATTCTTGGGCACAGCAATGCCATGATTGGCAAGTCTGAAGGCGGCGCAGATTGGGTTCTTTCTAGAGATGCAGATAACAACATTACTGCATTAAAGCCCCTGAATGAACTTCAAAAAATGGATGATTATGACACGCCAACAGACTATTTTATTGGTTCAGACATAAATACCCCAAAAGGTGAAGGTCCGAACTTAATTAAAAGTCTGCATGATTACCGTGACAAAATCACCAACGATATGGGGAATTATACCTCTAACGGTAAAAAATGGTCGTTCAAAGCGCCTAAAGATCCTAGCGGTTTAAAGGATGCTTTGAAAACATGTAATCCTGACGACACATCGAAAATTCGTCAGGTGTATGAATTAATGACTCAACCGGATACAAGAGAAACCAATTATGGTGGAAAAATAACGACTCTACCTTATGTTTCTGTGTTGTTCTATCATACACCGATTGTTGCTGCTGCAGCTATGTTAACAGCTATGACAGTGGATGTGAGAAATGCTGAAGCGACAGTTGCCGAATTTTATCTTTCAAAGGTAGATGCTCCGTCATTCAATTTCAACAAAATTGAACCTATGGCATTTGCGAGAACAGGATATTTGAATCAAGGTGACACGATGAATCTGCGTGTAATGATTGCTGCCTACGACTCAACTGAAACTCCTAGAATTGTATATAATGGAACTGAATACAAAGGTCCCATTCCAATCAAGGCATCTGGAAGTCCTGGTATTCAAAAAATGACGGGTGTTATTTATGTAAAAGAGCGTGGTCAGGAAGTTCCAAAAAATTGGTCGTATGAATATTCAATCGGCAAACCAACTGGAGCTGTTTCTTTGCCTGAAATGTTTGTTTTGTATCGTGGTTACCCAAACAAAGTTGTTGGTGCAGCATCTGGCTACCCCGATTACAAACTTGTAGGAACGAACAATGTTACCCTAACAAAATCGGGAGCTGAATATGTTGCCTCACCTGGCGGAGGGCGTGATGCTACTATCTCAATTCAAGGTGTTTCACCAGATGGAAAATCAGCGAACCTGGGTTCATTCCAGTTTAGAGTAAGAAATTTACCTAAACCAAGTGTTTATCTAGGTAGTTGCGAAGATGGAGGCTCGTATCCTGCTGCAACTATTAAAGCCCAAACGCGTTTATTCGCTAAATATGGTGATGAAATTACATTGGTTGCCAACTTTAATATTACAAGTTGGGAAGTGAATGTTACTGGTGCTCCAAGACCTGAAAGTGGTTCTGGCCCATCTTTATCGCCTGCAGCAATAGGTTTAATTAGACAAGCACGTCCAAATAACACGATTTCAATAATGACTACTGTTGTGGGTCCTGACGGCAAGTCGAGAAAAGCAGGTGCATCTTTTAAAGTAAAATAATTTTAAAATTAAAGGTCATGAAAAGGTTAATCATTGGGTTATTAGTTTGTACGGCTACAGCTGTATCGGCTCAAATTTCTGGGGGACCAATCAACAATCCGTCTCCGAACGTAATTGACGGTGTTTACATCAAGAGCAACATCCCAACAAAGCGTATGATTCCTTACGAACATGTAAGAGAAGCTGATGTGATTTGGGAAACTCGTGTTTGGAGATCCATAGATTTGCGTGAGAAAATCAACCACCCTTTGTATTATCCTTTTGACGAATATGATGCCAGCAACAATTGGGTGAAACATGGAACTCGTTGGAGCTTGTGGACCATAATTAAAACGCATGTTTTAAAAGGTGATTTAACGATATACTCGCCTTACAATCCACTTGATTTCCAGATAAAGGACGGTGATTCTTTTAAATACCCAATTGCTCCACCTCCTGGCAAAAACTTTTATGACGACCTTGAATTTCGCGACAAATTGTTTTATTACTTTGGGACACTTGGAGCAGATTCAGATGACCCTCTTAAGGATCAATATGGTGACGACTCTATTGATGCTGATTCAAATTATGTTTACCCTCCGAGAGACACAACCTGGTACATGTCGAAGGACATCATTCAGTACAAGTTAAAGGAAGATTGGTTTTTTGATAAAGAACGTTCTGTATTAGACGTACGCATCATGGGAATTTGTCCTATAATTTATCAAAAGTCACCTGAAGGTGTTATTGAAGGTGTAAAAGAATTGTTCTGGTTGTATTTCCCACAGTGTCGATTTGTTTTCAATAATTACTTTGCATACAATCCAAAGAATGATGCCATGTGGTTCTCATTCGACGATTTGTTCTGGAAGCGTCAATTCAACAGTACGGTTATTAAGGCTTCGAATGTATTTGACAGAAACATCGAAACTTTCAAAAATGGTATCGACGCGCTATATGAATCGCAGAGAATTACGGAACACATCAGAAATATTGAACACGACGTTTGGGATTTCTAAACAAAAAATTCATAACGAAGCCCTCTGATTATCTCAGAGGGCTTTTTTGTTACCTTTGTCTCGCAAAACACAGCAATGATTACGCTACAACAACTCGGTTTGTTCCTGCCTCAAGGATATCTTTTTCACAATGTTTCGATGCAAATAAAGTCCAAGGACCGCATTGGTCTTGTTGGGAAAAACGGTGCTGGTAAATCAACATTAATGAAGCTTTTAGCTGGTTTAGAAAAACCTTCTGAAGGGCAAATCCATATGCCCAAAGGACTATCGATAGGTATGTTGACCCAAGATATTGAAGTGAATTCTGAACTCAGCGTTTATGAATATGTGAAACAATCACACAAAGAAATAAACGACATCCAACACCGTTTAGAAGCCATCAATAAATCATTAGAAACCCGAACCGATTACGAAAGCGACACTTATTTGGCCTTGTTGGATGAACTTACCGAAAAGAATGACAGATTCCAATTGATAGGTGGTTATCAATGGGAGGAGCGAGTAACTGAAGCATTAGAAGGATTGGGGTTTCCAAAAAGTGAATTCACTAAAACCTTGAATCAATTCTCGGGAGGATGGAAAATGCGAGGCGAATTAGCCAAATTACTTGTAAACAGTCCTGATATATTGCTACTCGATGAGCCAACGAATCACCTCGACATCGTTTCGATAGCCTGGTTAGAAAATTACCTAAGCACTTTTCCTGGCGCATTAATTCTCATTTCACACGACCGCTTATTTTTGGATCAAGCAACCAATCGAACATGGGAAATATCCAATCAACAAATTTATGATTTCCCCTATGCCTATTCCAAATACAAGCAAATCAGAGCAGAAGAAATAGAACGATTATCAGAAGCACAAAAAAGCCAAGAAAAAGAAATCAAGCGTACAGAAGAATTAATAGATAAATTCAGAGCCAAAAAAAATAAGGCGGCTTTTGCCCAGAGTTTGATTAAAAAACTCGAAAAAACAGAGCGCATTCACGTAGAAAAAGACAATCTGAAAAAGTTGAAAATCAGATTTCCATTAAGCGTGCAGCCCGGAAAATGGGTATTGGAGATGAAACAGTTGCAAAAAAAATATGGCGACAAAACCATTTTTAAGGATGTATCTATAACTGTTGGGCGCGGAGAAAAAATCGCATTGCTGGGACCCAATGGCGTGGGTAAGTCTACCCTACTCAAAGCAATTATGCGCGACATCGACTTTGATGGACAAGTAGAGAATGGACACAATGTGAATATCACCTATTTCGCTCAAAATCAAGCAGAAAAACTCGACAAATCAAAAACCATCTATCAAACCGTTGATGACATTGCCGTGGGTGACATTCGCAAAGACCTGCGTTCCATTTTAGGTGCATTTTTATTCAGCGGCGAAGACATTGAAAAACAAGTTGGCGTATTATCGGGAGGCGAACGAACCCGTTTGGCGCTGTGTCAATTGCTTTTGAGTCCGTCCAATTTACTTATTCTCGATGAACCTACCAACCACCTCGACATTCAAAGTAAGGATGTATTGAAAGACGCCTTGAAACAATACGAAGGCACATTCATTGTGGTGTCACACGACCGAGAATTTCTAAACGGACTAACCAATAGAATCTGGGATATTGAGGATCAGAAATTGAAAATCCATCACTTTGAAATTCAAGAATATTTGGATTTTAAACTCAAAAAAGGCGACTCCGGTCAACCCAAAACGGACAACAATATACCCAATGTGCCAAAAGAGACGCCCAAAACTGTAGATGCATTCGAGCAAAAAGAATTGAAAAAACAAAGACAAAAGCTTGATAATCAAGTGAATAAATTTGAAGACCTCATTGCTTCAATAGAACAAGAAATTGAGACCTTGAACAACAAAATTTACCAGTCTGAGTTTGAGTCAACCGACGAACAAAACGCCATTTTCTTGCTGCTGACCGAAAAACAAGTCGCATTAGAACAAGCTATGTTGTCATGGGAGGAAACCCTAAAGCAACTCGAAATCTTGTAAATGAACAATAACTGCGCTGTTAAAAAACGTTAAGCAAACTGAGGCAGAGTCACATATCCATTACCTTTGAACCTTGATACATTGAGCATTGAATAATACCCGGAAATATGCCTTAATTGCACTGCTCTCACTTGCCATTATGATGCTTGTGGGATTGCAGGTTTATTTCGTTTTGGATTTCATCAAACAAGAGCGTCGTGATTTTTCCGACAAGGCTCAAACACTAGTAGAATTGATCTCCATCAGGCATGAAAAGCTGGAAGAAAAGCGCAAATATGAAATGTTGATGTCTGAAAATTTTGAAGACAAATACTACAATATATTGCGGGATGAAGCCAAGGTACACTTTTCTATCCGTGAGCAAATTGAAATACACGACACCACCATTCACATTGATGACCACGACGAAAATTATGTGATTATATCGGGTTACGCAACCGATTCATTGACTGGAATGAGTGTTCAACACCGCGTTTTGGCAAAAAAATACAGCAAATTTCAAGAAATGATGAGCACTGATGATGAGGATCAGTATTTTGGTAAAGATTTGAAAGTAATAGACTTAGAAATACATGAGACCCATGATTTGCTGAACAAATCGAAATACATCAACGATATTATTGTGCAAGCTTTTCGCGAAGATTTGTTTATGAAATCGACCGAAAGAATTGACTATCAACTGCTCGAAAGCATTATTTTAGATGAGGCCAACAGAAGCGGCTTGAGCCAACATTTTCATTACCGCATAATAGATTCAGAAGGCAGAACACTGGAGCCGAGCATCGAACTGAAGCATTATAAAAAGCAATTGACGGGGCATATTTACGAAACGCAGCTCTTTCCTGCGGATATTTTCCATGAAGTTTTAACACTTCAAATACATTTTCCAGACAAAACACTCATCATTTGGAAACGCTTGACATGGGTGATTTTAGTAACCATCATTGTGGTGATTGCCATTATTGCTTCCGTTTTGATGCTCACGCGCACTTTGATTAGCCAACAGCATTACAATACCATGAAGTCGGATTTCATATCGAACATGACCCACGAATTCAAAACGCCTATTTCAACTATTTCCTTGGCTTGCGAGGCGCTAACGGATAAAGATATGTCATCAGATGCCAATCCAGACAACCCATTTGTGAAAATGATTGACGATGAAAACAAACGTTTGGAATCATTGGTTGAAAGCATTTTGCAGAGTGCAGTGATTGAAAAAGGCGAATTAAAAATAAAGCCTGAGAAAGTCAATGCCCACGAAATTATTACCAATGTGGTGAAAAACACACAATTACGTGTTCAGGCGCAGCACGGGGAAATTGTAACGCGTTTTGTGGCATCCAATGCTTTTGTTGATGCCGACCCGATGCATTTAACCAATTTAGTAGCCAATCTTCTAGACAATGCGATCAAGTATTGCGAACGTACTCCATTGATTCAAATCAATACGCGAAATGAAGTTGGTGGGTGGTTTATTTTAGAAATACAAGACAATGGTATCGGTATCAAAAAAGAATATCAGAGTAGAATTTATGAAAAGCTATATCGTGTTCCAACAGGCAATGTGCACAACGTAAAAGGCTTTGGTCTTGGATTAAGTTATGTGAAAACGATTATAGATTTACATGGCGGTAAAATTGAATTAGAAAGTCAGTTGAATGCAGGTTCAACATTCACCGTAAAATTGAGAAACTATGGAAAAGTATAAATTGTTATTGGCAGAAGACGATGAAAATCTGGGAAAATTGTTAAACACATTCTTGGAGGCCAAAGGCTACAAAACCGAATTGGTTGACACGGGTAAAAAGGCCGTTGAACAAGCCGCGCAAAACAAATACGACTTCATTATTTTGGATGTGATGATGCCAGAAATGGATGGCTTCGAGGCGGCAACCGAGATTCGTTCTTGGAACAGAGATGTGCCCATACTATTTCTAACGGCGAAATCTTTGAAAGAAGATAAACTTAAAGGATTTAATATTGGTGCCGATGACTATCTCACAAAACCATTCTCTATGGAAGAATTGTTGGCGCGTTTGCAAGCCATTTTGAAGCGCACACAAACAGCAAAACCAGAAGAATCTAGACATGAAACCTTGGGCGATAGTGTGTTTGATTTGACAACGCGCATGTTGAATATTGGTGGCAAAGACGTGCAACTGACCACCAAAGAAGCACAACTCTTGAACATGTTAATCAAAAGTCAAGATGACCATTTAGACCGCCAAGTAGCTTTGCGCGCTGTGTGGGGCGACGACAATTATTTCAATGGCAGATCCATGGATGTTTACATTACCAAGCTCCGAAAAATACTCAAAGACGATGAAAAAATTCAAATACTTAATGTTCATGGCAAAGGATTTAAGCTAATTGTCAACCAATAGCTCATTTTTTACGTCCTTTGTGCATCTAAAAAATGTATTATGCGCTTGATTTCCCCTACATGGCTCACCATTCTGTTTTCTGCAAGTTTCCTTTTGTTATTTTCTTGCGAAGAAAAGCCCGAAAAACCCGAACAGCCAGCCGAAATACAAGACTACACCGCGTTGGATGGCGACAAAGAATTGGCACGTATCAACTCCTTATTGGAATCGGAACCCAACAATGCTGAATTATTGGCACAGAAAGCTGACATTCTCTTTAAACTCTATCGACAGGAAGAAGGATTGAATGATATTTCAAAAGCTTTCAGAATCGATTCAACCAACCTAGAGGTGCGCAGGGTACACGCGGGCTACATGATGGCTCAGGTGAAAATACTAGCGGCTCGAGATGATTATCAATTCATCATTGAAAAAGACCCAGGCAACGCAGAAGCCTACTTGGGCATGGCACGCACTTATGCCGTTGAAAACAATCACGCCAAAGCATTTCAATATACCGACGAGGCTTTAAAAAGAAACATGAAACTACGCGACGCTTATGTTTTGAAAGGGCTCATGTTTCGTTCTGATAACAAAATCGACTTGGCCATTTCTTCGTATCAAACGGCTGTTGAAATTGACCCCAATTATTATAGTGGATATGTGGCACTCGGTAATTTATATGAAATCAAACAAAGTCCCTTGGCGCTTGACTACTACAACACGGCGCTTGAAATTGAAAAAAACGGCATAGAAGCGCTTTATGGTAAGGCACTTTTGTTACAAAACTCAGGAAAAATAAAGGATGCGCAAGACCTTTACCGCAAAATATCGCAGGTAGAGCCCGACTATTATTTTGCCTATTACAATCAGGGTTATATCAAATTGGTATTGGAAACAGAATACGACAGCGCAACTTATTTTTTCACCAAAACAGTTGAGATAGCACCATTGTACGCAGATGCTTGGTACAATTTGGGCTTGAGTGAACAAGCGAGAGGCAAAAACAGAGAAGCCATCAAGGCCTTCAAAGAAACGCTGAGCATCGACAAAAATTTCACGAAGGCCCAAAAGGAAATTGACGCCATTTTAAAAATGAAATGAATCCAAAATTCAAGCTCATAAATAGCGCTGGTGAGGTACTCATCACACTGCTTTTGTATTATTGGTGGCACTGGGATTTGCATTACATTCTTTTGTTTTTCTACATAGACACCTTCGCAGGATTGACCATGTCTTTGCTCAAAGAACGAAAAATCAAACATACACAAAATGTCAAGCAGCATTTGTTGCTCAACAGCGCAGCCTATATTACATTGGCATTCCTTGGCGTCGGATTATACGAATTCGGAACTACACTACTCTATCCAGAAATGCATCTTTGGCAATCCATTTTAGGTTTTGTACAAGAAAAAGAATTCGGTATCTCTCAGCTATTTTTGTTGCTTCCCGCTTTGTTTCTGGTGAACTATCAACAATATAAAACGTTCTTTATCAAGACCCAAGAATTTCGTGTTGTTCCGTTGCAGCTCATTCAAACCACGCATCAATTCACCTGGCTTTTGTTTATGGCTAGTGGATTAGTTTATACCCTATGTGCTTTAATTTTTCAGAGACCCATAGATTTTTTCCTATTCATCATCATTGGCACCAAATTGATCAACGACTTGGTATTGATTCCGCGCATCGAGCGTTCAGCATTGCGGAAATTGCTAAATTCGCATCATGTTCACACGCGATAATTTTCATATTCTGAGTAAACTTACATCAAGAAGGATATGGAATTTGCTACTTCTTAGAATTTCCTTTGTTTTGGGGAAATATCTTAAAAGCCCTTTGGTTTGGGGCACACCCTATGCAGCAAGCATTGAGCCAACCACAGCATGCAATTTGGGTTGTCCGGAGTGCCCGAGTGGTTTGAAACAATTTACGCGACCAACAGGCAAGCTACAAGTAAATAAAAACGCCGAAATGCTTGACGAGCTGGGTAAAAATCTATTCTACATCAACTATTATTTTCAAGGCGAACCATTTTTAAATCCAGATTTCTTAGCCTTTATTCAGGAAGCAAACAAGCGAAAGATTTATACCGCAACTTCCACCAATGCGCATTTCATCAAAGCCCAAACAGCCGAACAAATCATTGAAGCTGGTCTGAGTCGTTTGATTATTTCCATTGATGGCATTACGCAGTCAAGTTATGAAGATTATCGTGTACATGGCATATTGAACAAGGTTTTGGAAGGCACTCAAGAAATAGTAGCCGCCAAAAAACGTTTGAAATCGCATACACCACATATCATCTGGCAATTTTTAGTGACGGCAAAAAACGAACATGAAATTGATGATTTGATGGACATGAGTAGAACTTTTGGCGTAGATGAAGTACGCTTAAAATCCATTCAGGTATATGATTTTGAAAATGGCAATTCCCTGATTCCAAAAAATGACAAATACAGCCGATACAAGTTGCTTTCAAATGGCAAGTACAAAATGAAGGCTGGATTGAGCAATCATTGCTGGCGCATGTGGAGTTCGACAGTGTTGACTTGGGATGGTATTGTGGTGCCTTGTTGCTTTGATAAAGACGCCAAACATCAGTTGGGGAAATTAGCCTCCAATCCTTTCAAAAACATCTGGAAATCAGATAAATACAAATCAATGCGCAAGAATATTCTCACGGCTCGTCAGGAGATTGATATTTGTAAAAATTGTAGCGAAGGCAGTAAAGTTTGGGTATAAACCTGAATTATTCAAATCAATATAGAAATTACAGAATTCGTCGGCGTTTGAACCAAATGTAAATCCAAATAACAATGATGAGCATGAATCCCATTACGGCGAAATAACCATATTCATGTCTCAACTCAGGCATATTGTCGAAATTCATTCCATAAACGCCCACAATAAATGTTAGTGGCAGGAAAAATGCCGAGAAAACCGTTAGAAGTTTCATCACATCGTTGCTTTTCTGCGCATTGATAGACAAATAAGTATTCAATAAGTTGCTGGTGTCATCAATCACTTCGTCGCTGCTATGAATCAAGCCTAATACTTGATCCTTGATGTCTTGCAAGCCAGGCTTGAACTTTTCACGAACCACGATTTGATTGACTACTATTTGGGAATATTGGAGTACTTTTTTAGCAATTCGCGACTGCGCTTTGTGGTAATACAAATCTTCAAGCGAAATTTTATGGTTGGTTCTCACAAAAACGGTGTGCTCAAGTAGCTCAACTTTTTTTGCCAAAAAGGCGATTGGGTCGTTATAGGTTTGAACCATTTTTCTCATCAAAAAGACCAGCAATTCCTCGACGTGCACACATTCTGGATTGTATTCGCTGAAGAAGCTAAACTCAGCACGCCGAATGGTAATCAATCGTTTTTCACTCACAAAAAACGCCACCTTGTTTGTGATTTTATTGATATTGGTTTGGCGCTCGGTCATATCTCCAGTAAAAGCCCTCAAAATGATGAACGCATAGTCGGCATAATTCTCAATTTTGGGCAAATGGCCGATTTCCAAACTGTCTTTGATTTGGAAGAAATCCAAACCGTACTGAGCCGATAATTCTCCAATCTGACTCTTATCTGGATTTAGAATATCAATCCAAGTGAAGCTTTTAAAGGCGATTTCTTTGTGGTGGCTCGACATGCGCAATGTTTTTGTAAAAATAAAAAATCCCGACATTGAAACAACATCGGGATTGGAATATAATTATTGACAAGATTATCTTTTCACAAAGCGAATCGTTTGTCCGTTGATTGCAACAAAATAAACGCCTGCAACAAGCTCTGAAACAGCTATTTGATTTTGAGTAGCATTGATTTCAGCAAATACTACTGCTCTACCCAAAGCATCGAAGATTGTTACCTCACCTTCAAAGTTGTTGATATTCAAAACATCTGAAGCAGGATTAGGATAAAGCACCACGTTATTCAAAGTCTCGTTGTCGACAGCAGCAATGCCAACCGTTTCGATATCAGATTCAACGCGAGGCAACATTTTATACTCACCAAAGCTGAACCACATCACCCCTTGTGCGTTGTAACCATTTCCTAAAGTTGGCGTGAAGGCATAGATATCGTCGTCAACAAGCATATCACCGTTTCCTGTGTTTAATCTAAACATTCCAAAACCTGCATTGGTGTTGGTACATGTTGCATTTTCTACACGAACCAATACCGACTCATACTGCTCGTTATTGGCCGCTAGCGTGGAGATAACTGCCGCAGCAGGAAGTGGATTTGCTGAACTTACAATGGTATGCGCAGAAACACTTGAAATTTGCGTCAAACCAAAAAATTCAACAACATTCCCTGTCAATTCGATTTCATCACCTTGACTTGGGTTGATGGTTGTGTTGAAAACAAAAATACCGTTCCAAGGACCTGTTCCATCTTGAATAAAGAAACCTTCAGTTGGCCAAATTGCTGTTACGATTCCAGAAGTTATAACCGATTGCCCAGCCAGCGGAGAAAGCCCATCTGCATTGGCGGTGAATTGGATTTCATAGATAGTCACTTCGTTCACATTGGCATTCAATACCTCAATATCATCGATATTTCTAGGACACACTCTGAACTCTTCAAAAGAATAATTGATTACACCGGTGATGTTATATGCAGCCCCCAATGTTGGTGTGTAAGCATAAAACAAGCTGTGCACTTTGGAAGAATCTGCATCTGAATTGATTTTCCACATACCAAAACCAGAGTTCGCATCTGTACATTCGGCATTCATCACTTTCACCAAAACGCCTTCGTATGGCTCTGTTTTAGACTGTGCAGAAGTAATTTCTTCGGCCATTGGTAGTGGGTTTCCAGAACTGTGATTGATAAAAGTGGTAACCCCAGTGATTTGAGTTAAATTGAAATATTCTACCACATTTCCTGTGATTGAAATACTGTCTCCAATTTGAGGCATATTAGAATTATTGAAAACATGTATACCTGTCCACGGACCAACTCCATTTTGAAGGAAGTAGCCACTTTCGTAGGTCGCAGTAACAAAACCACTTGTTTCAACAGTTTGTCCGATGTATGGTGAATCTCCACTCATCGCTGTTGTGTACTGAATGTCGTAAATAGATACGTAATCGTTTGGAGTTACAGTACCTGTTGTGATGACCACATTGTCAATCAAAACGTGATCTGGAGCAACCGTGCTTTGAATGGAAATTATAAATTCTCCCAAACTTGTATTTGGAGAAGTTACCGTTTGTGTATATTGAGTCCAAGTATTGGTTACTGCGATGTACTGATTGTATGATGCATAATTGGTAGATGCATTTGGATTCAATGTAACTACTGATGTTCGCACGTTTCCAGCTCCTTTTGCCCAAAAAGTAATTTGATATGCTTCACCTTGAGTAACATTCACGGCAGAAGTAGTAAATCGCTGATGCGTTGTGCTGGTGTTTTGCAAACTACAAGACGAAGATCCTTCCTGAGCATCAGAAGATTGGGTGATATTAGAAAGTGTAAAATTGGTTGCATTTCCAGCCACGGTATTTCCAATCCAACCATCGGGGCTATTCGGTCCACTCCAGTTTTCAAAAGAAGAAGTGAAAATTTGAGCAAAAGATACTTGTGCTACAAGCATCAGTGACATTGCGATAAAAGCTACTTTTTTCATGATATTTAATTTAAAAAATTTTAGCGAATTAATTGATAACAACGTTGTCTACGCGGTATGAACTTGTTCCGTCCGTTCCATTGCCAGTATATTTGAAACCAACATGGAAGGTACCGGTGTAGCCCTGTGGCATAAAGCCAAAAAGTTGAATAGCACCTGAGGCAATCCACGAGCTTCCACTGCTAGAACCCGCAATGGTGGCGGGCAATGGAACCCAAGTGGCTGCACTTGGATTGGCGCCGTTATAATTGGTTGATAGATGAACGGTGAGTCCGTTGTGCACCCAAAATGAAGTTTGTGTTTGGAAATTCAATGTATTGGTTCCATTGGCTGTGATTGGAGGCGTAATCAACCATGTTTCATTGTTTTCACCACTACCAA
>JBIIJN010000010.1:0-51217 GCA_044233745.1 Crocinitomicaceae bacterium
ATTCGTTCGTTGAACAAAGGCGATTTCAAATACGGTCGTGTTGAAGCCAGAATCCGTATGGATAATGTTGCTGGTTTGTGGCATGCCTTCTGGATGTTGCCTTCAAATCCAGCTGAAACTTGGCCTATTAGTGGTGAAATTGACATCATGGAATATGTAGGAAATATGCCCAATAGCATTTTGCATTACATTCATTTTGCGAATACAGAAGGCAATCACCAATTTAAGGGTGTGGATGTGCCTTTAACAACGGCGAATTCACAATTCCATGTTTACGCAGTGGAATGGGACCAAACGGAAATTGTTTGGTATATTGATGATGAGGTAACCCAGCGTATCATGCGCGATGATCCCGATGTGGGACCAACATGGCCTTTTGATGCTAAATTTCATATCTTGTTGAACACAGCTGTTGGTGGAAATCTGGGCGGAAACATCAATACACAAGGTTTGATTGCTCCCAAATATATGGATGTCGACTACGTTCGAGTTTATCAATAAATCGCACTAAACCAAGCTCATATGCAAAAAACACTGCTCCTATTTTTTCTGCTTTCTTTTGGATGTGTTTGGTCACAAGCCTCCAAAGTGGAAGTAATTACGCGTTCAGATGGCTCATTTCAATTGTTGCGTAATGGTGAACCTTACTACATCAAAGGTGCTGGTGGTACTGTAAAATTAGAGGAGCTGAAAAACTATGGAGGCAATTCAATACGCACTTGGGGTATTGCTCCTGATACGGATAAAATTCTCGATGAAGCCCATAAATTAGGTCTCACCGTTTGTTTTGGGATTTGGATGGGTCAAGAGCGACAAGGTTTTGACTACAGCAATGCAGCGGCTGTTGAAGGTCAGTTGGAAGATTTCAGACGAATTGTGCGCAAATACAAAGATCACCCAGCCATCTTGGTTTGGGGTGTGGGCAATGAAATGGATTTGGACTACAGCAATTTTGAAGTTTGGAAGCACTTGGAAGCGATTTGTAAAATGGTCAAAGAAGAAGACCCGAATCATCCAACCATGGCGGTTACTGCTGGTTTGGATGTGGCTGAGGTAAAATTAATCAACCGCTACACACCAAGTTTGGATATTTTAGGGGTAAATACGTATGGCAATATTGCCTATCTGCCTGGCGCTGTACAAGCCTATGGCTGGAAAAAACCCTATGTTGTTGCAGAATGGGGACCTTACGGCTATTGGGAAGTGCAAAAAACATCTTGGGGCGCCAGTATTGAAGAAACGAGTACCCAAAAAGCGGATACCTATAAAAAGAGTATGGACGCCATTTTGTCGGATGCCAAATATTGCTTGGGGTCGTATGTTTTTCTATGGGGCAACAAACAAGAGCACACGGCTACTTGGTTTAATTTATTCTTGGAAAGTGGAGAGCAAACCGCCGTGATGGATATTTTGATTCGCGGGTGGAGTGGAAAAGAACCACAAAATCGCGCGCCAAGTATTGATACCTTTCTGTTGGATGGCAGGTTAGCGCATCAAAACATTATTTTTTCAAGTGCTCAACGTGTTCCTGTCTTAGTGCAATCTACTGATCTAGATGGAGATAAGCTCACTTATGTTTGGCAAATTGTGCCTGAGAGTACGGACAAAAAATCAGGAGGTGATGCCGAAATTGCGCCCAAACCTTTGAATGGTATTTTTAAGCGCAGTTCAAGAAAGCTAAATGCAGTTGAATTTGAAGCGCCAAAGCCAGGACAATACCGTATTTTTATTTATATTTTTGACGGCAACAACAACGTGGCCACAGCAAATATCCCATTTTTAGTAAAAGATGAATAAACTTAGAATTGTAGCAGATAGCGGCTCATCCAAAACGGATTGGGTGGTCATTGACGAAAATGGTCAACAGGTGGATAAAATCAGAACAATTGGTTTTAACCCGTATTTTCAATCGTCAGAATTAATTTTTGCAGAAGTAGAAGAGGGATTTCAGCATCTCCATGAGTACTTGAATCAGGTCGAAGCCGTTTACTTTTACGGTGCGGGCTGTTCTTCACCTGAAAAAAATCAAGTGGTGGAACATGCGCTTCAACCGCTTTTTAGAAATGCCAAAATCACCATCAACCACGATTTGGAAGCGGCTGCAGTGGCCACTTTGGGCGACAAACCGGGTATTGCTTGTATCATCGGTACGGGCTCAAATTCTTGTGTTTGGGAAAACAATCATGTAGTTGACAATGTGCCTTCTCATGGCTATATTTTTGGTGATGAGGCCAGTGGTTCCTATTTGGGAAAAGAATTGGTCAGAAGATATCTCATGGGTCAGTTAAATGACAATCTAACCCTCTCTTTTGAGGAAACGTTTAAACTCAGCAAAGAACAAATTCTCAATGCAACATATCGCGAACCCAGTCCGAATGTTTTCTTGGCCAAGTTTGCTCAATTTTACTCCTTGCACCCAATGGATTCGAGTTTGCAAGCCATAATCGAAGAAGGTTTCCATAAGTTTTTTGAAGTGCGTATTTTGCCCTATCACAATCATACCCATTACAAACTTGGTTTTGTGGGTTCAATTGCCTATTATTTTCAAGCTTCTTTGAAGAAAGTTGCGGAAAAGTATGGTATGGAAGTGGCTCAAATTGTGCAATGCCCGATTGATAGTTTGGTGGCTTATCACGCGCAGAAAAAAGTAGCAGTTTAATTAAATTCTCTTGTGTTTTCTCTTCTTTTTGTTACTCTAAGTGATGAAGATTAAATTTTTAGCATAAACTTATTGTTAATTTGACAAAAAGCAATATATTTGGTGCAAAATTAATGTTATGAAAAATAAAATTTTACTTTCTCTTGGCTTGATGTTCACCTTTTTGGTGCATGGTCAAAACGTTGTTATCAACGGTAATTTCAGTGATGGACTGAATTCATGGTCTACTTATATTGCGGATTGGACAGGTGTGAATGCTGCCTTTTCGGCGGCAAACAACGAGGCCAATGTAACAGGAATTGTGGGTGCAGGTGGTGCAACGTGGCATGTTCAATTGAATCAAATTTTGACCGCAGGTCAAATTAGTTCTTTGATGGTTGGTGAAACTTATGAGATCACTTTTGATGCGCGTTCGAGCGTAAATGGTCGTTCTTTAAAGTTGTTTTTTGGTGAAGATGGCGGTGGATTTGCTGCAATTCATCAACAAGATTATACTCTAACAAATGCAAATGCGGAGTATAGTGCTACTTTTACTGTTGGTGCGACATATGGTGCAATGAAGCTTGGCTTTGAAATGGGTTTGAGTAATGACCCAGTTTACATCGACAATGTGGTATTGCAGGTTTCTTCTGCTGTTGCTGCTCCTCCTCAACCTGCTGGTTTTGTTGCCAATACACCAACTGAATCAAGCATTTTTGTCGCTTGTGGTCCAAACCAAATTGGCGGCAATGTGGTTTATCGCTTGTTCTATTCTCCTACTTTAACTGCACCAGTAGATCCCTTAGATGCTACTCAATATACTTTCGGCTCAACGGCAGGTGATGGTGGAGGCACTAATCCGTTTGGATTCAATATTACCGGTTTGGAAGCTTCAACTGAATATTTCGTTTGGTTGTACCAATACAATACGGTTGACATGTTGTACTCAACTCCAGCAGTAGCCACAGTTACTACCCTTGGTGGCGGTGGTGGAACAGCTGTTCCAATTACTTTCCAAGTAGATATGGCTAATTATCTTGGTACGTTTACAACACCTGAGGTAAACGGTACATTCAATAATTGGTGTGGAAACTGTGCGGCAATGACAAATACGTCAGGTACAATTTGGTCTATCACCATTGATTTGGAGCCAGGATCTTATGAGTTCAAATTTTCGCACGACAATTGGGCAGAAGAAGAAGCGCTTGCTCCAGGATCAGCTTGTACAATGACTACAGGTGAGTTTACAAATCGTACATTAACAGTTACTGAGGCCGCAACACTTCCTGCTGTTTGTTGGGAATCATGCGTAGCTTGTGGTGTATCAACTTCTAGAACAGTTACTTTCCGAGTGGATATGAGTGAGTATACCGGCACATTTACAACACCTGAAGTAAACGGTACATTCAACAATTGGTGCGGCAATTGTGCGCCATTGACATCTGTAGGAAACGGCGTATGGGAATTGCCAGTTACGCTTGAGGATGGAGAATATCTCTTCAAATTTTCCCACGACAATTGGGCAGCAGAGGAATCTTTAACACCAGGGTCTTCTTGTACGATAACTGAAGGTGAATTTACAAACCGTTCTCTTGTTGTTTCTCAAGACACTGTTTTATCTATTGTTTGTTGGAACTCTTGTGTAAGCTGTGATTTGGTTGCTTTGGAGCAAGACGAACTGTCGGCTTTGACAATTTATCCAAATCCTTCAAACGGTGAAATCAATATTCAAGGCACAACGGCTGCTGAAGAAGTAACAGTTACAATCACAGATGCGCAGGGCAGAATAGTGTATACTAATGTTTCGAATGGTGTTGCTATGAACGAGCAAATCAATTTGGAAAACATGGGTTCTGGCATTTATTTTGTTCGTTTGGCATCCAACAATGCTCAAAGAGTTGAACGTATTGTGATTGCGGATTAATTTGAATTGAAACCCAGAAAAACAACACGATAAGTTTTTTTTTCGCGGTGAGTAATCGATGCTCATGGAATTACTCACAAAAAAGTCCGCTGCAATTTTTCTGTAGTGGACTTTTTTTTAAATCCAACGTTAGCTTTGCATATAAATTGAATAAGAAATTATGAAGAAGTTTTCCTTTGTTGTTAAGAAATTCAACCTCGTTGTTTTTGGTGGCGATGGCGATTTGGCGTTCTTGAAGATTTATCCGTCGCTGTTTTATCGTTTTTTGGACAGACAAATTCAAGATGAATTCAATTTGATTGTGGTTTCGCAAAAATCAGCTGATCGAGTAGCTTTTTTGGAGCAGCTAAAAGCCAAAATGGAAAAAGCGCTACCTAAAAAACCGACATCGGAAATGGCAGCTTTCTTCGAGCATATTCAAGTGATTCAGTTAGCTGAAAATACCAATACGGAATATGAAAAACTAAAAAGTGCACTTCAAGACTTTAGCCATTATCAAACGGTTTATTATTTCTCCACACCTTCGAGCGCTTATGGTGAAATTAGCAAAGCTTTACAATCCGCTGGTTTGGTCTCACCCAATTGCAGGGTAGTGGTTGAAAAGCCTTTGGGTTCTGATTTGAAAAGTTTTAAAGCCATCAACGATAGAATTCGGGATGTTTTCGCAGAAGACCAAATTTTCCGCATCGACCATTATCTCGGAAAAGAAACGGTTCAGAATTTAATGGTGCTCCGTTTTACCAATCATTTGTTTGAAAGCTCTTGGAATAGAGAACACATCGACAATATCCAAATTACTGTTTCTGAAAGTATTGGGGTCAACAAACGTGGCAATTATTACGACACCACAGGCGCTCTTTTGGACATGGTGCAAAATCATCTTTTACAGCTTTTGTGTTTGGTTGCCATGGAGCCTCCATCTGTAGTGAGCTCTGAAAATGTGAGAGCAGAAAAACTGAAAGTCTTAAAGTCGCTACGTAATTATTCCCAAGACACGATTGTTGCACACACCGTGAAAGGGCAATATACCCGAGGCAATGTTGGTGGTGTTGAAGTGAATTCTTATTTGGAGGACATAGAGAAATATCAGTCCAACACGGATACTTTTGTTGCATTGAAGGTTTTTGTGGATAATTGGAGGTGGAAAGGGGTGCCTTTTTTTGTGAGAACTGGAAAGCGTTTGAAAAAGCAGCATTCAGAAATTGTGATTAATTTTAAACCAGTGAGCCACAATATTTTTGAACCGAAGGAAGAGATTTTGAACAATAAATTGATCATCAAACTTCAGCCGCAAGAAGGTATTGAATTGGTGCAAATGACCAAGATACCAGGTCCGGGGGGATATCGATACAAACCGATTTCTTTGGAATTGGATTACTTGGATTCATTCAACGAAAGGCTCCCTGATGCTTATGAACGTTTAATAATTGACGTAATTCGAGGAAACCAAACTTTGTTTATGAGTGAGCACGAATTGGAAGCAGCTTGGTTGTGGATTGAATCAATCACTTCTAATTGGCAAAAGTTGGGTGTGCAAAACGTGTTGTATCGTGCCGGAACAGATGGACCAGGAAACGCCGTTTTGAATCCGGGTGATAAATGGAACAATTAGAAATAAAACAGCACCATGATGAGCAACGAATATAGCGATGTACATGCCTTGGAAAATGCGCTTTTGTCACGAATTGCATTGTTGATTGAAAACTGCATTCATGACACAGGTAAGGCCACGATTTTGCTTTCCGGTGGCTCAACGCCTGTGGAACTTTATAGAAAAATGTCGCACTTGGATTTGGATTGGACACGGGTGTATGTTGGTCTTGTTGATGAGCGCTATGTAGAAACACATGATACCATGAGTAATGAACGGTTGATTCGCGAAACTTTGCTGCAACATCGAGCCAAAGACGCTAATTTTATGGGTATGGTGCATACGTTTCAATCACCTGAAGATAATCTGATTCAAGTGAATCAAGCCTATGAGCAGCATTTTGCACATGTCGATATTTGTTTACTCGGTATGGGCAATGATGGTCACACGGCGTCTTTATTTCCCAATGATTCTGCTTCATCTCATTCATTGAATTCCAAAAGCAATGACCCTTTGGTGATATACACAAATGCACCAGCTCATCCAGTACATCGGATTTCGGCAAGTTTCTCCTACTTAATGCAATCTAAACACCTCATTTTGATGCTCACAGGTGCAGTGAAAAAAACACTGTTTTTTGAAACTAATCGGGATATGTTGCCGATTGACTATTTTAAAGAAAAATTAGAAGTACATTACGAATCTTAACAAATGGAGCTATGCACAAAACAATCATTGATGTAACAGAACGGATAGTAGCGCGCAGCCAGAATGAGCGCCAGGTCTATTTGCAACGCATGCGCGAAGCATTCAACACCGATATCAATAGGAAACATTTGAGCTGTGGCAACTTGGCTCATACTTTTGCTGGTTGCCAACCACAGGACAAAGAAAAATTGAGCGATGATTTTACCCCCAATTTAGGGGTGATAACCGCTTATAACGATATGCTTTCCGCGCACAAAACCTACGAAGATTATCCCAAAATGATTCGCCAGTTGGCCAACAAATATGGAAGTGTGGCACAAGTGGCTGGCGGTGTGCCGGCTATGTGCGATGGCGTTACGCAAGGTCAAAAAGGCATGGAATTATCGCTGTTGAGTCGAGATACTATCGCGCTAAGCGCAGCCATCGGATTGTCGCATAATGTGTATGATGCCGCTGTATTTCTGGGTATTTGTGATAAAATTGTCCCAGGCTTGATGATGGCCGCTATGAAATTTGGTCATCTTCCAACGATTTTTCTTCCTGGTGGACCAATGACTTCTGGTATTTCCAATGAGGAAAAATCAAAAATACGACAAGCCTATGCAGAAGGAAAAATTTCGCGCGCTGAGTTGTTGAAAGGCGAATCCGATTCCTACCATTCTCCCGGAACCTGCACATTCTACGGAACTGCCAACAGCAACCAAATGCTGATGGAGATTATGGGACTTCATTTGCCTGGCGCCAGTTTTGTGAATCCTTCAACGCAATTGCGCGAACTATTTAATGACTTAGGCATTCAAACGTTGGTGGATAATGTGCGCTCTGGCGATTTCAATTACACCGCGGCAAGTATCATCTCTGAAAAATCAATTGTCAACGGCATCATTGGTCTTTTGGCTACTGGCGGCTCAACTAATTTGATTTTACACATTGTGGCGATTGCCAAATCAGCTGGCATCACCATTACTTACGATGATTTTAATGATTTATCTTCTGTAGTGCCCTTGTTGGCTCGCGTTTATCCTAATGGTGCAGCCGATGTGAATCATTTTCACGCAGCGGGTGGTGTTGGTTTTGTGATTAAAACGCTTCTCGACCATGGCTTGATGCACGAGGATGTATATACTTTGCTGGGTTTAGGATTAAGTAAATATACCATGGAACCCAGGATTGTTGACAATAGAATTGTATATGTTGAAGGACCAGACAAATCTTATAATGAACAGATATTACGCTCTGTCGATCAGGCTTTTTCTGCAACTGGTGGAATCCGTCTGCTCAAAGGAAATATTGGGCGGAGTGTAGTTAAGATTTCTGCTGTTGAAGAAGAAAATCGAATTATTGAGGCACGAGCCATCGTTTTTAATGAACAAGAAGATTTGATCAAAGCATTTAAAAACAATGAGTTGGAGCATGATTTTATTGCCGTATTGCCCTTTCAAGGTCCGAAACACAACGGTATGCCCGAGTTGCACCAACTCACACCAACGCTTACGGTTTTACAAAAAAGGGGATACAAGGTGGCACTAATCACCGACGGTCGCATGTCTGGTGCTTCTGGAAAAGTTGCGGCTGCCATACATATCACACCGGAAGCGCGAGATGGTGGCCCTATTGCTAAAATTAGAACGGGCGATTTGATTCGAATCGACTGTGAATCAGGTACTTTTGATGTGCTAGATCCAGCCTTTTTGAATCGTGAACCAGCCACTAAGTCGAATGAAACTTATGGTTTGGGCACGGAATTGTTTAATTTAGCCAGATTAAACATTTCTGACAGCGAATCAGGCGCCAGTTTTATATTGTAGTAAATAGACAAGGCATTTGAACTTCAAAAAAATAACATGACACAAAACAACATTAGAGCGGTTTTAGCAGCTCATAAGATTATTCCCGTGGTCACATTCCACAATTTGAATGAAGTTGAACCTTTGGTCGATAAATTGTTGGAGCAAGATGTGCGTTGCATCGAAGTTACATTGCGCACCCCTGAAGCTATGGAATGCATTGCGTATTTGGTGAAGCACAAAAAAAACGAGTTGTCTATTGGTGTAGGAACGGTTATTCGACCTGAACAAGTGGAGATACTTGAAAACATGGGCGTAGATTTTTTGGTTTCACCTGGATTAAGCCCTGATTTGGCTGCCGCTTTTTTGAAATCAAAAACACCTTTTATTCCTGGAGTTGCAACGCCAAGCGATATTATCACGGCTCAAGCTTATGGTTTTGACACTTTGAAGTTTTTTCCAGCCAATTTGTTTGGTGGCTTAGGTGCTTTGAAGGCCTACGGACAAGTCTTTCCTGCTGTCAAATTTTGCCCAACTGGCGGCATAAACGATACCAACTACAAAGATTTTTTGGCGCTCAATAATGTGATTGCTGTAGGCGGATCTTGGCTCGTTTAGGGCTTTTAGAAATTTAAAATGCAAACAATTGCGCTTTTTTTTGTCTTTTTCTTTGCTCCTCTGAAAAACTCTCTATCTTTACGCGAAATTAATTTAAAAATAATATGAAACTATTTAATGTATTTATGGTAGGTGTATTGGCACTTACAATGGTTGCTTGTAAAAGCGGGAAAGACAATTTGGTTGGCACATGGGGCGTTGAAAGCGTTGATATGTCTGAAATGTTGGCGGGTCTTACTGAAGAAGAAAAAGCAATGTATGAATCCTTCATGCCTATGATGGAAGAAGCTTTCAAAACAATGGAAATGACTTTCAAAGCCGACGGTACGATGACAACCAAGGCTAACATGATGGGCCAAGAAAGTTCTGATGAAGGTACTTGGACATTGAGTGACGATGGAAAAACTTTGACTACTACCACAGGTGGTAAAGAAGAAAAAATCGCAGTTGAAAAATTGACTTCTTCTGAATTGACTTTGGCTATGGATGCTGAAGGCATGAAAATGAAATTGATGATGAAGAAAAAATAATCTTCTCAACAAAATTTGAGAAACCTGTTTTGGCATTGCTGAAACAGGTTTTTTTGTTTACTTTGGACGCAAAAGTACATGATGAGAACGATAAACATTTTTTTAGCCTTGTTGCTAATAGTGGCCACAACATCTTCCTTTTCTGCAGGGAAAAAGCCAAGTAAATTAATCATTGGCACATGGGGCGTTGAAAGCGTAGATATGTCTGAAATGCTAAACGGTGTGCCTGAAGAAGAAAAGGCCATGTACGAAGCTTTTTTGCCTATGATGGATGAAGCTTTCAAAACAATGCTGTTGACATTTAGAGCCGATGGCACCATGTCTACCAAGGCGAACATGATGGGTACTGAGAGTTCTGATGAAGGCACTTGGGTCTTGAGCAAGGACGGTAAAACTTTGACCACTACTTCTAACGGTAAAACTGACAATATTGTCATTGAAAAGCTGACGAAATCTGCTATGCTTTTGGTTTTGGATGCCGATGGTATGAAAGTGAAATTGCTGATGAAGAAGAATTAATCTCCTCTGCTTGGCATTTCTACTCGAGTCCTGTGAATTATCCAGGACTTTTTTATTCCTTTTGTTGCCCGAATGATTAGCGTGTAAGCAGTTCTAATTACATTTGTCCAATTCAAAATAAATCTACAAAAAGCTATCCTATGAAATTGTTCAGTCCCGTATTATTGCTCTTTTTGGCCTTGCCCTTAATGCAACAACTCAATAAAACGGAAAAAAAAGTTGTCGGCGTTTGGAAATGCACCAAAGTTGATTTCACCGACATGCTCACCGGACTTTCAGACGAGGAAAGAGCCATGTATGACACTTTTCTGCCTATGATGGAAGAAGCCATTTTATCGTTGCAAATGACTTTTAATACCGATGGCTCTTATGCTTCGGAAATGACCATGTTTGAAGAACTCAGTAAAAATGAGGGCACTTGGCAGCTGAGTGAAGATGGTAAAACACTCAAAACCACTGTAAAAGAATCAGACGAGGTCATGATGGTGGAAAGTATTAGCTCCAAAGAAATGGTTCTTATGGTTGAGGGCGGAGGCATGAAATGGAAAATTTTCATGGCCAAACAGAAATCAAAAAAGAAGTAATCCAACATGCTTTTCTCCAAAGAAGACGATTATTTCATGAAATTGGCTTTGCAACAGGCCGAACAAGCTTTCGATGCCGATGAGGTGCCTGTGGGGGCTCTACTGGTGTGTAACGGACAAATCATTGCAAGAGCGCACAATTATGTTGAATTGTTGAATGATTGCACAGCCCATGCCGAAATGCAAATTATTACCGCTGGAGCTGATTACATTGGTGGAAAATACCTCACCGATTGTACCTTATACGTTACACTTGAGCCTTGCGTGATGTGTGCGGGTGCACTCTATTGGTCGCAGATTTCGCGCATTGTGTATGGTGCTTCCGATCCAAAACGAGGTGCATTGAGATTTGGTAGCGAATTGTTTCATCCCAAAACGCAAATCATTGGCGGGATTCTTGAACACGAATGCGCCGAAATCATCAAACGATTTTTTGAGCAAAAACGAAATTAAATTCAGCACAAACAAAAGACCACATATGAAAGCCATTCTCACTTTTTTGATCTTCGGATTCGCCCTTCAAGCATCGGCACAAATCGATATCAATGCCTTACCGGGCAATTGGTGCATCAGTAAAATTGTAAATGCACAAGACGCTGAAGAACAAATACCTGAGGTAGATTTACAAGAAATGATAGCTGATATGATGGGGGCTGTTTTTCATTTCACCAAAGACAACCGCTTCACCGTAATAGAAGAAGACATGACCCTCGAAGATGCGCTAAAAGATGCTTTAACTTTCGTGCATGTGAAAGAAGAACAAATCTTAGAAATGGAAGACCCAGAAACAGGTGAATTGATTCTTTTCCAATTGGTTAAAGTGAGTAAAACAGAACTTGTGTTTCGGGTGTACGAATCTGTTTTTGGCTTCGAAATGACTTTTGTGAGGTGTGCTTGATATTTAATTCAGTATTCAATTTTCAGGTCTCACCCCAAAGCCTCCCCAATTTCCTCAAATTTAAACTCAAATCCGGTGCTTTTCAGTTTTTCCGAGTTGGTATTGACCCCATTGAGCAACATTTGACTCATTTCGCCTAAAATCATTTTCATCACAAAGGCTGGCACACCAAAGGGCAGCATCCAACGGTTTACTGATTTTGCTAAAGCCTTGGAGAATGTTTTGTTGGTAATTGTCGTTCCACAAATGTTGTAGGCGCCCGACAACTGATTTTTTACAACATGTGCAAAAGCGCGAACTAAATCTACTTCGTGAACCCAGGTGAATGGTTGTTTGCCCGTGCCCAATGGCGAACCCACACCCCATTTGAACAAAGGTTTCATTTTTGCCAAAGCGCCACCATTTTCGCTCAAAACCGCACTGATGCGCAACAAAGTAACAGGACAAATTTCTTCAAACTTCAATGCTGCAAATTCCCATTCTTGCACCAATCGACTCAAATAATCTGTGCCATAACTGTCGTTTTCATGGAGCGCATTGGGCGTGTTTACAGGATAACAATTAATCCCTGATGCGGAAATATAGTGTTTGATTTTGCCCGATTTTTTAGCAGCATCCAACAACAACAAAGCCGGTTTCACACGCGAATCGTGCAATTCTTCTTTGCGCTTGGCTGTCCAAGGCTTGTCGGCAATGCCCGCCCCACAAAGATTCACAACAATGTCAATACCATCCAAGGCGTTTGGGCTCATTTTTCCCGCATCGGGATTCCACCAGCGGTATTGGGCTTGTTTGCACAGTTCCTCATTCCTTGTGAGAATTGAAACCGTGAAGCCTTCTGCCAAGAATCGTTTCTCAAGCATTTTGCCGATAAGCCCTGTGCCGCCCGCAATGAGGATGTGTTGATTTTTTGGATTGGACATGTTTTCTTTTTACAACTTGTGTGGTAGTCTTTAGTAAAACAGAAATTGTCAGAAAATGTTTCAGTTTGTATTGCTCAGGTTCATTGCTCCCGCCGCAACAAATAAATCCCAAGCATGTTTTTGTAGCTTTTATTCCACGATTACCCTACCAAAATAAACCAAATTTGTTGATTTGTCTGTGACCTGAATCAGATAAACTCCCGAACCTAATGTTCCTTCAAAATTAAAAGTATTGTAATAATTCACATTGGCATCTGTTGCAATAGTGAATGTGGTATCGATGAAGTTTTGGGCAGAGGAGAGGTGAAAACAACCGCCTAGAATTAAAGTGATAAATATTTTGTTCATAGCCTCAAATATTTGGTTTATACCTCATATTTGGTGTAAAGCTACTAAATTGAAATGATAAAATCAGAGAAGTGAATGGCATCGTTTTATGTTTTCCACGAAAACTACACCTCCCGCCCCATCAAATAATCCGCCAAGCCGATTAGCTCTTTTTTGGAAGAAGAATCCACTGAAATCGCGCCCAAATGTTCCATCGCCTTAACATAAAATTCTTGCATAACTGCTTCCGATTTTTGGCGGATGTTCAATGCGTCGTATAAACTTCGGATGATTTGCACTTTTTCAGCGTGGTTGCTGTTGTTCATTTGTGCTTCAAAAATGGTGTTTTGTTCGTTATTGGCACTGTTGCGGGCAGTTAGGTAGAGGAATGTTTTTTTGTTGGAAATAATATCCCCGCCCACTTGTTTTCCGAATTTTTCTGCATCGCCATAAACATCCAAAATGTCGTCTTGGATTTGGAAGGCCAGACCAATGTTTACACCGAAATCGTAAAGATTTTTTCTGTCATTTTCTGAAGCGTCGGAAACAATGGCGCCAATTTCGAGTGCACAACCCAATAAAACCGATGTTTTCAGACGAATCATTTCAATGTATTCGGGAATGCTAACATCTTGGCGTTGTTCGAAATCCATGTCCATTTGCTGACCTTCACAGACTTCAATTGCCATTTTATTGAAAGAATTCAGGAGTGCTTCGAGGTATTGGGCGTCTGTGCGCATCAAATATTGGTAGGCCACAATCATCAACACGTCGCCAGATAAAATGGCTTGCGAAGGATTCCATTTTTCGTGAATGGTGGTGATGCCTCGGCGCAAAGGTGCGTTGTCCATGATGTCGTCGTGTACCAAAGTAAAATTGTGAAACAACTCCACGGCCAAAGCTTGATTCAAAACATCTTGACGTTTGTTGTTGAACATGCGTGCAGCCAAAAACACCAAAATTGGTCGAATCCGTTTGCCACCAATCGACAAAAAATAGCTGATTGGTTCGTATAGTGATTTAGGATTATTAGAAATTTTCAGGTCAGCCAATGCGGCTTCAATTTCTTGCTGAAGGCTTTTGAGTTGCTCCATTTATTTTTTTATCAAATTCATCAAATAAGTTCCGTAGCCCGATTTAACAAGGGGTGCGGCAATTTGTTCGAGTTCTTGTGCACTGATAAATCCATTGCGATACGCCACTTCTTCGATGCAGCCAATTTTCAATCCTTGGCGCTCTTCGATCACTTGCACAAATTGTCCGGCTTGCATAAGAGACGCAAATGTACCTGTGTCCAACCAAGCTGTGCCGCGGTCCAAAATAGCTACTTTCAATTTGCCAGATTCCAAATAATGTTTGTTTACATCTGTAATTTCGTATTCGCCACGCGCAGAAGGTTTCAGCTTTTTGGCGATTTCTACTACTGTATTGTCGTAAAAATACAAGCCCGGAACAGCATAATTTGATTTCGGTTGCGCAGGTTTTTCTTCAATGGAAATGGCGTTCATTTGTTCGTCGAATTCCACAACACCATAGCGTTCGGGGTCGCTCACATGGTAAGCATACACCACGCCACCATTCGGATTGTTGTTTTCTTTAAGTAAAGTATCCATACCCACGCCGTAGAAAATGTTGTCGCCCAAAACCAAAGCCACTTTATCGTTTCCGATGAACTTTTCGCCAATTACAAAAGCTTGTGCCAGTCCGTTGGGAATAGGTTGTTCGGCATATTCAAATGTGCAACCCAAATTTTTGCCATCGCCCAATAATTTTTTGAAATGCGGCAAATCATGAGGCGTAGAAATGATTAAAATTTCGCGAATACCAGCACTCATCAAAATCGACAGCGGATAATAAATCATCGGTTTGTCGTAAATCGGCATCAATTGTTTTGAAATGGCCAAGGTCAATGGATGTAATCTTGTACCAGAACCGCCAGCTAGAATTATTCCTTTCATTGTTCTTTATTATTTAAGATTTCAGATTGTTTGATTTCAGATTGTTTGATTTCCCCAATCAACAATCATCAATCGGCAATCCCCCAATCAACAATCCCCCAATCAACAATCAACAATCCCTCAATCTACAATCCCCCAATCAACAATCCCTCAATCCTCAATCTTCAAATCGCCCAATTCAATATCTTCTTCTTCTTCCAAAAACTGAAAATAAGGCTCTTGAAACGATTTTGTATTCAACCAGCGCTGTAAACTCAAGAGAATAGAAGGAAGCAAAACCAAGTTAGTAACCATCGCTACAATCAAAGTCAAACTCACCAACATACCCAATGCTTGCGTGCCGCCAAACTGCGAAAGTGAAAACATATTGAATCCGCAAAACAAAATTATCGAAGTATAGAACATACTCAAACCTGTTTCTTTCAAGGCATTAACAACACATGCTCCTTGTGCCCAAGCCCTGGTTTTCAGCTCCATGCGGTATTTGGCTAAAAAGTGAATGGTGTCATCAACTGAAATACCAAAGGCGATACTGAATACCAAAATTGTGGAAGGTTTTATCGGAATGTGGAAAAAGCCCATTACGCCTGCGGTAACAATCAATGGGATGAAATTGGGAATCAATGAAGCAACAACCATGCGCCATGAGCGGAATAAAAGGGCCATCAAAATTGAAATAATCATAATAGCAAAAAACAAACTCGTTAAGAGATTTTTTACCAGATACTGCGTGCCTTCGGCAGCCACTACCGACGTGCCCGTCAAGGTAAAATTGTAGTACTGATTGTCGATAGCTTTTCTCATCGCTGGCAAAAACGCTGGTTTATCCTTGTAGCTTTCAATGAGGCTCGGATTTTCATCAAATTGAAACATGAGGGCTTCATCGCCTTGTGCCAGTTCCTTTCCTAGTTTGGAAATCACGTTTTTGTGTTCCATGGCAATGACCTGGTAAGCCTTAAAATCGCCCTTTTCCAAGTTGTCATACAGGTCTTCCAATTTGGCTTTGTCTGGATTGAGAATGGCATCAATTTCCGTGTTCAATTCCTTCCCTAGATCGGCTATTTCATACGAACCTAAATCCAACATCTGACTGCGAATGCGCAATACCATAGCATTGGTGTCCAACAGTTCTTTTAAACCAAAAACGCCTTCGCTTTCATATTCATCGCGAAATTTATCGATGTAAGGCTTTATGAAACGCAAATCTTGGTTGGTCATCAATTTATAGCGCTGCGGAGAATTCCCGTAAAACGACATATTGATGAATTTCATCATGTCCACAATGGAGAGCGATTTGGAGAACATGCCTTTTTCATCAAGCAATTCCTGAACCTGTTCTAAGCGCGTCAAGGTGTTTTTGCTGAGCAGTCGACCTGGTTCTTTGTATTCCACCATGATTTCAAAGGGAATGGCGCCACCAAAATGTTCGGAGATAAAATTCACGTCCTCCAAGATCGAATCTCCTTCGGGCAAGTCGCCGGTCAGATTGCCTGTGGCTTCCACTTTGGATAATCCGACTAAACTTACAGCGATTAAAATGGCGGTAACCGTGTAAACCAGCGGACGTTTGTGTGTTGATAGGCGAATAAATTTATCCAATAAAATACTGGTATATTTATTTTGCAAGTGCTTCAAATGGCGTGCCTTTGGAAGTTTATTCCAAGAAACAAGAATCGGAATAATCGTAATCGACAAAATAAACAAGGCCATGATGTTGATCGATGCGATGATGCCAAATTGAATGAGCTTGTCAGAATTGGTGAAGATGAACGTTGAAAATCCAAGTGCTGTAGTAAGATTCGTTAAAAATGTGGCGTTACCAATTTTCACAATAATGCGCTGAATGGCTTTCATTTTGTTGCCGTGTACCACAATTTCCTGGTGGAATTTCGTCATCAGGAAAATGCAGTTCGGAATGCCAATCACAATCATCAAAGGCGGAATCAAAGCCATGAGTATGGACAAGTTGAAACCAAACATGCCAATGGTGCCCAGGGACCAAATCACAGCAATAAATACAACTGTGTTGCAAATCAAAACGATGCGAAGGGAACGGAAGAAAATGAAAATGAGAATAGAGGTAACCAAAATGGCCAAACCAATGAAAATATACATCTCGTCCATGATGCGCTTGGCAATTACCACACGGATATGCGGCAGTCCAGCAAAGCGAATGCGCCCGAAATGTTGCTCGTATTCTAAGGCGATTTCTTCGATTTGGAGCACCACTTTGGCTTTCTTGGGGTCGCTAAGATACTCCTCATCAACAGAAATCAACATCAATGACACTTTGGCTTCATCATTGAAAATTACGCCTTCATAAAGCGGGTTTTGGCGAATGGTGTTTTCAAGTTCTTGGCCCAGTGCCTCATTAAAATCGTGGTCGCCCATAATGGTTTCCACTGTGAATTTTTTATTTGTAGTGTCGTTTACCAAGCGAATCAAATTGGCTTCAGAAACTACGTTGGTAACGCCTGGCACGCTGTCTATTCGTTGACCCAATTCGCGCCAGAGTTGAATTTTTTCGGGTTGATATAAATCACCATCTTGAATAGCAAAAACCAAGGTGCCACCATCTTCACCAAAAAGCGACTTGAATTTCAGATAATCGCGCTGAGCAGGAGAATCCTTGGGAAGCATATTCCCATATTTGTTGTCGAGTTTGAGGTTGGTAGCAGCAAAATATAGGAACACTCCCGTGAGCGCCACAATCACTGCGATGATTCCAAAACGGTTACGTAAAACTCTTTGCGCTATAAACTGCCACATACTTTCTCAAATTGACAAGATTGCAAAAGTATAAAAACTGTGGAATTGCGAAAGTTATGTTTGAGTTATGTTTTGGACCACCATTTTTCTCGCACATACTTCGTTTCATTTTATAGCTTTGTGCGAGCAAAATATTTATATGCTGCCATGACACAATTCAAATGGACATACTACTCTTTCTTGGGCCTGTTGACGTCAACATTGGTGTCCAGTTATTTGTCCTTGTTGTTTTTGTGTGTCCTCTTTTTGGTTTGGTTGCGGGGTAGGGATTTCAGAAAAAAGGGCGATTTCTTGCTAAAAAATTGGCATTATCCTGCAATTACATTGGTTTTATTGACCGCTTTCTGGTTCTTAAATCCAATGGCAAGCTCCTCTCAGCGGTGGTTTGGTGTGTGCTTCATGGCCATGCCGCTTATTGTGCCAACTTTGAAATCCTTGAATTTTACTTACAATAAAAAGCGATTTAGCCATGTGTTTGTTTGGGCTGTCATCATTTTAACTGTTGCCGTGCCTCTCTTTTTTATAGTCGCAGACACACTTAAAGCGGATTTGTTGTTTTCGAATAATAATCCTGAACGTACGACAACTATAATGGAAAATGATGTTTTTGCACACTGGAATTCTGTTTTTTCGCAGATGACCTTGGCGACAGCCTCAATTCTCGTTTTGGAATTTTTTAACCTCAAGGATCCCAAAAGAAAAAATGCCGTCAAGATTGTACAATTGTTCCTTTTTGTTGGTCTATTGTTGCTTTCTTTTGCCAATTTTCACAATTATCTGCCCTTCGTTTTGCTTTTTCTGGCTTATGGGCTAAAACGCTATTTTCAGAAAAGTGACCCAACCAAAAAAACAGCGTGGGTTTGGGTGGGCATTTCGATTTTTTTGCTGCTCTTTCCTTATGTGCTTCATCATTTCTATCCATGGATTTCTGGAAGTTTTGGGTATGAAGTACTTTTATACTGCTCGGATCAAAATTGTCTGAAATCACTCTTGTTTTTGGTCCTGCCGGCTTTTTTATTGATGTTTCACGCTTTCAAAAGCAAAAACTTTGCATTCTTCGTTTGGTTGATTTCCATGGTTGTTATCTTATTTCCACCAGCACAGTCAACCTGGATGAGTGCTTTTTCTTTGGAAAATGTCGTTTTCATTTCCCTATTTTTGCCACTTATGAATATGTTGAAAAGTGAGAGCAGGTAACAGTTTAATCGTATCCATTGTGATTCCTTGTAGAAACGAGGAACATTACATCCAGGCTTGTGTAGATTCTATGCTTGGTCAAGATTATCCCAATATTGAGGTCTTGGTTTGCGATGGCATGAGTGATGATGGTACGAGAGAGGTACTCAGCAAATACAAGGATAATCCTCGGGTTCGTGTTTTAGACAACGAGGCACGTGTCACGCCAATTGCTCTGAACATGGGTATACAAAATGCGGTGGGAGAAATCATCATAATTTTTGGAGCGCATGCTACCATGAATGTCGATTATGTTTCAAAATCCGTCAGCACCTTTGACATTGACGATAAAATCGGCTGTGTTGGCGGAATCCTGAATCAAGTCAATGAAAACGAAGATGCCGCGGTGATTTCTAAAGCAATGTCCTCTGTTTTTGGAGTTGGCAATGCGCATTTCAGAACGGGAACTAAAAGCGGTTTTGTGGATACGGTGGCCTTTGGAGCCTACAAAAAAGAAGTCTTCGAAAAAGTGGGTTTGTTTGACAATGACTTGGTTCGCAATCAAGATGATGAGTTTAATTTCAGGGTGCTCAAAGGCGGATTCAAAATTTACCTCAACCCTGAGATACAAGCGGATTATTACGTGCGTGGCGATTTTCAGAAATTATGGCGACAATACTACCAATATGGGTATTGGAAGGTTTATGTGAACCGCAAACATAGAACAATCACAACAATCCGTCAATTGATACCCGCTTTGATGGTGAGTTGCTTTGGTTTAACTTTTTTATTGGCTTTTTTTGTTTCAGTTTTTTGGAATTTATTGATACTTGAATCTTTTGTTTATCTCCTTGCTTCAGGGCATTTTGCTGAGAAAAAAGTAGGGTTCAACAAGTCCATTTGGGGCGTTATGAAGAGTTTCATTGTCCTTCATTTTTCCTATGGCTCAGGTTATTTAAAAGGTATTTTTGATTTTCTGATTTTGAATAAAAAACAGGTGAATCAAAATGCACAAAAATTGAGTAGATGACGTTTAGAAGTATAAAATCACCAACTTTACCTGCGATTTTGAATTAGATCCCCAATGAAAATCCTCACAATAGTCGGTGCTCGCCCCCAGTTCGTAAAAGCTGCCGTTTTGAGCAGAATCATTGCCAGTCGAGATGGTGTTGAGGAAATTTTGGTGCATACCGGCCAGCATTATGACGCCAATATGTCCGACATTTTCTTCGAGGAAATGGAAATTCCCAAGCCCAAGTACAACCTCGATGTAAATAGCTTGAGTCATGGGGCAATGACAGGTCGAATGCTTGAAAAAATCGAAGAGGTTCTCACCATCGAAAAACCGGATTTACTCTTGGTTTATGGCGATACAAACTCCACTTTGGCTGGAGCTTTGGCCGCTAAGAAAATGCACATCCCCGTGGCCCATGTGGAAGCAGGTCTGCGCAGTTTCAACATGCAAATGCCAGAAGAAATCAATCGAATTTTAACGGATAGAATCAGCGATTTTTTGTTTTGTCCAACTCAAGCTGCAATAGACAATTTGAAAGCAGAGGGCTTCGACAATTTTGATAATCAATATTTCCTCTCCGGCGATGTGATGCAAGATGCAGCCCTTTTTTATAAAAACAAAGCGCATGTGGCGTGTGAATCTATTCAAAAATTGGGTGATGAGCCTTTTGTTTTGTGCACCATTCATCGCCAAGAAAACACCGATCACCCCGATCGACTGAAAGCTATTGTTGCTGCATTGAATGAAATCAACGAGACAAAAAAAGTGGTGATGACGGTTCATCCGCGCACCAAAAAAATCATGGAAAATAGTGGATTGAATATCCATTTCACTTGCATTGACCCTGTTGGCTATTTGGACATGATTCTTTTGCTCCAGAAATGCGACTTGGTGATGACCGACAGCGGTGGACTCCAAAAAGAAGCTTATTTTTTCCATAAGCCATGCATCACCCTGCGCGACCAAACCGAGTGGGTCGAATTGGTTGAAAACGGATTCAATAGTGTAGTTGGCGTTGATTCAAAGTTGATTCAAGAAGCATACACGCATTTCGCATCAGCCAACCTCAACTTCGAGAAAGAACTTTATGGCGGTGGGTCAGCTGGTGTAAACATGATCAACACTTTACTCGCCTCATTCGCCCAATAACCGAAAGCACTTTTCATTGTAACAATTTTTCTCAATTCCCACGGGTCATAGTCCGTGAATTATTTTCCCACTTCATTCTCTCCACACTCCGCTCACTTCCCATGGACTTCAGTCCGTGGCTTTCTCAATGCCCCACAGACTTAAGTCTGTAATTCACTTCTCTCACTTCCCACGGACTTCAGTCCGTGGATGTTTCAATCTTGTGGATGTTTCAATCTTGACAATTTTTCAATTCCCATTACCTCAAATGTGATTTTGTTTTTCACACATTACCACATTTTCCCACCAATTCAATTTCCTCTATTTTCTTATTAAAATCAAAGTGTTTGAAACTTTTTTTGTTTCTTCGCGTTCTGTTTAAAACCCCAAGTTTTCAACAAAATGAGAATTTGTGGGAATTTGTGGGATTAATATGGTTAATTTTACCCTCTTTAAGCATTGAGTTATGGCAGGATTAGTAGGTGAGTATGAGGTAACACTCGACGCCAAAGGGCGTTTTCTCTTCCCATCAGGGTTGAGAAAACAGCTTGCGCCTGCCGCTCAAGAAACCTTCATGTTGAACAAGGGTTTTGAAGACTGTCTCACGCTCTATCCAATGGATGAGTGGGATAGGTTGAGCGAAAAGTTGGGTAAATTGAATTTGTTTAAACCCAACAACCGAATGTTCTATCGTCTTTTCCATCAAGGTGCCAAACAAGTGGCGCTTGATAATGCCGGTCGAATCCACGTGCCTGTGACGCATACAGCGCGCGTTGGATTGAAAAAGGATGCAATGTTGATTGCTTACCACGACCGCATAGAGATTTGGGATAGAGAACGTTATTTCGCTTTGATTGACTCCAACATGACGGATTTTGCCGATTTGGCTGATGAAGTAATGGGTGGAATTGATCATGGAGAATAAAGAAAACACATACCACGTTCCTGTCTTGCGAGATGCCTGTATCGAAGGCTTGAATATCTCGCCACAGGGCACATACATCGATGTTACCTTCGGTGGTGGTGGTCATTCGCGTGCCATGTTTGAGCAATTGAACAGCGAGGGTAAACTGATCGCTTTCGACCAAGATCCAGATGCGCAAAACAACCTCTGGGAAGCTGAAAATTTCATTTTTGTACCATCCAATTTCCAGTTCATGGCCAATCATTTACGTGCCATGGGCATCAAACAAGTGGATGGCATTCTGGCGGATTTGGGCGTTTCTTCTCATCAATTTGACAGCGCCGAACGCGGGTTTTCCCTTCGTTTTGATGGTGAATTGGATATGCGCATGAACCAATCAGGTGCATTGACAGCCAAACATATCATTAACCATTATGCCGAAGATGATTTGTATCGCGTTTTGCGCTCCTATGGCGAAATTGATGGTCTGAAAAAAGTGGTTGATGCCATTTTGCGCGCTCGACAAAGTGAAGAGATTGCAAGTACTGCTCAACTCACACAACTGCTAACGCCACTTGCACCTCGTAAAAAAGAACATAAGTTTTTGGCTCAGGTGTTTCAGGCCTTGCGCATAGAGGTAAACGACGAAATGAAAGTTTTGACTGATTTCCTCGAGCAAGCCGCTAAGGTGCTGCGACCGGGTGGGCGTTTGGTGGTCATTTCCTACCACTCCCTCGAAGACCGCTTGGTGAAAAATTTCCTCAAACGCGGCTCTTTCGATGGAAAAATAGAAAAAGATTTCTTCGGAAATGTGCTCAAACCCTTCGAAGAAATCAACCGCAAACCGATTGCACCTTCAGATGAAGAAATAGAAATAAATAGCAGAGCGCGCAGCGCAAAATTGAGAATTGCAGAAAAATTAAATGTCGGGGAATAAATACATAGATAGAGCTGAAGAGCCCGAAGTGCTTGAGCAACCCAAGAAGAAGGATACTAAACCAGCTTCTAAAGGGGGAAACAAGGTCGCTCAAATTTTGAGTGGCGACTTTTTAGCACGCGAGTTTTTTGTTCAAAATCTAGGTTTTATCTTCTTCCTCATGCTGCTCTTGTTGCTTTTGGTTGCCAAAGGATATTATGTCAAACAGTTATCAGACAACATCATCAAAACAGAACGCGAGTTGGATGATATCAATACAGATTATGTGGAATTGAAAGCGCGTTTTTTGGAAGAAACACGCCGCGATAAATTAGTGGAACGCCTAAAAGACAGAGGCTTGAAAGAGCCAACAGCACCTCCACACGTAATACGAGTGAAAGAATAAAATGAACCAAAAGTCAGGCATATATTGGAAAGTCTATTTGCTTTACTTCCTATTTGTGGGAGCAATGATTGCTGTGGTGGTCAAAACTTTCATGATTCAATCTGAAGGCAGAAGCAATGTCTGGTCTGATGAATCTGATTTGATTCAATTGGTGCAAGTGCCGATTGATGCGCGCCGTGGACAAATATTAGATGATCAAGGGGAGCCTTTGGTAACGTCTGTTTCTTTTTACGAAATCCGCATGGATGCCACCGTGCCCAGCGATGAGGTGTTCAACGAAGGTTTAGATTCTTTGTCGCAACAACTGAGCGCAGTTTTTGGTGATCGCACGCCACGCGAATACCGAGAGCGCATTCAAAAGGCCAGAAACAAAGGGGATCGCTATTTGCTGATTCAAAGAAAAGTGAGCAATGAGCAACGCAAAAAAATACGCCAAATGCCCATTTTCCGTTTGCCGCGCCACAAAGGGGGCTTGATAGACGACCTGGAAATCATCGAGAGAAAAAGACCTTATGGCGCTTTGGCTCACCGCACCTTAGGTTATGTGAAAGAAGACATTCGCGTGGGCTTAGAGGCGGCTTATGATAAAATACTGGCCGGTGACCAGGGCATCATCCTGAAACAAAAAATGGCTACCGGACTCAAACCAACGGGTAAAACTTTGCAAGAAACCATCGATGGTTCTGATATCGTAACCACCCTCAACAAAGATATTCAGGAAGTGGCCCACGCCGAATTGTTGCATCAATTGGAATACGAAAATGCCAGTTTTGGAACCTGTATCGTTATGGAAGTGGAAACAGGTCACATCAAAGCTATTGTGAATTTATCGCGCTCCGATGATGGTTCCTACTATGAGAACTACAATTTTGCCGTAGGTCGTCGTGTGTATCCGGGTTCTACTATGAAATTGGCTTCCTTATTGGCGCTGTTGGAAGATGGTAAAGCAGATATCACCGATTCTGTAAACGCTGTGGGCAAATACAAATTTTATGATGCCGAATTGAATGATGTGGGTGGTGGAAAAGGTCGTATCACTTTGCAACAGGCATTCGAATATTCTTCCAACGTAATCGCTAAAGTGGTGCATCAAGCATATTCAAACAACCCATTGGATTACATTTCTAAATTGGAACTTTTCGGTTTGACCGACACCTTAGGACTTGAGATTCTCGGTGAACCGATGCCAAATGTGTATCGCCCAGGTGATGCTTCTTGGTCGCGCATTTCTTTGCCTTGGATGTCTATTGGCTACGAAATTCAATTGACCCCTATGCAATTGCTCACATTCTACAATGGCATTGCTAATAATGGCACTATAATGCGACCAACCTTTGTGAAAGAAGTGCGCCATAATGGTTTTGTAACGCAGTCTTTTGAACCCGTAGTGTTGCGCGAAAATATTGCTTCTCAAGAAAACATCGACAAAGTCAAATTGTGCATGGAAGGTGTGGTTGAACGCGGAACAGGTCGCCAGTTGAAGTCTGCTTCTTTTCATATTGCAGGCAAAACGGGCACTTCACGCGTCGATCAAACGGGTGTTGGAGAAATCCAACGCCACCAAGCGCTTTTCGTAGGCTATTTTCCAGCCGAAAAACCACTGTATTCTTGTTTGGTTTTGGTGGCCGAACCTAAAATAAATTATTCAGGTTCAACGGTTTCCGGAACAGTGTTTACAGCCATCGCCAACAAAGTGTATTCTTCACATTTGGAATACCAAACCAGCTTCCAGGAAAATTCAACTCGATCACGCGAAGTGCCACCAGTGTTTTTTGGCTCTGCCTTCGATATAAAATTGGTACTCAACCGACTCAATGTTTTGATGAAATCCAACTACAGTGGTGAGTGGATTACTACCAATAGAGAGTCTGAAGTTGTTGCCCTCAATACACGCAAAATCGAAAAGGGAAAAGTGCCAAATGTAGTGGGTATGGGCTTAAGAGATGCTTTGTATCTCCTTGAAAATGAAGGGCTGTTTGTGGATTTTAGTGGCAGTGGAAAAGTTGTAAGTCAGTCTATTGTTGCTGGTTCACCAACCTATAAAGGAACATTAATCAAATTGGAATTGAGATAATGAAAGCATTGAGAGACATATTGTATGGTGTTCGTATTCAAGAAGTTGTGGGCAATACCGCCGACATGATAGGCGCCGTGCATTTTGATTCTAGAAAAGCCGATAAATCATCGGTTTTTGTGGCCACAAAAGGTGTAAGCAACGATGCACACAATTTTATTCCTCAGGTAATTGCTGCGGGCTGTAAAAATATTGTCTGCGAACGCATTGAAAATCCTGTTGCTGGGATAAATTATGTGCTTGTAGATTCTTCTTCGAAATCTTTGGGTATCATGGCGTCCAATTTCTATGATAATCCATCTTCCGAATTGAAATTGGTGGGCATCACAGGAACCAATGGCAAAACAACCACAGCCACATTACTTTATGAATTGTTCCAGCAATTGGGCTATGTGTGTGGCAAAATCACAACGGTTGAAAATGCTATTGGAAATACGATTGTGCCTTCAACACATACCACGCCTGATGCTGTTTCATTGAATGCACTTCTACGTGAAATGCGCATTGCGGGTTGCGATTATTGCTTCATGGAAGTGAGTTCGCATGCGGTGGACCAAGAGCGTATTGCTGGTTTGCAGTTTGCCGGCGCGGCTTTCACCAATCTCACCCACGACCACTTGGATTATCACCATACATTCAAGGAATACCTAAACGCCAAGAAGAAATTTTTCGACAATCTTCCCAATACGGCTTTCTCTTTAACCAACAAAGATGATAAAAATGGTTTGGTGATGCTGCAAAATACACGCGCCAAGCAATACAGCTATGCCATGAAATCGGTGGCTGATTTTAAAGTGAAAATCATCGAAAATCAACTCAGCGGCTTGGTGCTCAACATGGATGGTGTAGAAATTTGGACCAAGTTAATCGGTCATTTCAACGCCTACAATCTTTTGGCAGTGTATGCAGTTGCCATTTTGTTGGAACAAAAGAAAGATGAAGTGCTTTTGGGATTAAGCAAGTTGGGCTCCGTTAATGGACGCTTTGAATATGTAATCTCACCAACGGGCATCACCATTATTGTGGATTATGCCCATACCCCAGATGCCTTGCTGAATGTTTTGCAAACTGTGGATACCATCCGCACCAAAAACGAACAGGTCATCACTGTTGTGGGCTGCGGTGGCGATAGAGATAAAGAAAAACGCCCCAAAATGGCGGCTGTGGCTTGTAATGGTTCTGATAAAGTGGTACTCACTTCTGATAATCCACGCAGCGAAGAGCCCGACCAAATCATCGCGGACATGATGGCAGGTGTTGGAGGACATCATTTTAAAAAAACCATGAAAGTAACCGACCGCTACGAGGCCATCAAATCGGCTTTGATGATGTCCAACCCAGGTGATATCATCCTTGTGGCGGGCAAAGGTCACGAAACATATCAGGAAATCAAAGGCGTGAAACACGACTTCGACGATAAAAAAGTAATAGAAGAATTGATCACTAAACTCGAGAAATAATGCTGTACTACTTGTTTCAATATTTAGACACTTTGGACTTTCCAGGCGCTGGTTTGTTCAGCTACATCTCGTTTCGTGCGGGAATGACCTTGATAACATCTTTGATTATCTCCATTGTTTTTGGTAAACGCATTATCAATTATTTGCGTCGCCTACAAATTGGTGAGTCTGTGCGCGATTTGGGCTTGGAAGGACAAAAAGAAAAAGAGGGCACACCAACCATGGGTGGACTTTTGATTCTCTCTGCCATTTTGATTCCGGTTTTGTTGTTTGCCAAATTGCACAATGTGTATGTAATCACCATGTTAATTGCCACCATTTGGCTGGGATTCATTGGCTTTTTGGATGACTATATCAAGGTGTTCAAGAAGAACAAAGAAGGATTAAAAGGGAAATTTAAAATTGTTGGTCAAATTGGCGTTGGTATTATCGTTGGCTCTATTTTGTATTTCCATCCAGATGTGGTAGTGCACAAAAAAGTGGATTCGGCGTATGAACTGAAATCCTATGAATCGGATGTAACTTATCTCCACGATACAGGAAATATGGGCGAAAACAATTCCAAGTTTATTTCCACCAAGTCAATGACCACCACCATTCCGTTTATGAAAAACAATGAATTTAGCTATGATTTCAATGGCGATTCGAGTAGAAAATGGGGCTGGTTGTGGTTCATTCCAATCGTGATTTTTATCGTTACAGCCGTATCCAATGGCGCCAATATGACCGATGGACTTGATGGTTTGGCCACGGGTACTTCAGCCATTATAGGCATTGCTTTGGCCGTTTTTGCGTATGTGAGTTCGCATGCCAAATTCGCCGATTACCTGAACGTGATGTATATCCCAGACGCCGAAGAATTGGTGATTTATGTCTCTGCTTTTGTGGGCGCATGTATTGGATTTTTGTGGTACAATTCTTATCCTGCGCAAGTTTTCATGGGCGACACGGGCAGTTTGGCTTTGGGTGGAATCATCGCTGTTTTTGCCATTTCTGTGAGAAAAGAATTGTTGATTCCAGTACTTTGCGGCATTTTCCTCATCGAGAATCTTTCGGTGATGATGCAGGTGGGCTACTTCAAGTACACCAAAAGGCGATTCGGAGAGGGTAGGCGTATTTTCCGGATGGCACCTTTGCATCACCACTATCAAAAATTGGGACTCCACGAAGCCAAAATCGTAGCGCGATTCTGGATTGTAGGTGTTCTGTTGGCTGTAATTTCTATCGTAACGCTGAAGCTGCGTTAATGCAATACAAAAATGCACATATCGCAATTTTGGGCGCCGGCGAAAGCGGAGTAGGTGCTGCTATTTTGGCTAAAAAGATGGAAAATTCTGTTTGGCTGTCCGACCGTGGCGCAATCAAAGAGAAGTACAAGGCTGAACTCGATGAATACCAAATTCCTTTTGAAGAGGGTGGACACACGGAGGCAAAAATCCATTCTGCTGATGTAATTATCAAAAGTCCTGGCATTCCAAACACAGCGCCTTTGATTGTTCAAGCACGCGCCAAAGGCATTCCTGTGATATCTGAAATTGAGTTCGCGTCGTACTACACCCAAGCTAAAATTGTAGGCATCACGGGAAGCAACGGTAAAACCACTACCACCATGCTCACGCACCATATTTTCAAAAAAGCTGGACTTAAAGTCGGTCTTGCTGGAAATGTGGGATACAGTTTTGCCAAACAAGTGGCCTTGGATGATATGGATTGGTACATCGTTGAATTGAGCTCATTTCAATTGGAAGACGTGGTGCATTTCCGCCCCAATATCGCCATGGTGCTCAACATTTCTCCCGATCACTTAGACCGCTATAACTACCAAATGTCGGCCTATGTGGATGCCAAATTCAACATCACCAAAAATATGACCGCCGACGATTGGTTCATTTTCAACGCCGATGACGCGCTGATTGTAGAAGCCATGGGTCGCCACAAAATATTAGCACAACCTGCTCCTTTTTCCTCTCACAAGCCTTTCGAAGTGGGAGGCTATATAGATAATAATCAATTAATTATAAACCTCAAAGACCAATTCATTATGAGTATTTACGATTTAGCTTTAAAGGGCAAACACAACGCCCAGAATTCTTTGGCATCTTCCATTGCTTCAAGAATCGCCGACATCAAAAAGGAAATCATCCGCGAAAGCCTTTCTGATTTTCAAAATGTGGAACACCGCTTGGAATTTGTGGGTCGGGTGAATGGTATCGAGTTCATCAACGATTCCAAAGCAACCAATGTGAATTCAACCTGGTATGCCCTCGAGTCTATGGAAAAACCAACCGTTTGGATTGTAGGCGGTGTGGATAAAGGCAACGATTACGCCGAACTTTTCGACTTGGTAAAAGAAAAAGTGAAAGCCATCATTTGCTTGGGTGTTGACAATTCTAAAATCATCGACGCCTTCAAAGACCAAGTGGAAACCATCGTTGAAGCTGGAAATGCAACTGAAGCTGTGGCTTGGGGCTACCGTTTGGCTACAAAAGATGAAACCGTTTTGTTGTCGCCTGCCTGTGCCAGCTTCGATCTTTTTGTGGACTACGAAGACCGTGGAAATCAATTCAAGCAAGCTGTAAGAGCTTTGTAGTCTATGTTTAAGCTTGCGGGCATATGGAATCATTTGAAAGGTGACAAAGTCATCTGGATCGTCACGCTCATCATGCTGGTGTTTTCTTTGGTTACCGTGTATAGTTTTGTGCCTGTTTTGGTGCGATCTGAAGGCGGAACACCCATGAAATACCTGATGAAGCATTTTGTGTATGTGATTATCGGACTTTTTGCCATGTTCTGGATTCACAAACAAAATCCGGCCAATATTTCGCGCTTTTCCAAAGTGATTTTCTACCTCGCCATTGGGCTTCTTATTTTCACTTTCTTCTTTGGGGTGCGCGTAAATGATGCCTCCAGATGGATTCGTATTCCAGTTGTTTCGCTTACCTTTCAAACATCCGATTTTGCCAAATTGGCCTTGGTGATTTACGTGTCGCGACTGCTGGTCAAAAAGAAGGATATGCTCAACAATTGGAAGGAAGGGTTTATGCCCATTGCCTTGGCCATTATGATGATTGTTGGCCTTATTGTGAAAGACAATTTCTCCACAGCCGCTTTACTCGTCTTAATCGCAGGTGTGATGCTTTTTATTGGTAAAGTGCCCTTTAAAATGTTGGCCAGTTTTGCTGGAATTTTGGTAGGGGCTTTTATGCTTGTGGTCTTGGTGCATAAAACTTTTCCCGATGCCAATATCCTCAACCGCTGGGACACCTGGGAAAAACGTATTCTCAACCAAGCGGCAGATGATTCCGAGAAATTAGTCATCGATAATATCCAATCGATGAACGCCGAATTGGCTATTCACAATGGAGGTATATTAGGGCAAGGTCCAGGAAAAGGAAGGTTGAAATTATACACCGCAGAAGCCTATGCCGATTTTTTCTACGCCAGTTTTGTTGAAGAATTTGGGCTTTTTGGTGGCGTGATTTTGGTTTTTGTATATCTTATTTTGTTGTTCAGAATTATTCGAATTGGTCTGAAATCTGAACGACTTTTTGAAACCTACTTGGCGCTAGGGATTGGATTAATTATAATGACCCAAGCCACGGTGAATATGTTTGTATGCACCGGACTTTTCCCTGTTACTGGGCAAAATATGCCCATTTTATCATTAGGGGGTTCGGCTTTAGTGATGGTGTGTGTGTCTTTGGGTGTGATACAAAGTATTGCACGCGACCAAAATGGAGAACGTGTTATTGAAATAGGAGAGGAAAGTGAAAATGAAGAGAATTAGAAGAGCGATTATCAGCGGAGGCGGCACGGGTGGACATATCTTCCCGGCGATAGCTATTGCCAACGAATTGAAAGCGCAATTCCCCGAAATAGAAATCTTATTTGTAGGAGCTGAAGGCCGCATGGAAATGGAAAAAGTGCCACAAGCAGGATATATGATTAAAGCATTGCCTATCGCTGGTTTTCAGCGCAAGAACTTGTTGGCGAATTTTTCTTTGCCTTTGAAAATCGTAAAAAGCTTGTTGAAAGCACGTACCATAATCAAAGAATTTAAGCCCGAAGTGGTGATTGGAGTGGGCGGCTATGCTTCTGGACCAACCTTGAAAATGGCGAATATCTTGGGTATCCCCACAGTCATCCAAGAGCAGAATTCTTTCCCAGGCAAAACAAATAAATTGCTGGCGAAAAAGGCTGCCCTAATTTGTGTGGCTTATGATGGTTTAGACCGCTTTTTTCCGAAAGAGAAAATTGTGCTCACCGGAAATCCTATCCGCCAAAGCATGGTTGAAATTGATGGTAAACGCGATCAGGCCTTCACGCATTTTGGTCTCGAGAGCAACAAAAAAACATTGTTGGTGATTGGGGGAAGTCTCGGTGCCAGAACGTTAAACGAAACTATGGATGCCCACATTGAAAAATTGAGTGCTGCGGGTATTCAAGTGATTTGGCAATGCGGTAAATTTTATGCCGACCAACTCTTTCACAAGTGGGATGGAAAATTGCCCGAAGGCGTTTGGCTCAATCCTTTCATTTTTGATATGGATTATGCTTATGCCGCTGCGGATATGATTGTTTCACGTGCAGGTGCAATCTCGGTTTCTGAATTGTGCTTGGTCGGAAAACCCACTGTTTTGGTGCCATCACCGCATGTTGCGGAAGACCATCAAACCAAAAACGCCATGAATTTGGTGGACAAAGACGCTTGTATATTGGTGAAAGATGCCGAGGCGCTGCAGGTCTTACACGATTTGGTTTTGAATACCATAAACAATCAAGCGAAATGCGCGCAACTGAGCGGCAATATCAAAGCTTTGGGCTTACCCAATGCCAGCAAAACTATTGTTGAACAAATCATAAAACACATTTGATGGACTTCAATAAACTGAAACATATCTATTTTCTGGGCATCGGAGGCATTGGTATGTCAGCCTTGGCGCGCTATTTCAAGGCCATTGGAAAAACGGTTTCAGGCTACGATAAAACCTCAACGAAACTTACGCAGGCATTAGAAAATGAAGGCATTGAGGTGCATTACCACGATATGGGCGCAGACATTTGTAACTTTATCAATGCGGACACCTTGGTGGTTTATACACCCGCTGTTCCTAAGGATTTTGGTGAATTGAACGCCATTCAAACAGCAGGTTTTGCGCTTTACAAAAGAGCTCAGGTTTTGGGCTTGATTACAGAAAATTCTTTTGGCATCGGTGTGGCGGGCACGCATGGCAAAACAACCACAAGTACCATGTTGGCCCATGTGTTGCATCAAAGCATCGGTTGCAACGCATTTTTAGGCGGTATTTCCACCAATTACAATTCTAATTTGATTCTCAATAAGGCATCCAACATCAGCGTTTTGGAAGCCGATGAATTTGACCGTTCATTTTTGCAACTCAAACCAAAAGCGGGTGTGCTCACTTCTATTGATGCTGACCATTTGGATATATACGGCGACACACAACACATCGTGGATGGCTTTCAGGCCTATGTCAATTTGATTGATCCAGCAGGATTTGTTTTGATGCACTACAGCATTCCACTCCTTGCGCATTGCAAAATTGTGCGTTATGGACTGAATGAAAATGCGAATATTGCTGGTATAAATCCAAAAATGAAAGATGGTTTTTTTTACTTGGATGTGCATGCTCATGGGATATTATGGAAAGATGTGAAACTCGGTGTGCCTGGTTTGCATAATGCCGAAAATGCTTTGGCTGTGATTGGTGTTTGTTTGGAACTGGGTCTCGAAGAAAGTCAAATTCGCGCTGGATTAGAAAGCTTTTTGGGAGTGAAACGCCGTTTTGAATACATCATTCGCCGCGATGATTTGGTGTATGTTGACGATTATGCACATCACCCAAGCGAGATTCATGCCTTGGTGAGCTCCATTCGCTTGATGTATCCCTACAGAAAGGTGACCGGCATTTTCCAACCGCATTTGTTTTCTCGTACCCGCGATTTCTTAGATGGTTTTGCCGACGAATTATCCAAATTGGATGAAGTAATTTTGATGCCCATTTATCCAGCGCGAGAATTGCCCATCGCAGGAATAAGTTCTGATGCCATTCGTGAAAAAATGTCCTTGGCAGATGTGAAAATCATGTCGCACGCCGAAGTGCAAACCTATTTTGAAAATCACAAACCTGATGTTTTGTTGAGCATTGGAGCAGGTGATATCGACCTCATTGTGCAACCTCTAAACGAATTGCTCGCTTGAAAAAAATCATCAAAATAGCAGCTTGGGTAATTTTTATCGCAGTTTTGGGATACACCATGCATTTCGCCAACGACAAACATGCCAATCGCGTGATGCAATTCCCGGAAATCGTGATTGAAAGCGGTTCCGATAACGCTTTTTTGATGGTGGACGACGTCGTTTCTCGATTGAAATACAAGAATATTGAACTCAATCAACTCAAGCGCAATCAAATCAATACCGACCTCATCGAAAAGATCATCATGGAAATGTATGAGGTGCAAGAGGCCAGTGTGCATGTGAATATCGACGACACTTGGGCGGTGCGCATGGAGCTTAGAAAGCCTATTGCGCGCATTTTCAATCAGAAAGGCGAAAGTTTCTACATCGACGACCATGGAAAAATGATGCCGTCCTCTATGCTATACAGCGCTCATGTGCTACCTGTTACGGGTTACATCAAGGATAAATTTTCAGATTTGAGCGTCGAAGAAATAATTAACAGTGATACATTGAAAACTCGTAGTTTATTACCTCAAATCTATTATTTATCAGAGTATGTTTGCAAGGATCCCTTTTTATCGGCTTTGATAGCGCAAGCTACTGTAGATAAGTATGGTGACTTTGTTCTAACACCCATTGTGGGCAACCAGAAAATTATCTTTGGTCGTGCCGATAGCCGCAAGCAAGTGGAAGAGCGATTTAAAAAATTGTTGGTGTTTTATCGTGATGCGATGCCTTATGCAGGTTGGAACAAATACGAAAGCATCAATTTGAAGTATAAAAATCAAGTGGTCTGTAAAAAGCGAGGAGTAGAATGACACATGAAATAATAGTAGGATTAGACATCGGAACAACCAAGATTGCTTGTTTCGTGGGTCGCAGAAACGAGTTTGGTAAGATTGAAATTCTTTCCATGGGTCGCAGCGAATCTCTCGGTGTGAAACGCGGTGTGGTTCAAAATATCGATCAAACTGTTGATGCCATTAAGGAGGCTGTCGCTTTGGCGCAAGAACGTGTCGAGGGCACTCTGGAAATTCATGTGGTGAATGTTGGAATCGCAGGTCAGCACATCAAAAGTTTGCAGCACCGTGGCATTTTAACAAGAAAGTCAATGGATACAGAAATCGCCCAACTCGATATAGACATGTTGGTTGAAGATATGTATCGTTTGGCCATGGAACCAGGCGAGGAAATCATCCACGTACTTCCACAAGAATATATCGTTGACGGCGAACAAGGGATAAAAAACCCAATCGGCATGTCTGGTGTGCGTATGGAAGCCAATTTCCACATCATTACGGGCAAAATGTCGGCGGCGATGAATATCAACAAATGTGTGAAACGCGCCAGTCTAGAAATGGACGAAATGATTCTTGAGCCCCTAGCATCTGCAGAAGCTGTTCTTTCGCAAGAAGAAAAAGAAGCGGGTGTTGTTTTGGTTGATATTGGAGGTGGCACAACAGATGTGGCTATTTTCTACGAAGATATTATCCGACACACTGCTGTAATTCCTTTTGGTGGCAATGTAATCACCGACGACATCAAAGAGGGCTGTGCTATTATGCGCAAGCCAGCGGAAATGTTGAAGCAAAAATTCGGTTCGGCCTTGGCAAGCGAAAGTCAAGACAACGAGATTGTATGCATTCCAAGCATCCGCGGGCGTGAGCCGAAAGAAATTTCAGTGAAAAACTTGGCAAGCATCATCCAAGCCAGAATGGAGGAGATTGTGGAGCAGGTGTATTACGAAATTAAAAATTCGGGCTACGAAAGAAAATTACAAGGTGGTATTGTGGTAACAGGCGGTGGCGCTCAGTTGAAACACATCTGCCAATTGTTTGAATACATCACAGGTTTGGATACACGCGTAGGATATCCCAACGAACACTTGGCGAATTCAGCAACCATTGAAAATTTGGCGAGCCCGATGTATGCAACAGGTATTGGATTGGTAATCAAAGGCTTCCATAAATTGGATACGGCTGCCATGCGCAACACAAGCCAACAGGTTACCAAGAAAAATAAAACGAAAGAAATTAAATCACATTCAGAGAAAACAAAAGGACGTTTCTTCGATAAACTATTCACAGATGCCTTGGGTTGGTTTGAAGAAAAGGACGAAAATAATTAATTAATTAATCTAAGCTTATGGAATTCAATTTGCCAAAAGAAAAAAGTACATCTATCATCAAAGTAATTGGTGTTGGCGGTGGCGGTGGTAACGCTGTAAACTATATGTATGGTTTGGGTATCCACGGTGTTGACTATGTGGTATGTAACACAGATTTGCAAGCATTGGAGGTTTCTCCTGTGCCTATGAAGATACAATTAGGACCAAATTTGACTGAAGGTCGCGGTGCTGGTGCTATTCCTGAAATCGGGAAACGCGCGGTTGAAGAAAGCATCGAAGGCATCAAAGCATTTTTAGAAAACGACACGAAAATGGTCTTTGTTACCGCTGGAATGGGTGGTGGCACTGGTACTGGTGCAGCTCCTGTAATCGCGAAACTGGCCAAAGAAATGGGCATTTTGACTGTGGGCATCGTAACGGTTCCTTTCAATTTTGAAGGTCGTCGACGTCGTCAACAAGCTGAAGCCGGATTGGATGAAATGCGCAATTCAGTTGATACACTTTTGGTGATTAACAACGAGCGTTTGCGCGAAATACACGGCAATTTGACTTTGTCGAGCGCATTTGCTGAAGCAGACAATATCGTTTCAACAGCGGCAAAAGGCATTGCTGAGGTGATCTCGCTTACTGGTGCCATCAACGTAGATTTTAACGACGTGAGCACAGTAATGAAAGACAGCGGAAATGCTATTCTCGGTTCTGGTGTTGCAGAGGGAGATAATCGTGCTATCGAGGCCGTGCAAAAAGCATTGACTTCGCCTTTGTTGAACGAAAACGACATCGCAGGAGCGAAATACGTGTTGTTGAACATTACGTACAGTTCTAAGAACGAAGCTTCTATGGATGAGATTTCAGATATCACAGACTATATCCAAGACGAAGCAGGTTCCACTGCAGATGTTGTTTGGGGTCATGGCTTTGATGATAGTTTGGAAGACAAAATTTGTGTTACCATCATTGCAACGGGCTTTAATGTAGCACCTGTTACTGGTTTTGAAAAAGCTCCAGAACGCACTGTGAAAACTTTGGTGATTGAGAATGAAAAGCCTCAAGTTGAAGTGGCGCCCGCAGCAGAAGTGAAGAAAGATGAGCAAGAATTTGTTCCTTTTTTGAAGTCAACACCAATTGTGGATGAGGTGAAACCTGAGCATTTTTCGCACACTCCTGTGGCGCAAGAAACTCCTCAGCAGTTTGATTTGTCTAGAACCGAAAGCAATGAAGTTGAAGACAGCGTTGAATACAACTGGGATTTGGCTTCTTCAAGCGTGGCAGAATTGGCGCAAGAAGATAGTTTTTCATTTGAATTGAAATCTGATGAACCTGCTGCATCACAGTCCGAAGTGAAGAAATTTAACTTGATGGACGAAGAAGTTGAAGAAGAGCCAGGTGATTTGTTTGGTTCCGCTGAAGAACGTCTCAAAAGATCCAAAGAGCGTTTGGAGCGCATCGCCAGCTACACTTCAAAATTGAAAAAACCAGAAGGTTTGTCGGAGTTGGAGAAAGTGCCTGCGTTCAAGAGAAGAAGCGTAGAGTTGGATGATGTTCCGCATTCTTCTGAATCTCAAGTGTCGCGTTTCGGACTTTTCTCCGATGGTGATGGTTCAGTTGACTTGCGTGGAGACAACTCCTTCTTGCATGATAATGTAGATTGATAAAAGCTACTGGTTTCTGCTAACGAGCTGCTAGCAATTTCTAGAAGCCAAAAATATAATCCGCTGCAAGCCAGCCGCCTATCTCGATACACTCTCGTACCTCGAGCACTCGATAGGCTAAGTGCCTGCAGCCAAAAGCCAATATTATGTCACTAACAGAAAAAATAAACGACCACATCAAAAAAGCCATGCTGGCCAAGGACAAAGATCGCTTGGCTGCGTTGCGCGATATCAAATCCAAATTGCTCATGGAAGCTACTTCAGGTGCTGGAGAAGTTACTGAAGCTGCCGAGATTAAAATCGTGAACAAGCTCTACAAGCAGCGCATGGAATCGTATGAATTGTATAAGCAGCAAAACCGCGAGGACTTGGCGCAAGATGAAATCATGCAAGCCGAAGTGCTCAAAGAATTCTTGCCTCAAATGATGTCGGAAGATGAAGTTCGCGCTGCTGTAAAAGCCAAAATTGCGGAACTGGATATCTCATCTCCCAAAGAAATGGGCAAATTGATGGGCGCACTCACGCAAGCTCTCGCTGGCAAAGCCGATGGTAAAGTGGTGGCCGATATCGTGAAACAAGAATTGAACAATTAATAGAATTTATCGCGTTTTTTCATAAGCAAGAAAAGGGTCGTTCTGATAGGGAGCGGCTCTTTTTTGTTTTTATGTGATGGCTTTACCATGCAACGCATAGCTATGTCGAATAGAAATCAAGATGCTCCATTTATTGTTTTTGCATATGCGCTATGTATCAATGCCTAGGCATCTATGTCGTCGTCGAGCTTGCTCGCCTATGTCCCTATGTTGTTCAAAAATATAACCACATAGGGACATAGCTTACATAGATTTAAGGTTACTCTGCCTTAATGCGCGTTCAGTTTAGACATCCAGATGCTTAACATAGTGTTTTGCGATGCGCTATGTATCAATGCCTAGGCATCTATGACGTCTTTTAGCTTGTTCGCCTATGTGCCTATGTGGTTCAAGATTTTACCACATAGGCACATAGCTTACATAGAATTAGGGATGCCCTGCCGTAATGCGCACTCAGTTTAGACATCCAGATGCTTAACATAGTGTTTAGCTATGCGCTATGTATCAATGCCTAGGCATCTATGTCGTCTTTGAGTTTGCTTGCCTATGTCCCTATGTGGTTCAAAAATATAACCACATATATCATAGTTCTATTCCAACCCAATCCAGTCAATAAGCAATGTAAAATCTTCCTCCTGCTTGTTGGCAATAAGAAAACAAATTTGCTCGATGCGGTCGAAATTGAAATTGGGTATAGTCAACTTGCGACCTCTAAATTGCGGATAGAAATCAGCTATGGGTAGTCGTATGGTTTCCCATTCGCCCGATGTTTTGAATGGATGCACATAGGATTCAGATTGACTCAAATCGCCCTTCAAACGGAATTCGTATGCTTTGCCATCACCTTTTACGCGAAGTACAACATACTTTTTTGAGCGCACTTCACTGATCGTTTTGTTCAACTGAACCGACGCAAATCCGCCATTATTCGCCAGTGAAACATGACCAGAAAATTCGCCATTTCCAGCGTCGTTCAGCACAATCGTACTTTTCGATATGCCGCCCATCACACCGTCGTTCACAATGCGCCAGTCTTTGATGGTGGTCTTTTCGTTGAATTGATAAATTGTTGTCATGGTTTGTTCAGTTAAAGTGAGCAAAAGGCAGATGAGAATGGTAAGTTTCATAATTTATGTTTTATTTTATAAGTTTAAGTCATGGAGTTTAAGAAATTTGGGTTTAGTCTTATTTGGAGATTTCTGATCATTCTATAAAATATCCCCATCCCCCCATGCCTCACGTCAATTTATCTATCCCCCGATTCAACACAATTTGCGTAATCCGTCTGTTCAATTCTTTCTGTAATTCCAAATATTTGTGGTATTCTTCCATATCAAATTGACCAATAACCATCCCCACAATTTCACTTTTGAAAGCTTGGTCTTTGGTCAGTAAAGTGGTCAAGGCAGCTTTCTTTTTAATGGGTTTCATGCCTTCCCATTCAATTTTCAAGGACTTCACTTTGGCCGAGATATGCGCCATCAACATGTCGCTTTGCATTTTGATGATGGGTCGCAATACCATGTTCTGGAATTCTTCTGCCGGATTACTGATGCCCTCCATAATTTCCGTGGGCAATGTCGGACGATTGGCTTTAGTTTTTTCCATAAAGCGCGCCTAAAAATTCATCTTCGAAGGTGATGCCTTGGTCCAACTTACGCTTCGACAATTGTTTGTATTCCACCAAGCCCCAAAGCAACAATTCTTTCAAAAAGACCTGTTCTCGGGCATCTATTTCAGACGTGTATTCGTCCAAAACGGCTTGCATCGGCTTGATTTTGTTCAGTTGTGCCGCATAATCTTTGTCGTTGGCATCGTTGGGCAATTCGAAGTTGCTGTTTTCTATAAACCACTGCACCACAGCATCAAATTCATCTGGCACTCCTGGTTTTTTCAGTTTTTTGATGGGTCTATACGTGCGATCAAATAAGGTTTTCACCGCCGAACCAATCAAAAGATAGGCTACGTTTTCTGAACCCAATTGTTCGCCCTCATACACCAATTCCACTTTGCCTGTGATGGCGGGTAAAATCGCTTCAAAATCAGCCATGCGGATGGAAGTTGATGTTTCTCCATTTTGCAACATGCGAATTTCCGCTGCAGCCATCAGGTTTTCATACATCGTGATGCTCATCCGTGCCGAAACACCGCTGTTGGCATCAATATAATCCGACTCTCGCGCCTCAAACACAATCTGCTCCAACAAAGTTTTGGCGATTTCGGGCACGTAAATATTCGCGTTTTTGGCCTCTGCAATAATTTCTTGCTGCGTGATTTTCTTCGCAATTTCGATGCTCTTCGGGTAGTGCGTCAAAATCTGCGAACCGATGCGGTCTTTCAATGGCGTAACGATGCTCCCGCGGTTGGTGTAGTCTTCCGGATTGGCCGTAAACACAAACTGCACATCCAGTGGCAAGCGCATTTTGAACCCGCGGATTTGGACATCGCCTTCTTGCAAAATATTGAACAAGGCCACCTGAATGCGGGCTTGCAAATCTGGAATTTCATTGATCACAAAGATGCTGCGATTCGCCCGTGGAATCATACCATAGTGAATGACGCCCTCATCGGCATAGGTGAGTTTTTGTGTGGCGGCTTTTATGGGGTCGATGTCGCCAATCAAATCGGCAACGGTTACATCGGGTGTGGCCAGTTTTTCGTAAAACCGATCATTGCGGTGTAGCCATTCTATCGGTAAATCTGCGCCTTTTTCTGCTTTCAATGCCTTTCCATAGCTCGAAATCGGACAAAAGGGATCATCGTTGATGGGCGAACCTGCAATCACAGGAATGAATTCGTCCAACAAATCTACCATCGAACGGGCAATTCTGGTTTTTGCCTGACCGCGTAAGCCCAATAAATTGATGGCGTGTTTGGCCAAAATGGCGTTTTTCAATTGTGGAACCACGGTGTCTTCATAGCCGATGATGCCTTCAAAAATGGGCTGCTTATTTTTGATTTTTTCAATCAAATTGTTGCGCAACTCGTCTTTGATGGAGCGCGATACATAGCCTGTTTTTTCTAGTGCGCCCAGTGTTTTTATTTGTGTCAATTCCATGTTATCGTATGTTTCTTTTTTTGTTTTTTTCGTAGTCTTCAAAAATCATTTGACCCAGTCCTTTTAAACCCGTGTAGAACGCTTTGCCTTGGTTGGCTTCGGTGAATTTTTCTACAAAAGTTTGCAAATAAGGGTCGTCGGCAATCATAAATGTGGTAATCGGAATGCCTATTCTGCGGGCTTCTTTGGCTTTGTTGAAGCACTTGTCGGTGATGAACGAATCCAAGCCGTTGCTGTTTTTGTAATAATCGCCGTTGGGCAGATTCAAGCAGCTGGGTTTGCCATCGGTAATCATGAAAATTTGCCGATTGGCTTGTTTTTTTCTGCGCAAAATGTCGAGCGCCAAGTTCAGTCCCGCCACGGTATTGGTATGGTAGGGACCCACTTGCAAATAGGGTAAATCTTTGATTTGAATCGGCCAAGCGTCGTTGCCAAACACGATGATGTCCAAACTGTCTTTGGGGTAGCGCGTTTGAATCAATTCAGCCAAAGCCATCGCCACTTTTTTCGCCGGTGTAATGCGGTCTTCGCCATATAAAATCATGCTGTGACTGATGTCAATCATCAACACGGTGCTCATCTGCGCCGAGTGGTGGGTATCGTGCATCACCAAATCTTGCTCGGTCAAACGAAAATCGTCTGTACCATTGTTGGCAAAGGCATTTTTCACACTTTCCGTAACGGCAATTTGGTCGATGCTATCCCCAAAAGAGTAGGAACGTAATTCGCCCGTTTTATCAGAACCTGCGCCCGTGTGTTTGGTTTTGTGGTCGCCGCGTCCCGATTTTTTCAAGTCGCCAAAAATCTGATCCAAGGCCCGTTGCCGAATGATTTGCTCGGTCTTGGCGGTAATGATCATGCCCTGACCCGGCGGCTTCTTTTCGTCGTCTTTGATGTAGCCGTTCTTTTTCAAATCCTCCACAAAATCTTCTTCGCTGTATTCGGCCGTGTACAATTTGTACTCTTTGTCGAGTTCACGCATCCAATCCAAAGTCTCGTCCACATCGCCCGAAGTATGGACAATCAGCTCCTGAAAAATCTCCAGCAAACGGTCAAAGGGCATGCGTTCCGGTTCCTCATACCGATTAAAAACAAAGCCCGATTTGTTCTGGAAGTTCATCTGTTCAGTCTGTTTTTCGATTTATTGCCCCGAGCCAAAGCCTGAAAGCAAGCCTAAATATAACAAGATTGCAGGGGAATGGTTTAGATGGGGGAAAATTACCACGCAAGTGCCCAGAAATTCGAGTAAAAAGTTAAGTTTGTAAAATGATTATTTTTGGGCGGGGGGATGATGATAATGCCATTTTTTGATGAACAAAGAAGTTTTTTACAATATCAGCAAGATTATCGAAAGAGATAGTAAGTCGACTACTTACAAGTTTGCGCTTCTTCGCGGTGTCATAGACATTATTCAAGATAATTCGCCTTATATTTCCTTTGCTGATAACCGTGTTCATATGCCTACTGGACTGCTTATCGAGAAATGGTTGATATATTACTATCCTATTTTGGAATCCAAGCTATTAATTCCTCAAATACACGGTGAAACAAATTTAGCTTTTAGCAATCAGCTAAGTAAATTAATTTCAGATTATGAGGTTCGAGGTGGTTTCTCTGCTTTTTACAACGACTTGAAGAATAAAGGTGTTCCAACACATTTAGCAGCTGATTTTTTTGAACTTATCAAAAAGCTGCGAGATACTATTACGAAGATGCCTATGAAGTATATCGGGCGTTCTATATCGAATGAGTTTTATTCCATTTTTGATTATGACAACATCAGGGTTGCAAGAAATTCGATTATCGATATTCAGACATTAATAAATGATTTCGGTACATTTTCAATTCCAATCGAGTACTATGAGGCTTTTAAAATTCTCGGAAGTTTTATAAATGGTCAAGAATCAATTCTTTTCAAATGGGCAGAATTTTCTGTGAACGCTTCTGGCAATAATCTATCTGTTCATAACGTATTGAACGAAGTATTAAAAAGTCCAATCACAGTTAGAGAAATAAGGGAATCGAAAAAACTGTACAAAGAAATTCTTCAAAATCAAGGCAACGTATATTGCGTTTGGTCGGGTCGAAAACTCACGAATTGCGATATCGACCATTTAATTCCGTTTTCAGTTTGGAAAAACAATGATTTATGGAATTTACTACCATCAGACTCAAAAATTAATAATCAAAAGAGAGATAAAATACCAACGCCAGAAGTTATTGAAAGGCAAAAAAATCTAATCATTGATTATTGGGAAATCATACACGAGCATCAATCTCAACGATTTCAAAAAGAATTTCAAGTGGCACTTTTAGGTAATCTTTCTTTTGATTCTTGGAAAAATAGTGGCATTACACAATTACAGAATAGTTGCAATTATTTAATAGAGAATAGAGGTTTTGAAGGATGGAAAATTTAAGATCAAACCCAAACAGCCACCTCACGGCAATTCAAAGAACATCGCTGTCTTTTCCCGCCAGAATTTTACTTGGGGAAAATGTAATTCAGGGTGAAGTATTGGATTATGGATGTGGAATTGGTAAAGACGTTGAGTTATTACAAAAAAAAGGTTTTAAGGTAGATGGTTTTGACCCACACTATTTTCCGAAACATCCTGAATATAAGTATGATACGATTCTTTGCATTTATGTTTTAAACGTACTCTTACCTCATGAACAGCGGGATGTATTGATGAATGTGTCAAACTTGCTAAAAAACGGCGGAAAAGCCTATTTCGCTGTACGTAGAGACATAACTTTTGAGGGATACAGAACACATAAACTTCACAAACAACAGACCTATCAATGCCAGGTGAATTTGCCATTTAAATCAGTTTATAAAAATGAGAACTGTGAAATTTATGAATACACACATTATACAACGCTAAATCATGGTGATACTTCAATAAGTCCTTTTTTCGCTAAAGATGTGAGTCATGAGTTAATTTCTGAATCGTTATACGCATTTTCATTTTACGACCTTTTTCCTGTGTCTAAAGGACACGCATTGGTGGTTCCTAAACGATTGGTTTCAAACTATTTTGACTTATCGTGGCTTGAACAGCAAGAGTGCTGGAAAATGGTGAACAAGGTTAAATCCATTCTTCAAGAAAAATATAATCCAGATGGTTTCAATATTGGAATCAATGTGAATGAAGCTGCTGGTCAAACTATTTTTCATTGCCATATTCATGTGATACCAAGATATAATGGCGACCATGATTCTCCAATGGGTGGAGTTCGAGCTGTTATACCAGGCAAAAAGGAATATTAATATTAGATTCGCAAATGGAAATTCTAAAAACACCATGGAAAGATAGATTTCTTGAATTAGTTCAAGAGTCCAAGCGTTCAATCAAAATTACCTCACCTTATATCAAGGCAAGTGTTTGTAATGAAATGCTATCAGCAAAAAAGTCGTCTTCAAAGCTGGGTGTTGTTACATATTTGAATCTGAAGAGTGTCTATTCTGGGGCATTAGATATTGATGCTTTGGAGAATATTGTTGCTCAAGGTCAACTATACAATTATTCGAATTTGCATTCTAAAATTTACATTTTTGATGATAAAAAAGCCATTGTAACTTCTGGAAATTTAACAAATGGCGGGATGTTGAATAATTTTGAATATGGTTTGTATATCGACGATGCTCACTTAATAAAAAGAATCTCATCTGATTTTAATTCCATGGTGAAATGCGAGGATACCTTACAAATTGAATTGAGACATTTGTTAAAGTCTAAAGCAATAATTGAAAATTACCCAAAAATTCGGCGAGTTAAATTTCCTGATTTAATTTTTGATGAATTAGAGGTTTCACATGAAGTGCTTTATAATGCTGAAGAGGCGATATTGAAATCGCTAAAAGGTTGGACAAAAGATGTTTTTAGTTGCTTGTTAGAAATTCCTACAGATGAATTTGTTTTAAGTGAATTGGTTAAATTTGAATCACGTCTTCAGACTTTATATCCTAATAACAATACTGTACCTCATCAAATTAGGAAGCAACTTCAGAACTTGAGAAAATTTGGATTGCTTAAATTTTATGGCAATGGTCGTTATAAAAAACTCTGGTCATGAAATCCTTCCTCATCCTCACCCCAGAAGGCACAACTACCGCTCCAAATCCCAACGTTCTTGTTGAGAATTTGCAGCTGCTCGGCATTGTTGAAGGCGTGAACAACCAAGACGAAGCCATTGTGCAGCTGCTCAAAGACAATCCGTGGATTTTTGATGCAGAGTATAATGTGGCGGAGTTTGTGGTGTATGAGGTGGTTTGAGTTTTATTTCAATCGAATAAACTTGCCTGCAATTCCTGAATTTTCTAGTGCTTCGGCATTGCTTTCCCCAAAGGTAATAAAAACACTTGGTGCGCCTGGAGTTCCGCATTGATGACCAGCCAAATTGTAGAATTTGATTCTTCCTTTCACGAACAAGAGGGCATGCGCATCGTCCCAGATGTGTTTGAAGAACAGTTTGGTTTCCGTTCGGGCAAAAATCAAAGCGATACCGTTGCCGTGGTTTTTCAATTTTTCCATCCACAGTTCCATGCCTTTGCCATAGGGCGGATTCATGTACACGCGACCAAACCATTCTTTGCTAAGTCCGTCGTCGTGCACCGTGAAATTCACACGGGCATGCACAAAAGGCGGATTGGCAGGTGTGCAGGGGTCTAAATCAAAAGTGCCCAATAATTTTACCAAATCAGGTGGGGTGAGCCATTCCACGGTGGTGTTTTCTGCTCGCTCAAATCGTACGTCCATCTAGCTCCTCAATTTGCTGCAAAGTTCAGATCAATTTTTGAATTAATCAAGCTAATTAGATCAAAATCAATTATTTACACACAATAAGTGTTGTAGATATTTCACATTTCTATAGTGTTTATAAAGTAAATAGAACATAATTTATTCAGTTCTAGATTGATGTAATTAATATTTCGACTTGAATCAGTTTTTTTGTGAAAACGATAGAAATCACCTTTTGGGCATTTAGAAAATAATCGTTCTAGAAGAATCCCAGTGGGGCACGGACTCAATTACAGAAGTGAGGTTAAGATTTTTTTTCTTTGGTTACCAGTTCCGAAAAGCGCTTGTCGTTTGAAAACCTCAAGTTTTCACCACTTTTTGTGAAATAGCGTTAGCGTATTCCACAAGACCATTGAAAAAAAGCCAGCAACTTGTGAACTGGTCCAAGAGAAAAAAAATCTCCGAACGGCTTAATTGAGTCTTGACTTTTTGTTTCTTTTGTGTCAAGACAAAAGAAAGAGACAAAAATTGTAATGATTTCTTGTAACCTCCCCCTCCTCCCTGTAGTCTAATCACCATAACTTAAAAAACAGACTTATGCAAATTGAAGGAATTTTGGCCATGTTGATCCCATTTGCGGGGATAGCTTTGGCATTTGGAATTATTTATGTGAACCGCACGCAGGCCACCAAAGAGGAAAAAGAAATGCTCGACCGCGGCTTTTCGCCCGAGGACATCAAGTCGATTTATGAAGCCAAAAAAGGCGGGAAACAGAAAAAAGAGCGCGACCCCTACCTTTGGATTGGTGCTGCAGCTGGCTTGTTGATTGGTCATGCTTTGGTGTTGACCATTAAAATCGATAAAGTTTTTGCATATTTGGTGTGCGCTTTTCTCTTCGCGGGCATCGCTTTGCTGATTCAGAGAAGGGTAGAAGGGAAAACGGAGTAATGGGTGTTGAACCACATAGGGTCATAGGCTTACATAGTTATGAGATGGACACAGGTGTCAAGACGCGTTAATGCAACCCTATGTAAGCGCCTCGCGCCTATGTACCTATGTGGTTAAAGAGTACCCCCGTATAGCGAGGACAAGCAAGTTGTGGTAAAAAAGAGATTTGCTTAGCCGATTCAGATCAGGATTTAAGTGAACATGGAGTTGAGTGGTTTTTTGAACCACATAGGGTCATAGGCTTACATAGTTATGAGATGGACACAGGTGTCAAGACGCGTTAATGCAACCCTATGTAAGCGCCTCGCGCCTATGTACCTATGTGGTTAAAGAAGACAAGTTGTGGAAAAAAAGAGTTTTGCTTTGTTGATTCACAGAAGTGTGGTTGCAAATATGGAGTAGTGGATTTGAACCACATAGGGTCATAGGGTTACATAGCAATTAGATTTATATAGGCTCAAGACGCATCACGTTAGTCTATAAGATGCATTTAAGCAGCCCTATGTAAGCGCCTCGCGCCTATGTACCTATGTGGTTAAAGAAGCCAAGTTGTGGTAAAAAAGTAATAAATCTGTGTTTATGATTCAATATATTTGATGCCTTGAACGAACAAGAACTCATAGCGAAAGTCCTGGCGGGCAACAGTCATGCATTTGCCGTTTTGGTGAATCAGCACAAAAACATGGTGTATTCTCTGGCCCTGCAAATGTGCAAAGACCCCATGCTGGCCGAGGAATTGGCGCAAGATGTGTTCGTGAAAGTGTACGAAAAACTGAGCGAGTTCAAAGGACAAAGCAAACTCAGTTCGTGGATGTATCGCATCACCATCAATTGGTGCTACACCAAGCTCAGAACCAAACGCAACTACGAAGAAGTCAGTTTTGAAGACAACCACTTGACCACCGATGATGACCTGAATGGCTTGCAACAACTCGAACACAACGAGCGCGTGGAAAGTATTCGCCAAGCCCTCAACGAACTCGAATCCATGGATGCCATTGTGCTTACCTTGTTTCACTTCGAAGAACAGAGCATTGAGGAAATAGTGGACGTTACGGGTTTCTCTAAAGCCAACGTGAAAGTGAAACTGCACCGCGCCAGAAAAAAACTCCGCGAGATTATTGAAACTAAGTATAAAACGGTATTGTCATGAACAACGACATAAAAAACAGCTTCAAAGAGAGCTTTCTCCACGAACCCAGCGGGGAATTCACGAACATCGTAGAGCAAAAAATCGCAGGCCTGCAATCGGCGCCAAAATTCGAGAAATCGAGTAATTGGATGCTCTATATCGTGCTGTTTTTCATGCTGGGATTACCCTTGATAGTGGTGCTTTTTGCTGTAGTATCACAAATTCAATTTCCTGATTTCGCTCTTTTTTCAGATGCGCCGATGAACGTGTCTTGGCTCAATAATGCCACCCAATTATTCACCGATTTCTTGCCCTATTTGATTTATTTGCTTGTTTTCACCTCGGTTTATTTCATTGGGCGTTTGCTGCAAAATCGGTCCTTGGGCTTTTCTGTCTCAGGGCATTAGAATCAAATGAATTCGACAGAATGCGGTTCGCTTTTCAAATTTTATTTACCTTCACGCCAGCTTAAATTTGATTCATGAAACGCCTCATTTTCTTGTTTTTTATGGCTTTTTTGGCCGCGCCAACCAGTGCACAAGACGGTGATGATGTAACCATTCCAGAAAATTATTTGCTCAAAAAAGCAGAACACTACAAGGAATATGAACCCACGGTGGTGAATTGCGCCAAGTGGATAATAAATAATAAGATTGACCACATGCCCAATAGACGGGTTAAAGCCTATACTTTTATATGGGATTGGATCGAAGGTCACCCAGAAATTACGTGGAATATCAACAAAAATCTGGTTTCCACGTCCGCAAACAATGCCGATTTGTTTTTCGTTTTTATGTGTGGTTTTGTGTTGGATGCCATCGAAAATGAAGATAAAACTGATTTTACATCGCAAATGGCTGGCGTTGTGGCCATGTTGAATTGCTACAACGACAACCGCACCAAATTTTCGAAAGACAAACTTTGCGAGAAGTTATTGAAAATGAAATCCAAAAACACCTTGAACGACCATGTCAAAAAGAACGCTTAGTTTTATTTTAACGACTTTTTTAACGGTTTGGCCCTTGTTTTCAGGGGCTTTTTCTGTTGTGCCTCTGCCGCAGAAATACGTTTTTGGAAAACAAAACATTTCTGTGAGGCCGCCAATAATCATCAACGTAAATCATGCTGATTTAGATTTTGAGGCGAAATACTTGGCGGATAGAATTAAAGGTAAAATAGCTGCTCATCGAAATCCTTTGCCCGGTTTAACAAATGTCTTTTTAAGCATTGGACGTATAAAAAGTAAACATCCTGAGGCTTATGAAATTCGCATGAAGAATAACCGCATTGATGTTGTTGCCAACACCAAGACAGGTGTTTTTCGCGCTGTGAATACCCTTTGGCAGTTGGTTTTACTGGGTCGAGAAACTGAGCAGCAGGTCATTGCAAGTGTAAATATTCAAGACCAACCCAAATTCGAATGGCGCGGCATGCACTTGGATGTTTGTCGCCATTTTTTCCCAGTCAAATTCATCAAGAAATACATCGATTTGTTGGCGCTTTATAAAATGAATGTCTTTCATTGGCACCTCACCGAAGACCAAGCATGGCGCATCGAAATCAAGAAATACCCCAAACTGACCGAGATTGGTGCTTGGCGCAAGGGCACTATGGTGGGACCTTACGACGAACAAAAATTCGACACCATCAGATATGGCGGATTCTACACGCAAGAGCAAATCAAAGAAATTGTGCAATACGCTGCCGATCGACACATAACGGTGGTTCCAGAAATCGAAATGCCCGGTCATGCCTTGGCTGCTTTGGCTGCGCATCCTGAATTTTCGTGTACCGGCGGACCTTTTGAAGTGGCACGTGGATGGGGTGTTTTTGATGATGTGTTTTGCGCCAACGACAAAACATTCCAGTTTTTGGAAGATGTATTGACCGAAGTAATCGCCCTTTTCCCTTCAACTTACATCCACATTGGCGGCGATGAATGTCCAAAAGTGCGTTGGAAAAGCTGTGCGAAATGCCAAAATACCATGAAACAAAATGGCTTGAAAGACGAGCACGAATTGCAGAGTTATTTCGTTCAAAGAATAGAAAAATTCCTCAGCAGCAAAGGCAGAAAGCTCATCGGTTGGGATGAAATTTTGGAAGGCGGTTTGGCTCCAGGTGCTGCCGTGATGAGTTGGCGGGGAACACAAGGCGGAATAGAAGCAGCTCGTATGAAACATCACGTGGTGATGACGCCCGGTTCGCATTGCTATTTTGATCATTATCAAGGCAATCCGAAATATGAACCGCTCGCTTTTGGAGGCTACACAACGCTGGAAAAAGTCTATGGATTTAACCCGATTCCCGCCGAATTGAACAAAAAAGAAGCCCAGTACATTCTCGGGGCGCAAGGCAATGTTTGGACGGAATATATGGACTCTGAAAAGCAAGTCGAATACATGGTTTTGCCCCGTTTGTTGGCCTTGTCTGAAGTGCTTTGGGGCACATCAAATCCTGTGATGTATGATCGCTTTTTGCAACGCGTTGAACAGCACATGAAGCACATTTTTGGCACTTTGGGCTACAATTTCAGCAAATCGATTTATGCCGTTGAGTTGAAAGTGGAAATGGAAAATGGCAAATTGTTTGTGCGACTGATTTCGCCAACCATCAAAAACATCTATTATGAGTGGGGTAAACCTTGGAAAAGAGATGCCAATAAATATGAGTCGAGAATTCATGTTAAAGAATCCATGACTTTACACTACGGACATTTTTACGATGATAAACTTTTGGACGCCATGTCCTTCGAACAGCGTTTTGTGGTGAATAAAGCAACAGCCAAACCAATCGAGTTGTTGCATCAGCCGCATCAGAATTATGCTTCAGGTGGCGCCAATACCTTGATAGACGGCATTCAAAGCGACGGTCGTCATTTTGGCAATGGTTGGTTGGGATTTAGTGGCACCGACCTTGTAGCTACCATTGATTTGATGGAAGAAGGCCCCTTGAATACACTAGGCATCAATGTTTTAGAGCGCAAGGGCAGTTGGATTTTTTATCCCAGTGAAGTTATCTTTGAGGGTTCGCTGGATGGTAAAAACTATGTTAAGATGGCTTCAGCAGATTTGGAAATAATCAAAAAATTGAAAGGCAAATTGATGCTGCCAGTGATTGCCTCACGCATCGTACGCTATGTGCGCGTTACAGCCACAAATGCAGGTGTTATACCCGATGGTCTACCCGGCGCAGGAAATAAAGCTTGGTTGTTTGTGGAAGAAATTGTGGTGGAGTGATTTTTGGCTTCTGGCTGCTAGTTGCTAGCAGCTGGCCTCTGGCTTCTTGCGAGCGATACTTTGTCAAAGTTTCGCGAGGAAGCCAACAAGATTATCATGATTTTTTTTGGTTTGATGTTTCCAATAAATCAACCGCTAACAACTTTGACAAAGTTGAAGCACGATTTTAAACTCGATCTTCCCTTGCATTTCTGCTTTAGGTTCGATATGTTTGAAGTATTAACTAGCAGTTAGTAGCTATTTGGCTATCTTTTCTTCCATTTTTTTGGACTTAGGCTGGAATGAAAATATCCTTTTCAGCTTCCTCCCAGCTGCGAAGTCTAATTTCGCCCATTTCAATAGCTTCCATTCTTCGATTAACCTCCAATTGTTGATCCATCGGAATATCATTTTCATTGGAGATAGAAACATAATCCAATCCGCGAATGAAATCCAAAAAGATTTTGAACTTACTTTCAGGTATATTTAGTGTAATCTGCCTAATGAATAATCATTTGACACAAAATTAGTGATCTATTCTTAAGATTGCTTTCGTAATATTCTCATCGAATAATTCCTCCCCTTGCATTTCCTACCAAGATTATATATGTTTGCAGTATTAACCAGCATCCAGCAACCAGTAGCCAACCGCCAAAAAAATGAAATCAAGAAGAAATTTTCTCAAAGC
>JBIIJN010000068.1:0-14785 GCA_044233745.1 Crocinitomicaceae bacterium
TGCATGTTTTGAAAATATGAAACCAGCTTGGATAAGGCTCTCGCTCTATGGCTTATTTTGTTTTTTTCATCTAAACTCATTTCGGCAAATGTGTTTGATAAGTTCTCAGGAACAAAAATAGGGTCATAACCAAATCCGTTTGAGCCACTTTTTTTGAATGCAATTTCACCTTCAACAATACCCTCAAATTGAACGCTGGCCCAATCGGCTTCCAACGAAAAGATGGTTCTAAATCGCGCTCGTCTATCTTCAATGTTTGCTAATGAGGATAATAATTTTTCAATATTGTCTGAATCAGATTTGTGTGCGCCGGCATATCGTGCTGAATAAACACCAGGCGCCATTTGCAATGAAAATACCTCAAGCCCTGTGTCGTCTGCAATGGTAGGAATGCCTGTGATTTGAAAAATGGTAGCCGCCTTAATTTTGGAATTTTCCTCTAAAGTGGCACCAGTTTCCTCGATGTCGTGGTGATATTGAATGTCTTCAAGCGAGAGCAATTCAATTGTTTTTGGAAGCAGGCTTCTGATTTCTTGAACTTTGTTGGTGTTGTGTGATGCGAATATGATTCTCATAGTGATGCTTTATTTTTCTCTTCAAAAAAAGGCCTTTCTTGTTCTTGTTTCAAGAGAAAACTCAAGAAAAATGCTGCCAGAGACACGCCAACTTGTGTTTCTAAAGTGTCTTCAAAGAAATAAGAAAAGGTAATGATGATTACAAACAAATAAAGCAAAATGGATTGTAAGCGAAAAGCAATTTGAATGGTGAGCAAGATGTTCATCAAAAATATAAGCAAGCCTATAATGCCCACCGAAATCCATATGGTTACAAATTGTTGGTGCGAATGAAGCCTGTTTTCTTCGAATAAGCGCGTTTGATTCAATTCGTATTGTTGATTAAACGCGTCTTGAACATCGCCAACACCAACTCCAAAAACCGGATGTTTTTTGATTAGGTCCCAACCCGTTCGCCAATATTCTATTCGCTGTTGTATCGTTGAACCATTCGGATCGGCGCCTTCTAAGTGTTTTTGAAGCTCCATGGTGATGCGCGCCAATCGCGATTTCACGCCCCCCTCTGCATAAACAACCGATGGAATGCCATTGAAAATATTGTTGAGGTCTGCATCTGTTAATTGCGCAAATCCTTCAGCGTCTTTTCTTAGTCCAAGCGAAGACATATATCTGATCAAAGTCGGGAAAAAGTCTTGATGCTCTTGATTCAAATGTGCAATAGATTTACCAGTTTTAAGCTGGAGCATCGAGTCCAATTCTTCGTGGCATATGAAATAATGTATGTAATATCCATTCTCGAGAATAATACTTGAGGTGTCGTGCTGATAGGAGCCACCTAAGCTTGTTTTTTCGCTCAGATTTTCTTTCGATATTGCCTCCTGTGGAATGGGATAAACGGCACGATAGAAAATGAAACACACCAAAAAGGCGAGTAATGAAGCCGCAATAAATGCTGTTTTTTTATGTTTTTTGAATTGGTGAATTAAGCCCCAAAATATCAGCGCTACGGCGGTAATAACCAAACCGAAATAACCCGTAAGCACTTCCGATTTGTAGGCGTAGAATAGCAACCATATCGCACATGCATAGTACAACACCGACCACCAATTTCGTTTTGTCCAAGCAGCATATAGTGCGAAGAAAAAAGAGAAAGTTACCATCAATGATAGTCTGATATGTGAACCAAACAACGACATTTCTCGGCTATCATGTTGATAGATTCCGACTTGATAGTTGATGAAATTAATCGTAGTTACAAGTATCACAGTAGCTATAAATGCGTGTAAAACAGCACTATATTTTTCAAAGCTTAAAGCCTTCGAGGATAAAATAACAACAGGAAAGAGCAATAGTGGGAGCTTAATTCTCAGGTCATTGAGGCCATATTGGGTGTTTTCAGAATAGAGGAGAGAAAGGGCCAAGACTAAAAAAAGAGCTGTCAACATGAGCCCCGTTTTTTGTGATTTGAGTTGTTTTAGTTTTTCAACAAAGTTTGCTTCAATAATCCAATTCAAAGCCATCAACAATCCACTGATGCTCAACACGATTTTGTTGAGCGGTAAGCCCACAGCAACGCCAAGAAGAGAAACGAAATGGATTTGGGCGTGAATACTTTGTTTGCTCAACATCAGTGACTATTTTCCGCTTAGCATTTTTTTGTAGGCATCTGCATTGAGCAAAATATTTGAGGCTTCAACAAGCGCCTTGTCGTTTTTGAAACTGTTGATTACGCGACCTTTTTCAAAGTAATAGCGCGCCACAATTTCATCTTCCAAAAGTTCTATGATTTCCGCTTTATATTTTTCAATATCTCTGTCTATTGAAGCCTTCACAATCTTCATGAGCTGGATGTATTCTGGACTGTCTTTGGTAAACAACTTTTCGCGTTCGCCACTTTCCAAAAGACTCAGCATAATCTCCTCGCTTTCCGTTGAGTATGTAATGTTTTTTTCAGAAATAAATTTTTTAAATTCCAAAAAGAGGGCATCAGTCACTTTGAATTTATCAGCAGATTCGATGTTCGCGTTGAGATGCGCAAATTTGGTTGCAAAATCGAAAATCACATTTTCTAAAAGTAAGGTAATGGTTAATCTGCTATAGCTGCCTTCTTCAATTTCTATATCTGGATCAACGCCACGAGCATCTCGCACTTTTCGTCCGTTTTTAGTTTTGAAATATGTCACTTGAGACTCATCAAAAGCCTGTGCGGCCTCACCATCTTTTCTGCTAGAATAATCCAAACGCTGCACGCATCTCCCGGAAGGAGTATAGTATTTGGCTATGGTTAATTTTAATTGAGAACCGTATTTTAAAGGCATCACACGCTGCACCAAGCCTTTGCCAAAGGTATTGGACCCAATAATTATTGCACGGTCTAAGTCTTGAAGCGCACCTGCAACAATTTCACTCGCTGATGCCGACATGCCGTCTACCAAAACAGCAACAGGAATATTCAAATCAACTGGAGCACTTTCGGTAAGATAAATTTTATTTTCTTCTTCAATTCTACCTTTGGTTCGAACCACTTCCTGTCCTCGAGGCACAAACATATTCACGATTTTCACTGCTTCAGTCAATACACCTCCACCATTGCCGCGCAAATCAAAAATCAGTGAGGTCATCCCTTGTTTCACCAATTCGTCATAAGCCGTTTTTACTGAAATAAAGGCACGTTGAGAAAAAGAAGTCAGTTTGATATAACCTACGCCGTTGCCTACCATTGTGAAGTGGGGCACATCGTCGATTACTACTTCATCTCTGGTAATGTCGAATGTCATGTTTGTTCCGAATGGTCGTTGAATTTCAACTTGAATTTTTGTTCCCTTTGGTCCGCGCAGCAGATCACTAGCTTCATCTGGTTTTTTACCAGTCATAGATTTTCCGTCTATTGAAAGCAAGATGTCGCCCGTTTTTATTCCAGCTTTGTGTGCCGGATTGTTTTCAAAAATATCAGAAAATACAACTTGATTATTCACCGATCTCAGTCCAGCACCCACACCTCCATATTGACCGGTGGACATGAGTCGATAATCTTCAATATTCGACTCGTTAATCAAAACCGTGTAGGGGTCGAGTTCCATTAACATGGCATCAATAGCTACCTTCATCAATTTACCAGGAATGGGTTTATCAACGAAATATTTGTCCAATTCCAAGGTGATCAACTCAATTAATTCTAAGTTTTTGATGATTTCGAAACCATCGCTCTGAGCCCCGAGTTGTTTGGGAATGAATAGAGAAAAGCAAAAGACAAATGTGAGTATAGCATTACGAAGCCTTGTTTTGTTCAATATCATAAATCAATTTTTTAAATAGTTTGACTATATCTTTTTTTGCGCTTGATAAAGAAATATCTGCATCTCCAGCATACACCAAAAATAACGATACGGCGATTTCTTTCCCAAGTAGTTTTTCCTCGAGCATGTTTTTTTCTAACCGAATAGCTTCGCGAATATAACGACGTATTTGATTGCGTGTTGTAGCGTTTCTAAATTTCTTTTTCGGAACAACCAATACGATCTGAAAAGGCACGTTTTTGACCGTACTAATACTGTATTTTAAATAGAATGGAAAGGACTTTACATCTCTACCTTCTCGATAAAGTGTTTCGATATCTTTTTTCGAACAAAGTTTATATGCCTTTCCGAATGTGAAATTCATGCAGAACGAATAAATTAAATTCAGTTTGAATATCCTACAAACAAAAAAAGGTTCAATCTAATGATCAAACCTGGAATATTTTGTAAGAAAAATTATTCTATTGCACCACTAATGCACGCTCGATGCATTTTGTTCAATTGAATTATCTCTTGTGTGTTCCTTCAGAAGACACAGTCAATTTTTTTCTACCTTTTCTTCTACGAGAGGCCAATACTTTGCGACCATTCTTAGTAGCCATACGACTTCTGAAACCGTGCTTATTTTTTCTCTTTCGGACTGATGGTTGAAACGTTCTTTTCATTTTTTCGATTCTTAAACTTAGCTAGGGGCTAAAAATTGGATTGCAAAGATAGACTTTTTTTTATTCGGGCAAATAAATTCGTAAAAAAATAGAGAAAAATTAAGGAGTGCAATCTGAATTTGTTTAGTTGAGTTTTTTACTTTAGGTTTGTAGTCGATTTTTCAAAACATGATTACAATGAAAAGCCCTAAATTTAAATTTTTATCAGTTCTTTTTTTTTCCCTAGTTTTCAATGCTCATGCGCAGGTTCAAACCATATGGACAGAAGATTTTAATAATGGATGCACAGGTGGTTGTTATGCCTCAGCATTCAATGGAATCAATGGCGCTTGGTCGGTAACTTCTCCAGGAGCCAACGGAAATGTAGCCAATGACTGGTTTGTAAGTGGTGCGGAATGTGGTATGTTACCCGGGCAATGTGGTATTGATTGCGGGGCAACAAATGCATCGTTACACATCAGTGTGAATGTAAGCATAATGGGAATCGACTTAATTGATTTGGGAGCGGCCTATCTGGCTGGTGGTGCAGCATTAGGTGGAGACGCCACAACCAATAGAAGAGCTGAATCACCTGTCATTAATTCAACAGGGTTTACGAACCTACAATTATCTTTCAGTTACATCGAAAATGGGCAAGGCTCCATTGATAATGCTGAAGTTTGGATATTCGATGGTGCAACTTGGGCGCTTTTAGCTGATATGGCTAAAACGAACTGTTGTGATGGTGGTGGGGCATCAACACCTTGTACAGGAAATAACCAAGGGCTATGGTCCCAGTTTGCGATCAATATGCCCGCAAGCACTTTCAATAATCCTAACCTTCGAATTGGATTTAGATGGGTGAATAACAACGATGAATTGGGCACCGATCCTTCTGTAGCCATTGACAATGTTGTTATTACTGCCGAACCTGCTGGTGGTGGTGGGGCACCGGTTGCAGATTTTACTTTTCTCCCTGCTAATCCATGTGTTGGCGCACAAGTTACTTTTACTGACAATTCAACGGGTACCGTGAATCCAGCGTACAATTGGAATTTTGGGCCCAATGCTATTCCTCCAACAGCCAATACTGTCGGTCCACATACCGTTGTATTCACAACGCCGGGTATTCAAACTGTGTCATTGACTGTTACCAATGGCGATGGCAGTGGAAGTAATACTTTAACTCAAGATGTAAATGTATCTCCTGGTCCTACTGTAACAGCATTTCCCAATATTACCATTTGTAGTGGAGGCAGCACCGTGATTTCTGCTTCAGGTGCCAATGCCTATCAATGGGACAATGGGCTTGGTATAGGTGCATCGCATACTGTTAGTCCTACAGTAACTACAACGTATAACGTGGTTGGTGTTGATTTGGCGGGTTGTGCAGGAACTGCCTCTGTTACAGTTACCGTAAGCGGTGTTGGACCAACTTTAGTCATGTCGGCTGTTGATGCGCTTTGCTTTGGTACAGCGACAGGTCAGGCGAGTGTAGTGGCTACTGGCTCTGGGCCGTTCAGCTACAGCTGGTCACCCACAGGAGGTACTTATGCAACAGCAAACAACCTTTTCCCAGGTAATTACACGGTTTCTGTAACTGACGCGCAGGGTTGTATTTCAACAGGTTCAGCCACTGTTGCTTCTCCTTCTCAGATTGTGCCTAACGGTTCAGTAACGAATACAGATTGTAACATCAACAATGGCTCGATTTTGGTGAATCCAAGTGGCGGCAATGCACCTTACTCATATGTATGGTTACCCGGAGGCTCAACCAACGCTTTGCTTGCTAATTTGGGAGCTGGTGCTTACCAAGTGAACATTACTGATGCTAATAATTGTTCTGTAAGTGCCAACTTCTCAGTAGAACTCAATAATAGCTTTATTGTTTCCGTAGATCCTCCGGTTTCAACTATCCAATACCAAGAATCTGTCTTATTGGATGTTACAATTGTTCCAGATGTTCCAGGAGCAACATATTCGTGGTCACCAATAGCAGGATTGAGCTGTACAGATTGTCCGAATCCAATTGCTGCGCCTATTTCGAACACCACTTATACAGTAACGGTTACAGCACCCAACGGTTGTACGCAAACCGCTCAGGCTACTGTGAATGTGCAACTTCCTTGTGGAGCTGCGTTTATGCCAACGATTTTCTCCCCGAATGGTGATAATTTGAACGATGAATTATGCCTCATGGGTAGTTGCGTACAAACAATGACCTACTCAATTTATAATAAATGGGGTGAGCTTGTTTTTTCTTCCAATAAACAATCAGATTGCTGGGATGGTACATTTAGAGGAAAACCTGCTCCAATGGGGGGTTACGCCTATAAACTGCAGGTTACATTGACAGATGGAACAATTCAAGAAGAATCAGGAAACATTACTTTAGCACGATAATTTTTACAACAATATCCGATATGTCAACATTTGGTTCCAATTTGGAATTACATCAAAAAATAGGCGATTCTCTTCATAAATTGTCAAAGAGCGAATTGTCAATCCAAGAACTGGAAAATCTACTAGGTTTTTCTAGAGAGTTGTATGAAAGAATTTTGGTTTTACGCTACAAAGCCTTCGAAAATCAAATTCACGGTGAAAGGAATGTTGTTGTGCCGCAGCCTGAGAACAAAGTCCAACCAGCAGTAGAAGAGCTAATTGTGCCAGACGAACCACCAGCTATTGAGTTTGCTTTGTTTGGTGAAATGCCAGAGCAAAGCTCGCAAGCAGCTGATGTGCCTTTTGTTTTAGAACCTATATTGGAAAAATCAGCTCCATCTGAACCTGTAGTTTCCGAACCAAAATTGGCTGTTCAAGAACCTGTGGCTCAAACGGATGCCAAAACTGCTGATGCTCCGGCAACTCAAAACACGTCAAGCGGATCTTTATTGGATAAACTGACTTCCAACAATTTGTCAAATAGTTTGGGCGACCAATTGAAAAAGTCTCATATTGATTCATTGGTAAGTGTTTTAACGCTAAACGACAGAATTCGATTTACTAAAAATTTGTTTGACGCTAACTCTGATACCTTCAACGCCGCAATTCAACTGCTTGATGCACAAAAATCTGTTGCAGAAGCAAGAGACTTGTTGGGGCAGTATGCTTCACGGTATGAATGGGATTTAGAAGACAATAATACCATAGATTTCTATGAATTTGTTGAGCGCCGTTATGCATAAATGGCTCATAATTGGGATTTTTTTTCCTGTATTCGCTTGGTCACAACATTCCGACGATTCCAGAATTCTACAACAACTTTGTCACAACGATTTTTCTGGTCGAGGTTATGTAAACGCGGGGGATAGTTTGGCAGCCAATTTTATCGCAGTGGAGTTTAAAAAATTGGTTCTCAAGCCTCAGAGAAGGAGATATTTTCAATCGTTTCAATTTGGTGTGAATACTTTTCCATCGTCATTGTCTCTAGCTATCAATGGCATAACTTTAAAACCGGGAAAAGATTATGTAGTTAATCCATCTTCACCAAGTTCCAAAATTGAAAGACAAACCTTGCTTTTCAGTGAAAAATTTCAACGTGTTGAAGATATAGTATCAGGATTGGATCAGCTTGACCCAAATCTGCATATTCTTGTTTTGGATAAGGCTCATTTTAAAACTAGAGACGAACTTTTGGTCTTCCGAACAGCAATCACAAAAATGGCGGAGGTGATGCCCATTATCGTGCTGAATGATGGCACACCAATTTGGCACGTGAGTCAAAATCAATGGAAATTTCCAGTATTTGAAATCGATAGAGCTGCATTTGTTGAAGGGAAAGTTGTGGCCACGGTGGATGCCAAAATGAAAAATCACCAAGCGAGAAATGTAATAGCGCGTATTCCAGCCAAAGGAAAAGCCAAACGACGAATTGTTTTCACCGCGCATTATGATCACTTGGGCAGAATGGGACAAGAAACTTTTTATCCCGGAGCCAATGACAATGCGAGTGGTGTAACATTGATGATTGCTATTGCGAGAAAACTAGTCAAACAACCAAGGTCATCTACCGAATACGTTTTCATTGCTTTTGCAGGTGAAGAAGTGGGCTTGCTGGGTTCTAAATATTTTGTCGAAAATCCGATGTTTGATTTGAAATCCATTCGCTTTTTGGTGAATTTGGATATTTTCGGTGGCGCTCAACATAGCATAACGGCAGTGAATGGAACCATTTACCAAGAAGAGTTTGAGTGTTTGGTGAACACCAACAAAGAAATGAACGTGACGCCCGAAATAAAATCAAGAGGTGAATCGGCCAACAGTGACCACCATTATTTCCATGCGGCTGGTGTTCGCAGTTTTTTCCTCTATTCAGGCGGCAACAACAAACACTATCACGTGCCCACCGATGAAGCGCAAGATGTGGACATGGTGCTCCTAGACAAATGCGCAGATTTGATGGTGAGGTTTGTTGGGAGATTGTAGGGTTCAGTTCTATTAATGTGGATTTTTAAATTTTAATTATAATTCCAGTGAACAGATTGCCTTTCAATCTTCGAAAAAAGGCCAAAATCTTTTATTTTGTAATAAATTATGGTTTAAATTTGGTGTATGAATATCACAACTAGAAAAACACAAATCATTCAATGGATTAATTCTTTAGAGGATGAAGCCATAATAGATGAGATATTTGCTTTAAAATCTGGAAAGATTTCAGTACGAGAATTTGATTTTGATAGTGCATGGTCTAAAAGTGTTCCTGTAGACGAAGCGCGTGAGAAATCGGAAAAATTTATCAAAGCTTTACCTTGGAAAAAATAGAAATTCACTTCACACCTGATGCGATAGATTATTTGCATAAGCTGGTCGGGATACTTTTTGATAAGAATTATTTCAGTTTCGAGGAATATGCGCAGCTTTATGTTCAACAGATTTATAATTTTATAGAATTCGAACTCAAGAACTTTCCTCTCAGAAAAACGCCCAAGGTGCTTCAAGAATTGGGTAGTTATTACGCTTTTTACAAAGCAAATAATCGAACTACGTGGTATATCTTTTTCGAAAAACGTGATAGTCGTGTTTTGATAACCCACATTTCAAACAATCATCAAGAAGAGATTTCGCATGTAAATGTATAATCTCAAATTCGGGTTAGTTGTGCAAGTGGTTTTTTTATCTTTGCATCCAAATCACATTTCAAATGAAAAGATACCAAAATTACATACAAGGCCAATGGATGGACGGCGATGGAACGGAATTGGAACTGTTCAACGCCATAAACGGTACCAAAATCGGTGAACTTTCAGCGGCTGGTTTAGATTACGAGAGCATTTTGAACTATGGTCGCACTGTAGGTGGAAACAAGCTGCGCAAAATGACCTTCCAAGAACGAGGCAGAATGTTGAAGGCTCTTGCCATGTATCTTCTTGAAAGAAAAGCCAAATATTACGAAGTAAGCGCATGGACTGGTGCCACCAAAATCGACTCTTGGATTGATATTGAAGGAGGCATTGGAAATTTATTCGCCAATGCATCTTTGCGCCGCCAATTTCCCGATTTGCCTTATTATGTAGATGGTGTAGCGGCTCCTTTATCGAAAAATGGAACTTTTATTGGACATCACATCATGGTGCCTAGACCCGGAGTTGCAGTGCATATAAACGCTTTCAACTTCCCGATTTGGGGTATGTTGGAAAAAATTGCTGTGAACTTCATGGCTGGTGTTCCAGCTGTTGTAAAACCTTCCGAATACACGGCTTATTTAACAGAAGTAATGGTGCGCGATATCATAGAATCTGGTATTTTGCCTGAAGGTTCTCTTCAATTGGTTACTGGTTTCGGTCGTGGAATTATCGACCATGCAAATATGCATGATGTCATTACATTTACGGGTTCTGCGTATACAGGAAAAATGTTGAAATCTAGTCCACATATTGTTCAGGAATCTATCCCGTTCAATTTGGAAGCAGATTCTTTGAATGCCATTGTTTTGGGCAAAGATGCTACACCTGGTACAGCTGAATTCGATATTTTTGTGAAAGAAGTTACGAAAGAAATCACCGTAAAAACTGGACAAAAATGTACCGCAGTTCGTCGAATAATGGTGCCTGAAAATTTATTGGATGAGGTGCAAGCAGCAGTTAGCAAGCGTTTGGCTTCTACCACCATTGGCGACCCATCTGTGGAGGGTGTGCGCATGGGGTCGTTGGCTACGCAATTGCAGGTGGAACGTGTTCGAGCAAATGTAAATCTCTTGGCAGCCGATCAACAAATCGTTTTCGGTGACCCGAATGCTTGTGAAGTGATGGGCGCTGATGCTTCGAAAGGTGCGTTTTTTAGTCCGATTTTGTTCAGAAATGAAAAACCGTTCGAGCAAACTGCGGTGCACAACATTGAGGCTTTTGGTCCGGTATCGACAATAATGCCTTATAAAGATTTAGACCAAGCCATCGAATTGGTAAAACTCGGTAAAGGTTCTTTGGTTACTTCTATCGTTTCAGCTGACAACAACATCGCCCGTGATTTTGTTGTTGGAGCAGCATGTGTGAATGGTCGAATCTTGGTTTTGAATGAATCTTGCGCCAAAGAAAGCACAGGTCACGGTTCGCCCATGCCTTTGTTAACACATGGCGGTCCCGGTCGTGCTGGTGGTGGAGAAGAAATGGGTGGAAAACGCGGTGTGATGCACTATTTACAACGCACAGCCATTCAAGGTCACCCGACAACTATAACACACATCACCGAGCAGTTTCAAGTAGGCGCAGCACAACCCGAAGCCAATCCGCATGTGTTTAGACAACATTTTGAAGACTTGAAAGTAGGAGATACGGTTTTCACACACAAACACACCGTTTCAGAAGCCGATATCGTGAACTTTGCCAACGTGAGCGGTGACAATTTCTATGCCCACATGGATGCTACATCTTTGGAAGGCACGCTTTTCGATGGTCGCGTGGCGCACGGTTATTTCATTTTATCAAAAGCGGCTGGATTGTTCGTTGACCCGAAAAAAGGTCCAGTGTTGTTGAACTACGGCATCGATGAAGCCCGCTTTGTGAAACCTGTTTATCCAGGAGCTACGATTGGCGTGCGTTTCACCGTAAAAGAAAAAATCGACCAAGAAAAACGTTCCGAAGAAGACGTAGCCAAAGGAATCGTGAAATTTTTAGTTGATGTTTACGATGAAACTGGCGAAACGGTTGCCATGGCTACTATCTTGACGATGGTGAAGAAGTTGGATCAGAGTAAGTAAATGAATTAGAGCGTAAAAAGTTTTGAGTTGTCAAGGAATCCTTGACAGTTGGCCAGTCTCATTAAAAATTCAATATGTTTTTTAACTAATTTTGTGCTATGAATTTGATTGAACGAAATATTGAAATGATCAAGAGCCTATGTAAAAAACATAAGGTGAGAGAACTCTTTGTTTTCGGTTCAATCTTATCAAATAATTTTAACGAGAATAGTGATGTGGATTTTGTTGTAGATTTTGAGAAAGTTGACTTAAATGATTATGCGGACAATTATTTTGACTTAAAATCTGCGCTAGAAAAATTGCTGAAGCGTCCTGTTGACTTATTAGAAAACCAAGCGATTCGCAATCCATTTTTAAAGCAATCCATTGATTCAACTAAAAAGTTGGTTTATGGATAGTCAAATCAGAACATGGCTTTTTGATATTCTTCAGTCGATTGAAGAAATAGAAAGTTATTTTACCAATCGACCTAAAATTTTCGAAGAATATCTCAAGGACATCAGAACAAAACGCGCAGTTGAAAGAAATCTCGAAATTATTGGCGAAGCGGTGAATAGAATTAGGAAATCGGAAAGCCTGCAAATTATTTTGAATGCCGACAAAATCGTAGCCACTCGAAACAGAATTATTCACGGTTACGACAAAATATCTGATGAATTGATTTGGAGTATTCTCATCAATCATATCCCAAAACTAAAGCAAGAAATTGAAGAGCTATTAGATAATTAAACCCGCCAATAGCCTCATGATGAATATCGGGAGCTAATGGCCAAAAGCTAACAATATGTACGGAAAAATGAAAACGCAACTGCAACATGATTTGCAGCAATTGAAAGACAACGGTTTGTTTAAAAGCGAACGTGTAATTATTACCCCACAAGGCGCATCGGTCGATGTAACAGACCACAACGACGTGGTGATTATGTGTGCCAACAATTATTTGGGTTTGTCATCGCATCCTGAAGTGATTCAGGCAGCAAAAGACACCCTTGATTCACACGGATTTGGGATGAGCTCGGTGCGCTTTATTTGTGGAACGCAAGATATTCACAAAACTTTGGAGCGTAAAATCGCAGAGTTCTATGGCACAGAAGACACCATTTTATACGCCGCTGCTTTTGATGCCAATGGTGGGGTGTTTGAACCTTTGTTTTCAGAAGAAGACGCCATCATTTCTGATGAATTGAACCACGCTTCGATTATTGACGGAATCCGTTTGTGTAAAGCAGCTCGCTACCGCTACAAGCACAGTGATATGGCCGATTTGGAAGCCAAGTTGATTGAAGCACAGGCGCAAAGAAACCGAATTATTGTTACTGACGGCGTGTTTTCTATGGATGGCGACATCGCCAAAATGGACGAAATTTGCGCTTTGGCAGATAAATACGATGCCTTGGTAATGACCGATGAATGTCACGCTGCTGGGTTTATCGGAAGAACGGGTCGTGGTGCACCCGAACATTGTGGCGTTTTGGATAAAGTGGACATCATCACTGGAACCTTGGGTAAAGCTTTGGGTGGTGCAATGGGTGGTTACACAACCGGACCGAAAGAGGTAATCGAAATGTTGCGTCAAAAATCACGTCCGTACTTGTTCTCCAATTCTTTGGCACCGAGTATTGTTGGGGCTGCTATTAAAGTATTCGAAATCTTGAGCGAATCAACAGAACTGCGCGACCGACTTGAAGAAAACACCAAATACTTCAAAAAACACATCATCGAAGCAGGTTTTGATATCAAGCCAGGCGATTCACCGATTGTGCCGATTATGCTATACGATGCTGCACTTTCACAGAAATTCGCCAACCGACTTTTAGAAGAAGGCGTATATGCCATCGGGTTCTTCTATCCTGTTGTAGCCAAAGGTCAAGCGAGAATCAGAACACAAATTTCTGCGGCTCACACCAAAGCACACTTAGATAAAGCAATCGCAGCGTTTATTAAAGTTGGTAAAGAATTGGGGGTGATAGGGTAATTGATATGTATAGGTTGTAAATCCTTGTTGAATCTTACTGAAACCGTGTTCTCTGTGCGATTGACGGAACACGGATTACAAGGATGCCATGCAACGTAGATGTTCGCTGATTTATTTATCCGCGTAAATCTGCCTTATCTGCGTCATCAGCGTTCCATTTTTCTACCTTCTATCTACCTCTCCAATTTCCCAAAAGTACTCGTCAACGCTGCCTTCAACTTATCAGCAGCCTCACTAATGGCAATATCCATGGTGCTGCTTCTCGCCGTAACAGTTACTGGCTGCAATCCTTTTGGTCGTGCTTCGATGCGACATTGTATATCGTCGGCACCTGATTTTTCGCCGTTTTGGTCGGTTAAATGAACCTCAAGGCGCGTTAATTTGTCGTCAAAATGCTTCAATGCGGCCGACATGCGCTCGTCGATATAGTTTTGTAATCTTGCTGAGCTCTCAATGTGCTTATCTGTGTTTACTTGTACTTTCATTGTCTTGATTTTATTTCACAAAAATAAAATTAATCCGATAGGTCTAATCTGACTTTTATCAGTAGAACTGTTATTTTGTGTTAATCTGCTTTTCGTTAATAACTCTTCAAAATTCTCATCCAAAATTCAGAAGTCATTCGTTAACTTTGAAACGCTATTTTTCCAAGCCTATGTACCTCATTTTTGACACCGAAACCACTGGTTTGCCCCGCGATTATAAAGCTCCAGTTACTGCTACTGACAATTGGCCGCGTTGTATTCAATTGGCTTGGCAACTCCACGATGATTTGGGTCAACTCGTTGAAGCCAAGAGTTTTTTGGTGAAACCCAATGGTTTTGATATTCCTTACGACGCCGAGCGTATTCACGGTATTTCTACACAATTGGCTACCGAATTGGGGCACGACCTCGAAGAAGTTGCAATTGCTTTCAATGAAGTTCTAGGTAGAACAAAATTTGTTGTTGGACAAAACGTTGAATTCGACCTTAAAATTATGGGTTGCGAATTTCATCGTTTGCAACTGGAAACACCATTGCTTGAATTGCCCAACTTGGATACTTGTACGGAAGATACAGCCAAAATGTGTCAAATTCCGGGTGGTTTGGGTGGAAAATTCAAATTGCCTACGCTTTCTGAATTGCATAAACATTTGTTTGAAGAAAGCTTTGTTGAAGCTC
>JBIIJN010000069.1:0-14741 GCA_044233745.1 Crocinitomicaceae bacterium
GCAATGGGGTCCACCTCTTCCCATACCGAACAGAGAAGTTAAGCCCATTAGCGCTGATGATACTGCCCCCTGCGGGGGTGGGAAAGTAAGTCGATGCCTGTTTTTTAAAGTGCGATTATCTTCGGATAGTCGCACTTTTTTTTTGCTCAAATGTGTTCTATTGCGCAGCACACTATACTTGTGCATTTTGAGGTTTTTCCAATAGCCCCGACAGCAGCGTAAAACCTGGAAAAGGTAAATGGATTTTTGTAGCTCATAAAAGAGCGACCCCAGAAGCTCCTTTTATGACGTAACAAAAACCATTTGGCATTGAGGATTTGTAGTGAATGGCGGGAATAGCTCCTAGATTATTGAAGTCGATATCAGCGCCTTATTTTCCTTTGTAATTGAGCAGATCTAGGTCTAGCATTTTGTGGAAGTATGGTCTGCTGATGTGGCTTTCCATTAGTGATAAGTGCTCAATACGATGACAATCTGTGCCAACGATATCGACCAATTGTTCGTCGATTAATTGCTCAGCGATTTTTTGTGCTTTTGGTCCGTAGTGACCGGTCAAAGAATTGATGTTCATTTGTATCAAAACACCTTTTTCTTTGAATTCTTTTGCCTCTCGTGTTGAATTATAGAAGTTGTATCTTTCGTAATGAGCCAAAACGGGTTTGTAATTTTTCCCTTGTAGCTTAAAAATGAGCTCGCTGCTGTGCATTGGAGCCTGATGAAATGAAAATTCAAATAGCACGTGATTTCCCATGAACGTGAGCAGGGGTTCGGAATCAATTAAATTAAGAAAGAATTCATCTGAGTAATACTCTGCCGCGGCACTTATTTCCATTGGAATTTGAAGCCGATTGATTTCATCTTGAACGATTCCAAGGGCTTCATTGATGGAAGATGCAGTATTGGGATAAGCGTCTGCCATGATGTGTGGTGTTGTGATGAGTCGTTTGTATCCAAAGTCTACAAACTTATTAATCATGGCAATAGAATGATCTAAAGTTTGAGCACCATCATCAATCCCTGGCAATAAATGACTGTGTATATCTAAGCCCAATCGAGACAATTCGGCTGGCTGCTTGGTTTTATTGAAAAAATCGAATAGTCCCATGACTATCTGTTTTCATATTGATTTTGGTAATACGCTTGATAATCGCCAGAAACGATATGATTCACCCATTCTTGATTATTCAAGTACCAATCAACCGTTTTTTCAAGACCTTCTTCAAAAGTGATGGAGGGTTTCCAGCCTAAATCTTTTTCCAACTTTGAAGCATCAATGGCATAGCGCATGTCGTGACCAGCGCGGTCTGAAACAAAGCGGATTAACTTTTCTGAATCTCCAACATTGCGTCCTAACTTTTGGTCCATTATTCGGCACAAGAAACGCACCAAATCAATGTTTTTCCATTCGTTTAAGCCACCAACATTATAAGTTTCACCTGCTTTTCCTTTATGGAAAATGGTGTCGATAGCCAAAGCATGGTCCTCAACCCATAACCAATCACGCACATTTTCTCCTTTGCCATAAACTGGAAGCGGTTTTTCATGAATAATATTGTGAATCATCAAGGGAATGAGCTTTTCTGGGAAGTGATGCGAACCATAATTGTTCGAACAATTGGACATCACAGTGTTTAATCCATAGGTGTGGTGATAGGCACTTACAAAATGGTCAGATGCTGCTTTCGAAGCTGAATAAGGACTTCTTGGATCGTAAGCTGTGGTTTCTGTAAACAAACCTTCTTGACCTAAAGAGCCATAAACTTCATCGGTTGAAACATGATAAAAACGATTTTCCGAATGATGTATCCATGAAGTTTTTGCTTGATTCAATAGATTCACTGTGCCTACAACATTCGTAAGAACAAACTCATTCGGTCCGCTGATTGAACGGTCAACATGAGATTCGGCGGCGAGATGAATTACATCAGTGATTTGGTGTTCTTCGAAGACCTTACGAATATCTTGCTCATCGCGGATATCACCTCTAAAAAAGGTGTAGTTTTCACTGTTTTCGACGTCTTTTAAATTCTCTAAGTTACCTGCATACGTGAGCTTATCGAAGTTCACAATCTTGTAATTCGGATATTTGTTAACAAATAATCGAACAACATGGGAACCAATAAAACCCGCGCCACCAGTGATGAGAATATTTTTAGACATTGATTTCATTTTATAAACTCCAGTATACTAAATCTTTAATCTGATTTCTATAAATGCTTTTTACATCAACAAAAATGCCGTGACCGTCTCTCATAAGTGACTTAAAATAGTCTTCAGTCAAGTTTTTGTAAACTTCATGATTCACCGCTACAATAATGGCGTCATAATTTCCCTCAGGAGCTTCATGTAAACTTACACCATACTCGTGATTCATTTCCTCGGTATCAGCATGTGGGTCAACAACATGTACTTTACAAGCGAATGATTCCAGTTCTTGAATCACATCTATTACTTTAGAATTTCGGATATCACTTACGTCTTCTTTGAAAGTAGCACCCATCACCAAAACTCTAGCTTCCATTATATTTCTGCCAATTCCGATGATTTTTTTCACTGTTTGTTTTCCGATATACGGCCCCATGGAATCGTTTACATAGCGTCCAGAATTGATAATCTTGGCGTGATATCCAGCTTGCTTGGCTTTGTGCGTTAGATAATAAGGGTCAACGCCGATGCAATGTCCACCCACCAAACCTGGCATGAAATTTAAAAAATTCCATTTTGTCCCAGCTGCCTCAAGCACATCTAAAGTGTTGATTCCTAAGCGATTGAAAATAATTGACAACTCGTTGATTAATGCAATATTTACGTCGCGTTGAGTATTTTCAATGATTTTAGCGGCTTCTGCAACTTTTATGCTTGGTGCTCGGTGAACGCCTGCTGCTACTACCAATTCATATGTTTTTGCTATCTCTTCAGCCGACGTTGGACAGCATCCAGAAGCTACTTTTACAACATTTTGCAAGGTGTGTACTTTATCTCCTGGATTGATGCGCTCTGGGGAATATCCCACCATGAAGTCTTCCATAAACTTCAATCCAGAAACCTGCTCCAATACTGGAATACAATCTTCTTCTGTACATCCTGGATACACTGTAGATTCATAGACCACATAATCACCTTTTTTCAAAACCTTGCCAACTGTTGTACTCGCGGCAATCAATGGTTTTAAATCTGGAAGATTCGCATCATCTATCGGCGTTGGAACGGCTACAATGAAAAAGTTCACATCTTTCATTTCATCTAAAGTCGCTGTGAAATAAATGTCCGTGCCTTCAAAAGCTTCTTTTTCAAGTTCATTACTCGGGTCGATGTGATTACGCATCATATCCACTCTCTTCTGGTTGATGTCGAATCCGACAACTTTGATTTTTCTTGCAAATTCAAGTGCAATAGGTAAACCAACATAGCCTAATCCGATAACGGCTAATTTGGCCTCTTTAGCCAACAAACGATCATAAATTAACTTGTTCATCTCTTACTGTATATATTCTTTCTATTATCTCAACTACTTTTAATCCTTCTAATGCATTGGTAGTCATGGTTGTTCTACCTTTCAATGTGTCTACGACATTTTCAATAACGTAATGGTGGTTGGCAGCTGAACCTTTATATGGTCCGTAGTCATTGGGTGGGTTCGATGCTGCCAAAGTTGGCATTTCATATCCTTCAATGTTGCAAACCTCTACTTCATTCATATATTGACCGCCGATTTTAACACTTCCCTTCGAGCCAACAATGGTTATTGAACTTTCTAAATTTTGATTGGCCACAGCAGTAGAGTAGTTGATGCAACCCATACCACCATTAATAAAATCAAAACTTACAAATCCAGAGTCTTCGAAGTCCGTGAGATGTGCGTGCGTAAAATCTTTGAACTTACCTTGTATGTTTTTAATATCACCGAAAAGCCAGTACATGATGTCTATAAAATGGGAGAACTGCGTAAAAAGTGTCCCGCCGTCCAACTCTTGTCGACCTTTCCACCCATCTGCCTTGTAATAACGTTCATCTCGATTCCAGTAGCAATTCAACTGAACCATAAAAATATCGCCCAGTATGCCTTTAGACACAACATCCTTTATCCAAACTGATGGTGGCGAGTAGCGGTTTTGCATGACACAAAACACTTGCTTAGACATCTGTAATGCTTTGAAAATCACGTTTTCACATTCCACCTTAGACAAACCCATTGGTTTTTCGCAGACCACATGATAGCCTTTTTCTAGTGCTTTAATGCTTTGTTCGGCATGCAAACCATTTGGTGTACAAACATTTACGACGTCAACATGAAGATTGGCATCCAAAAAATCATCGATACTCGAGAAAAAAGCAGCATCTAAATGATCGATACCCAGTTTTTCCCTGGCTTGCGTATCAACCAAAGCAATCAATTCTGCTTCAGGGTTTCGCACCACCATTTCTGCATGGCGTTTACCAATGTGGCCGCAACCGATCACAGCAAATTTTATTTTCTCTTTATTCTTCATCCAAGCAAATGACTTGATTGTTATTTAATGTATATCGTTGACCCGATTCAGGACAAGTAGCTTCGTTTTGTTCATTGAAATTCAAACGATGTCCATAAATGCTCACCCATCCCAATTGTCTCGCGGGATTTCCAACCAACAATGCGAAATCAGGAACATCTTTCGTTACTACTGCGCCAGCACCAATCATCGCATATTTTCCAATGTCGTTTCCACATACAATGGTGGCATTTGCACCAATAGAAGCGCCTTTTTTCACCAATGTTTTCTTGTATTCATCTTTGCGAATAATGGCACTTCTCGGATTAATAACGTTAGTGAAAACCATTGAAGGACCAAGAAACACATCGTTTTCACAAATTACGCCTGTGTAAATAGAAACATTGTTTTGCACTTTTACGTTATTTCCCAATTCCACATCTGGCGAAACAACAACATTCTGACCAATATTGCATTTTTCACCAATAGTACAATTGGACATAATGTGGCTGAAATGCCAAATTTTGGTACCTTGACCAATTTGACAACCGATGTCTATAACCGCAGTTTCGTGAGCAAAATATTCCATTATCGAATGATGTAATTATCAAAGTTTTTATGATCGGCTTCATAGAGCTCCTCATGTGTTAGGCTTTTGAAGTATTCATAGGTTATTTTTAAACCTTCAGATCTACTCACTTTGGGCTCCCATCCCAATAGTTCTTTCGCTTTTGTGATGTCTGGTTGGCGCTGTTTCGGGTCGTTCACTGGAAGTTCATGGCAAACAATTTTTTGGTTTGTTCCTGTGAGAGCAATGATTTCTTTCGCAAAATCCATTATGGTAATTTCATCAGGGTTACCAATATTTACTGGATATGCATAGTCGCTGTGCAACAATCTATAAATGCCTTCAACCAAATCGTCAACATAACAAAATGAACGTGTTTGTGAGCCATCACCAAAAACGGTAATGTCTTCTCCTCGCAAGGCCTGTCCTATAAAGGCAGGAAGCACACGACCATCATTCAAGCGCATTTTGGGGCCGTATGTATTGAAGATTCGCACAATTCGCGTTTCAACGCCATGAAAAGTGTGGTAGGCCATGGTCATCGCTTCTTGAAAACGCTTGGCCTCGTCGTAAACGCCACGAGGGCCAACTGGATTCACATTACCCCAATACTCTTCTGTTTGAGGATGAACAGTTGGATCGCCATATACTTCAGATGTTGAAGCGATGAGTACACGTGCGTTTTTTGCTTTTGCCAAGCCCAGACAATTGTGAATGCCCAATGAGCCAACTTTCAAGGTTTGGATTGGAATTTTTAAATAATCTATCGGGCTCGCAGGTGAAGCAAAGTGTAAAATATAATCTAGATTGCCAGGTACATGAATGAATTTGGAAACGTCATGATTATAAAACTCGAAATTTTCTAGTTTGAATAAATGCTCAATGTTTTTAAGCCGACCTGTAATCAAATTGTCCATTGCGATTACATGGTAGTCTTCTTTTATAAAGCGTTCGCACAAATGTGAGCCCAAGAATCCAGCTGCACCAGTGATTAATATTCGTTTACGTTCCGCCATTATTTCACCAATTTACGTCCGATTGACTTATAATAAAATCCAAAGTCAATCATTTTTTCCAATTCAAATAAATTTCTACCGTCGAAAATTACAGAATTCTTCATTAGTGAGCGCATTTTATCAAAATCTGGATTTCTGAAAATCCCCCATTCCGTACAAATTAACAGAGCGTCGGCATTTTCTAGCACTGCATATTCATTTTCGGCATACTGAATTTTGTCGCCTAACACGTGCTTTACGTTTTCCATGGCTTCTGGGTCAAAGGCAATTACCTCCGCTCCTGAATTTAATAGTTTGTCAATCATGTAAAGCGCTGGTGCCTCACGAATATCATCGGTATCTGGTTTAAAAGCCAAGCCCCAAAGTGCAATTTTTTTTCCTTTTAAATCGCTGTTGAAATATTTCTGAATATGCGGAAAAAGTACAGTTTTTTGATTTTCGTTGATGTCCATTACAGCATTTAAGATTTCAAAATCAAAACCGTGGTCTTTACCTGATTTCACAAGTGCTTGTACATCTTTTGGGAAACAAGAACCTCCGTATCCGATTCCTGGAAATAAAAAGCGTTTGCCAATTCGAGTGTCTGAGCCTATACCAATGCGCACCATATCAACATCAGCACCAACCAATTCACAGAAGTTTGCCACTTCGTTCATGAATGTGATTTTTGTTGCCAAGAAAGAATTGGCTGCATATTTTGTGAGTTCAGCAGATTTTTCATCCATCACAATCAGTGGATTACCTTGACGCACAAAAGGTCTGTATAAGTCTTCCAAGATTTTTTTTGCTTTTGCTGAACTTGTACCGATAACCACACGGTCGGGTTTCATAAAATCATCTACAGCAAAACCTTCTCTCAAAAATTCTGGATTCGAAACAACATCGAATTGTGTGTGCGCATTTTTAGCAATGGCTTGTCGCACCAATTCTGCAGTGCCTACAGGAACTGTACTTTTATCAACAATCACTTTGTATTCTTGGATGATTTTACCCAAATCATCGGCAACTCCTAGAATGTAGCGCAAGTCGGCAGACCCATCTTCGCCTGGAGGTGTTGGTAGTGCTAGAAATATAATTTCCGCGTTTTGAATACCGTCTTTGAGATTGGTCGTAAATGTAAGTCTTCCAGCTTTAATATTCCTTTCGAATAAAACATCCAGATGCGGTTCATAAATCGGTATAACACCCGCCCGCATTTTTTCTACTTTTTTCTCGTCGATATCAATGCACACAACGTTATTACCCATTTCAGCGAAACAGGTTCCCGTCACCAATCCTACATATCCTGATCCAACTACCGCTATTTTTTTCATCCTGCTACAAATTCTTTTATGGTATCGCAAATATGTTTCAACTGCGCTTCTTCAAATTCGGTGTGAATAGGCAATGATATTACCCTTGAGGTTAAATCGTCTGTAATGGGCATATGCAATTCGCCCAAATTAAATGACGCAAACATTTTTTGTCGGTGTCCAGGAACAGGATAGTAAATCATGCTCGGAATATCTCTGGATGCCAAAAACGCATTCAATGCATCTCTGTCAATACCATGCAATTTCAGCGTGTATTGGTGAAATACATGGTTGGAAACGCTTGTTCTTGCGGGAACGGTGATGCCTTCAATAGCGCCTAGTTCACGATCGTAATAGGCCGCAACTGCATTTCTTTTTGTGATGTATTCATCTAATTTTCTCAACTTTACGCGCAGAATGGCCGCTTGAATGGTGTCTAGCCTTGAGTTGCATCCAACAACATCATGGTAGTATCTTTCCGATTGACCATGGTTGGCAATCATACGCATTTGTGCGGCTAAATCATCGTCGTTTGTTGTTATTGCACCTCCATCACCATAACAGCCGAGGTTTTTTGAAGGAAAAAATGATGTGCAACCAATATGACCAATGGTCATCGTTTTCTTTTTACTGCCATCGGCAAAAATATAGTCGCAGCCAATGGCTTGAGCATTGTCTTCGATAACGTATAAATTGTGTTTTTGGGCAATCTGCATTATGGCTTCCATGTTGGCAGCTTGTCCATAAAGGTGAACTGGAACGATGGCTTTAGTTTGCGGGGTAATAGCAGCTTCTAGACTTGCTATGTTCATACAGAAATCGTCTGCATTCACCTCAACAAAAACGGGTTTTAAGCGCAACAAGGCAATTACCTCAGTTGTCGCAATGTATGTAAATGAAGGCGTGATTACTTCGTCGCCAGGTTGTAAATTCAATGCCATCAAGGCAATTTGAAGCGCATCAGTACCATTCGCACATGGGATAACATGCTTGGCACCCAAATAGGCTTTAAATTCTTCAGTAAATGCCGAGACATCTGGCCCATTTATAAATTGAGCTTTAGCGCAGATGTCTTTAATTGCTTGATCTACTTCTGTTTGGATGGCCTCATATTGGGTTACCAAATCCACCATTTGAATTTTCTTCATACTCTCCTCGAAGGTGTTAAATTTTGAGGTGCAAATATACAAAAATCATCGGCTTAGAACACACGTATAAATCGTTAATGATTTGTTCACAGTGACTTCCTCAGATTGTACACAAATAAACTTAAAACAAAAAAGCGACCCAAAATGAGTCGCTTTTTATAAATATTTGAATCAGTTATTTTTCTTCTTTTTTGGCAGACAAATCTACAATCATCGGTGATGCGATACAGATTGAAGAATAAGTACCAACTACAACACCGATAATCAAAGCAAAAATGAATCCTTTGATGGTTGCAGGACCAAGCAAGAATATAACGACCAAAACTAACAAGGTAGATGCAGAGGTGTTTATTGTTCTAGTCAATGTCGAGTTCAAGGCGTCGTTGATATTGTCGATATTGTCTTTTGACTTGTGTAAGCCAAGCACTTCTCGGATACGGTCGAATATTACCACGGTGTCGTTGATGGAATAACCAACAACCGTTAGAATGGCGGCAATGAACGCTTGATCTATGTCCATGTTGAAAGGCATAATACCATGCAGAGCAGCAAAAGCACCGAGCACTATGATTACGTCATGTGACAAGGAAACCAAGGCACCTAATCCATACTGCCATTTCCCGAATCGAAGTACAATGTATAGGAAAATCGCAATTAATGAGAGTAATATGGCGTAAGTTGAAGATGTTTTCAATTCATCAGAAATCACCGCTGAGATACTTCTACTTTGCACTATTTGATAGTCGCCCATGCTTGCTTTGCATAAATCTAAACCTTCGCGAAGCTTTTGGTCAACAATGGTATCCGCATTTACAGCAGTGTGCATGAAGTTGGTTTGAATCTCTGCGATGTTTTTGCTTTCTTTTTTCTTAACAACAACGTCTGCTGTTTTTCCATCCTGAACAAATACTTTTTTCAACGTTGATGCAATTTCTTCATTGTTAGTAGCTTTTTCAAAACGTACTTCAAAAGATCTACCACCTGTAAATTCTATCCCGTATTTCAACCCTCGTGTAGCCAGCATTCCAATACCGAATACAACTAATACACCTGAAATCATGTAGAATGTTTTTCTTTTCTGAATGAATGGGATATTCGTGTTTTTCAAGAAGTTTTCGGTAAATTTCGTGCTGAAAGAAATTTCTCCTTTTCGCTCGGAAATATATTCGAAAATCAAGCGAGACACAATTACTGAGGCAAAAACAGACGAGAAAATACCAATAATCAATGTTGTTGCGAAAGATTCAATTGGGCCTGAACCAAAAACTTTTAAGATAATTGCTGTTAGCAGGGTTGTGATATTAGAATCAAGGATAGAAGAAAGAGCGTTTGAGAAACCATCTGCAATGGCTTGTTTTTGACCTTTTCCAGCTGCAACTTCCTCTCGAATACGTTCATAAATAAGTACGTTGGCATCAACCGACATACCAATGGTCAAAACGATACCAGCGATACCCGCCAAGGTCAATACGGCGCCGAAAGAGGCCAATGAACCTAGAATGAATAGGATGTTGATGAGCAATGCAACGTTAGCAATTAAACCTGCCTTGGCATAATAAAACACCATGTAGATCAACACACCTAATAAAGCAATTCCAAAGGCTATCAAACCTGAGCTGATGTTTTGCTCTCCCAGTGTTGAACCAACAATGGATTCATCTACAATCACACAAGGTGCTGGTAATGAACCGGCATTCAATAAGGCTGCAAATTCTTTTGCCTCATCAACTGTATAGTTTCCTGTAATAATGGCGCGACCATCATTCATTTTCGCTTGAACCATCGGTGAACTAACCACTTGATCGTCCATACAAATGGCTACAGTTTTCTTGAAATTATTGTTGGTCAATGTTGACCATTTTGTCGTCCCTTTTGCGGTCATTTTCAAAGAAACCCCGATTCTACCAACTTGATCAAAATCTTGACCTGCGTTGTCGATGTCATTTCCGTTGATGTAAGCACGTCCATTTTCTGGTATCTTAATGGCATGAAGCGCATAACCGTCTATGGATGGCTTATCCTTCACATCAAATTTAACCGGAGTCGATGCCCACATAAATCGAACATTAGAAACAGGCAAAAGTGCCTGAACTTCTTTGTCTCTCAATAGTTTACCAATCGAAGCGGTGTCTTTGGATTGAGCGTAAAGCAAAATTTCACTGTGGTCTTGTGTAAACGACCCCATTTGAACAACGTTCTTGTACAAAACAGAAGTGCTTTGGTCAACTGGCTCATCGGATTTATCATCAATTTTCAAAGAATCATTTTCTGTGCTTGTAGTGTCTTCCGAATTCAAATCTAATATTGGAGCGTCGTCAGCTGCGTTATCTGCTAAATCCAAATTCAGTTCTTTGTCTTCTTCTTTTTCAGTGCCGTATTTTTTATTCAACAATTTATCGGCTTCATCCAAGAATGTGATGAACTCGATGTTATGATGGGTTTCATAAAACTCCAAGTTGGCCGTTGACTGCAATTTCTTACGCACTGTGTTTTTATCTTTAACACCAGGCAATTCAATGTAAATACGATTGGAATTCACATCTTTTTGAATATTCGGCTGAGCAACACCAAATTGGTTGATACGTCTATTCATGATGTTTTCTACACCTGAAAGTGAGCTCGTTACTTTTTCTCTCAAGTAAGCGATAACTTTATTATCAGAGGCATCACGTGACAAAACTTCGCTGTTTGCAGACGAGTAAAAATCATCAATAAGTTTGCGATCTTTATTCAATTTGCGGTATTCAGCTACAAAAATATCGATGAAATCTCCACCAGAAGTGCGGTAGATTAGAACGGCTTTGTCGTAAGGATTTGCAAATCGTGCATTTCGTGGATTTACAGCTTCGTTCTTAACCAAATCAGGAATAGAGACTTCAAGCGTAACACTCATACCACCTTTCAAGTCGAGGCCTAGGTTGATGCTTCTGTTTTTCGCATCGTTGTAGGTAGCGCCTGTCCAAGATACTTTTTTCTCACCTTTTTCAATGAGGTACGCATTGGTGTAGTAGTTAACGATTATGTCTTCTCCTTCAACGTCATTGAGCACTACTTCTACGCCATTTGGGAGCAAAATTGTTTTATCTGTTAGATTTTGAACAGCACTTTTAAGTGAGTCAAGTTGTTCGTTGGCATATTTTTCTGCGCTTTTCTCTACTCGATTCACCACAAAAGTGAAAGATATTTGATACACACAAACAATTGCTACTAAGATGGTTAGGAACCAAAAGAAACCTTTATTACGCATTTTACTTTAAATTATTGGGGTGCAAATATAGAATTTCCCCTTTGGATATTCAAAAAAGAGTGAAAAAAGTTGGAGGTATAGTTGGATTATTATAAATGTTGGACTAACCAAACATACATGTAAAGGGTGTTATTCTTGTCCAAAATCGACAATAGAATAGTGAATTTCGTTTCCGTTTCTGATATTCAGCGTATCAAAATTTAAGATGTCATTGTCTTTATAAAATTTATAAACGAGTCCTATACCTGGGGCATAAATTTCGTATTTTTTCCGATGGTCTACCAAACTAAAGAAGTCTTGTTGATTGACACGTAAAGTTGAATCGAGATAGATGTTGTTTATGGTTCGATTACCATGCAAGCTAGCGGCATCGTATCGGGCGTTCAAAGTCGCATCGTTATTGAATGCATTGATGTCCCAAACTTTTTCCAGAGTAGGCGCAAAGACTAATTTCACCATGCGCTTATTCTCTTCAACCAATTCGATACGAAGGTCTTTGCGCTTGGTTGTCCAGACATCCTTGATTACCCATTCATCTTCAGGATTGATTTTCCAATACCGGTAAAACTTAAAGGCAACATCGCCTTCCAAGTCTACAATTTGCTCACCAATTACTGTTTTTAGTAGGAACCTAGTGGTGTCGTGTTGTATAAGCGCTTGCACATCATGATGGATTTCCATGGCATCATAAACAACAAACCGACCTGTTTCTAGTGGGTAATAGTTGAAATGAAATTCTGGATTTGGCGACTCATCTTTTTTACAAGAAAGCAGCAAGGCTCCCGCAAAAATGATGATAGATTTCCCCAAAGTTCGATTCATAAGTATGGCTTTAAGAGGCTAAGGTATGTACTTTTTCTCAAAGTTTGGTTTGCGTTTTTCAAGAAAAGCATTACGACCTTCTGTAGCTTCGTCTGTCATGTATGCCAAACGAGTCGCTTCTCCAGCAAATACTTGTTGGCCTACCATGCCGTCATCTGTTAAATTCATGGCGAATTTCAACATTTTGATGGATGTTGGCGATTTTGCTAATATTTCTTGGGCCCAGTTAAATGCCTCGTTCTCAAGTTCATCATGTGGAATCACAGCATTCACCATACCCATGTCAAAAGCTTCTTGTGCCGAGTAATTCCTGCCCAAAAAGAAAATTTCTCTTGCCTTTTTCTGTCCAACCATTTTTGCGAGATATGCAGATCCATAACCCCCATCAAAGCTGGTTACATCTGCATCTGTCTGTTTGAAAATGGCATGTTCTTTACTGGCTAAAGTTAGGTCGCACACAACATGCAAACTATGACCGCCACCAACAGCCCATCCAGGCACTACGGCGATAACTGCTTTGGGCATAAAACGAATCAGGCGCTGCACCTCAAGTATGTTCAATCGGTGATAGCCATCTTGACCAACATAGCCTTGATGACCTCTAACGCGTTGATCGCCGCCACTGCAAAAAGACCAAACACCATCTTTGGGTGATGGTCCTTCTGCCGAAAGCAATACTACACCAATAGAAGTGTCTTCGTGGGCATCTTTAAAAGCCACAAGTAGTTCTGAGGTGGTCTGCGGTCTGAATGCGTTGCGCACCTCAGGTCTATTAAACGCAATGCGCGCAACACCATCACATTTTTTGTAGGTGATGTCTTCAAACTCAATAGCGGTTTGCCAATTGATTTCGCTCATGTTAATCGTTTTTGCATTGTTCTTCTGGTCGTGCGCCACATAAACCGCAATTTGCGCCTTCTTCTTGAAGCATTGGGTTGTTACTGGCACATGTACCGGCAAACTTACCGTCTTTTTTTACCAAAAGTTTAATAGCAATACCTGCAAAAGCTAGGGCTAAAAAGACAAAAGTGATGATGAAAATTTCCATGGCATTGTTGTGAATTGATTAATTAAAATGGCAAATCGTCGTCTGCTGAGGCAGTAAACGCTTGAGCCTCTTCAGTTGTTCGCATGGGTGGCTCTTGAGATGTTGGAGCAACTCCGCCATCTGCTTTTTTGATAGACCAAACATCGAGTGAGTTGAAATATCTAACTTCACCTTGAGGGCTGGTCCATTCGCGACCACGAATAAAGAAAGAAACCTGCACGGCCTCACCCGCTTGCATGCCATTCACTGCATCTGTTTTGTCTTGTGTCAATTGAAACAAGATATCCTGAGGATATTGACCTGTACTGTCGGTGATTACGATTTCTCTTTTCTTGAATTTTTCAGACACAACTTGAGTGTCGTTTACTACTTTTAATACGCCGTTGATGTTGAACATAGTGCTTTGTTTTTAAGGTTAATTATTAAATGCGAGGAGCGTAAGCCACGCTTCCTCGACTTTGTTTTCTTTGAGTAATTCTTTCGCAAGCAAGTGAAGTTCGAGCTCTAATTGAGCAGCATCATTTTCGTGTTTGATGAACAATTCGCTCAATTCAATCAGCTTGTAATCGTTTACATCGGTTTCGTTGGGAATGGCTTCTACGTTGGCCAATTGTCCCAAATCGTTACCGGTTAGCACCTTGCTTTTGCGTATGTCGTGAGGCAAATTATCAAATCCAATGCCCAAGGTAGTCAAAGGTTTGGCTATTTCGAAAAGTGCAGTGCCGTTGGCTCTACAGTACCAATTGCCACCCATGCGCGCTACAAGATCGATTTTGGTTTGATCAATTTTCCCATTCACCATCAAATCTTCTCGGATGTGGATTCTTGTTACCTCACAGATAATCAGGTTGCCTGCACCACCTTGCGTGCCCAGTTCTTTGACTTCTATAATTTTACATTCAAATTGAACAGGCGATTCTTTTACCCGCATCGGTCTTACGGTTTCAGATGGCACAGGAATAAAACCTGCTTTCACAAATTCGTCGACATTTGAAGCGTATGGTGAACTTGCTAAGCTCATTTGATGCACCATGTCGAAGGTTACGACATTGATGACACATTCAGGTATTTTTTTTGCGTTTTCGTAGCTGTCCTTTGTAGTGTTGTTTCTACCACTTCTGGCTGGCGAAA
>JBIIJN010000011.1:0-49603 GCA_044233745.1 Crocinitomicaceae bacterium
CTAATACCTTCTCAAATACCAAAACTAATTTCCTAATCCTCTAATTCGGGGTGCAAAGATACTCTCTTTTTCTTTCGCTCAACAAAAAAATAAAAAAAAATTGAGACCCCGATCAGTAATAAGTAACACTCTCCATAAAATCTTTCACCAAAAACTCCCTAGAAAAGCGGGTGCAAAGATACGTACTCTTTCTTTACTAACAACACCCTTTTTATATTTTTTTTGAAAAAAGTTTTGTGGGAATTGTAAGTTGTTTAAAATAAATGAATTAAGTACATTAAGACTGAAACATATCTTTCACTCTTTGAAAGAATCCTTTTTGATTGTCATCGGGTTGAGGCATGAAGTTCTCGCTATTCCTCAATGATTCAAGCAATTCCTTTTCTGATTTTGATAGTTTTGTCGGAGTCCACACATTTAAATGAACAAACAAATCTCCAGTGCCATAGCCATGAATATTAGGCACACCTTTACCTCGCAATCTCAACATCTTTCCACTTTGTGTGCCAGGATCAACTTTAATTTTGGCCTTACCACTAATAGTAGGCACTTCAATTGAGCATCCAAGAGTAGCATCTACAAAACTAATAAAGGCTTCATGATGAAGATGTTCTCCGTCTCTTCTTAAAGAGTCGTGTTGCACCTCCTCTACAACCACAAGCAAATCGCCAGGTATTCCATTAAAAGGCCCCGCATTTCCTTTTCCTTGTACATTTAACTGCATGCCATCTTCTACGCCAGCAGGTATGTCAATTTCAATTACCTCCTCTTGTCTTTTGAGACCTTGGGAGTCAGCATCAGAAGGCCGATGATCAATAGTTTTACCCGTACCATTACAAACGTTGCAGGTTGCCGCCGTTTGCATATGACCGAAAGGCGTTTGTGCTACACGCATCACTCTACCATTTCCGTTACAAGTCGAACAAGTTTTATAGGTCACTCCATCGGCATTAACTAATTTATTGACCTTAATCTTCTTTCGAACACCATTGGCAATTTCTTCAAGCGATAATTTTATCTTAACCCTAAGATTTGTGCCTTTAACAACGCGAGAGCCACCGCGCGCGCTTCCTCCAAAACCACCGAAACCAGAGAAAGAACCACCGAAGATATCTCCAAATTGACTGAAGATATCTTCCATATTCATTCCTCCTGAAAAGCCTCCTCCAGATGCTCCACCAACTCCAGCGTGTCCAAATCGATCATATCGCGCTCGCTTATCTGCATCGGATAAAATCTCATATGCCTCAGCGGCCTCTTTAAATTTATCTTCTGCCGCTTTATCGTCTGGGTTTTTATCTGGGTGATATTGTAATGCAAGTTTCCGGTAAGCCTTTTTCAACTCGGACTCAGTAGCTGATTTGCTCACCCCCAATACTTCGTAATAATCTCTTTTCGTACTCATTTTTCACTTATTGACCTACAACAACTTTCGCATAACGCAACACGCGCTCTTTCAAGAAATATCCCTTTTGCACAACATCAACAACCTTACCTTTCATTTCATCTGAGGCAGGAATATTGGTAATTGCCTCATGTACTTCAGCGTCAAAAGATTGACCCATGCATTCCATTTCCAAAAGTCCTTTTTGTTTAAGCGCCAGATCAAATTTATGGTGCAAGAGTTTAAAACCTTCTTTAATAGAATCTATGTCGTGATTGCTCTCATTAGATTGGATTGCTCTTTCAAAATCATCAAGCACAACGAGCAAATCCTTTATTACATCGCCAGCTGCGAAATTTATCAAGTCAGCCTTTTCTTTTTGTGTACGTTTTCTGAAGTTATCGAAATCCGAATAAAGGCGTAAATACTTATCTTGTGCGTCTTTTAATTGCTGTTGAATTTGCTCTAGGTTGTTATCAGAATTGATATTCTCACTATTCAATTCGGCGTCAAAAGATTCGTCGTTCACCAATTGGTCATCGTTCAATTTTTGATTTTCGTCAGCATTTATATTTTGTTCCTCGTTCATATACGTACATTTTGTTTTTCATGCGAACAAAAACGCTGCCATGAAGAAAATTTGGACAATATGACACCCGAAAATGGGTTGAGGAATAGAAAAGAAAGAAAAATTGTCAGAAAAGGAGTCTTAATTGACACGTTTGATATCCGCGCCAATATTTCTCAAACGTATTTCAATATCCTGATAGCCTCTGTCAATTTGCTCGATATTGTGAATGGTGCTCTTTCCCGAAGCAGATAAAGCTGCAATTAACAGAGAAACACCTGCACGAATATCAGGCGAAGTCATGGTTATACCACGCAATTGGTTCTTCCTTTCCAAACCAATGACCGTGGCTCTATGTGGGTCGCAAAGAATAATTTGAGCCCCCATATCAATAAGTTTATCAACGAAGAACAAACGAGATTCGAACATTTTCTGATGAATCAATACCGAACCTTTCGCTTGGGTAGCAACCACAAGGATAATTGAGAGCAAATCAGGTGTGAAACCTGGCCAAGGTGCATCGGCGACAGTGAGAATAGAACCATCGATAAAAGTTTCAACTTCGTAGAGGTCTTGAGAAGGAATGAACAAATCATCACCACGAAGTTCCATTTTGATACCAAGACGTTTGAAAACATCCGGGATAATCCCAAGATTTTCATAAGAAACATCCTTTATCGTGATTTCAGATTGTGTCATAGCCGCTAAACCGATGAAACTACCAATTTCAATCATATCAGGTAATACTCTGTGGAAACAACCTCCTAATTTTTCAACACCTTGAATGACGAGCCTATTGGAACCAATGCCTTCAATTTTTGCGCCCATTGAATTGAGCATTTTACAAAGTTGTTGCAGGTAGGGTTCACAGGCGGCATTGTAAATAATCGTTTCGCCTTGTGCCATCACAGCGGCCATTACAACGTTGGCTGTTCCAGTAACGGAAGGCTCATCCAAATGAATATAGCTGCCTTTTAATTTCTCAGCCTTTACAGAATAGAAGCTATCAGAACTATCGTAATGGAACTGAGCGCCCAATTTTTCAAAACCAATAAAATGCGTGTCTAGTCTGCGACGCCCAATTTTATCTCCGCCTGGTTTCGGAATATATCCTTCACCGAAACGGGCGAGCAAGGGTCCAACAACCATAATTGAGCCTCTTAAACTGCCCGCTTTTTGTTTAAAATCGTAGGACCTAAGGTATTCAATTGAAACATCTTTTGCGCAAAAGGTAAAAGTGCCACGTTCAACACGGTCGACCTTCACACCCATTGCTTGAAGCAGCGCAATTTGTTTATTTACATCGATAATATCAGGAAGATTTGAGATAGTCACTTTATCCTCGGTGAGCAAAACCGCACTTAAGATTTGTAAAGCCTCATTTTTTGCGCCTTGAGGAACAATTTCTCCCTTCAATTTTTTGCCTCCAACAATCTCAAAATATCCCATAACTATCTTTTCTTTTTAAATTTACTTTTAATTGGCTTCTTTTTTCTTAGAACATTGGACGACTGAACGCCAATAGATCGAAGTATTTGTTGGGTTGCCGTGAGCTCATCTGGATTCGACAATTGAAGTTTGCCCTCAGAAAGCTCGACCAACTGTTCGAGAATGACTACGTTTTCTACGGCCTCGTTGTTGTATGAAATGTAGAGTTTTTTCATCAAATTGGCCAATCTGTTGGTCACAATTTCACGCTCTTCATCATTTTCAATACTCACAACATTGCTAATCATCTTTTGAACATTATGTCCATAATGACCATAGCGAATTTTATTTTTAGGATACTTAAGCATATCTGGCTTCAAATGGATATCCTCAGCAGTTGGAATAGGGTAAGGTGACTCGACATCAATCTTAAAATCAGACATGATAAACAAGTGCGTCCATAGTTTATGACGGTAATCATCTGTATCTCGAAGATGAGGATTCAATTGTCCCATCACTTCAATTATTGCACGAGCCGCTTTATTTCGTTCTTCGCGGCTTGGAAGTTCAATCGCGAAGTCAATCATTTTCTGCACGTTTCGACCATATTCGGGAATGAGCATTTTTGGTCGTGCGGTGTTGTATTCCATCATGGAAAAAGTTTTTTCAAAAGTAATGATTATTGCCCAATACGAGCTAAAACTCGGACATAAAAAAACCGCCTCATCCGATAAGAATCAGAAGAGGCGGTAAAAAAAATATTTGTTTAGAATCTATTTCACAATCGATGTGAAGGCAGGATTCTCAAAGAACTTGATAAATTCTCTGTCTTTAGCAGCTTTAGCTTTCAACGACGCATCTTTAGAGAATGCTGTTTTCAAATTGTTTACAACACCGTTCTCATTGTCCTTACGCGCAGCGATGATTGCTCGCAAGTAGTATGACTTAGCATCTTCTTTTTGAGGAGAATTGTCCAAAGTTGCAGATGCAGCATCCAACTTGCCATCCAACACTTGCGCCAATGCTTTGTTGAAAGAAGCGTTTGAACCGTAACCACCAATAGCAGCTGTATACTTACCACGCTTAACGCTGATGTTAGCCAAATTGTGGTCAACTTCAGAACCAGCGCTTCTGGCTTGGTTGAACAATTGCTCTGCTTTCTTCAAGTCGCCTTGCATATAAGCAATTGCACCCAAGTTATTCAAAGTTTCTGGTGTGCTTTTGATGTTGTTGGCTTGTTCGAAATTAGATTTCGCTTCGTCCAATTTACCTTGCATGAAAAGAACAGCTCCAACGTTGTTGATTGCTCTCCAGCAGTTTGGCATATTTTTTACAGCTTCGCGGTAAACAAATAATTTGTCATTCAAATCGTCAAACAAGGTTGCAGCGAACAACAATTCTTCCAAATTCAATTTTGTTGGATTGTTTTTAGCCAAATTTTTCAATTCTTCATCAGAGAAACCAGTCAAATCATAATTGATAACGATTTGAGATCTTCTCAATTGTGGAAGGATATTTTTCTCTAAGAAAGTATAAGTCTTAGACATGTTGCGAATTTCTTTCTCGCGTTGTACTGGATCTGGATACATGCCCAATACACGGATAATCAAATTGCGCTCATCTTCATTCATTTCTGATTTTTCCAATTCAGCTTTGAATCCAGCCCAGTCTTCACCTTTACCAGCCAATTGATAAGCTGCGTCGTCTTGACCGTATTGGATATTCGCTTTTTTCAACATGTTTTGGAAAGCAACTTTGGCTGACTCAGCACGCGCAGTTGACAATTCATTGTTGCGACCTTCTTCACCTTCTGGAGAAGAGTAAGCAGAAATAGTAATTCCTTTCAAAGCGATTTTAGGATTGGCAACAGCCTCTGCCAACCAATTTTGGAAAGCTAACAAATCCTCTCTTTTCAATTCATTTGCACGAACATCGCTTTTGTTTTTCTCATAGTTGATTTGAGCAGTAGAAGTTTGTTGAGTTACACGAACGAACTTATCTTTTCCAATCAGTACGCGAACATCATTTTGCAACAAATAAGGTGTTATGATTGTACCATCTGCCAATTTAATTGGTCCAAAAGTTTCTTTTTCTTTACCTTTTTTGAAAGCGGCTCCAGAAACTGTTAGATCTGCTGCTTCCATTGAAGGATGATACGGCACCATTTGCGTGTAAGTAAATTTACCACCTGGCTTGTATTGAATTGTTTGACCATTACCTTCGGCTTTTTCACCTTTAAATTCGATTGGAGCTAATTCGATATCACCGATCTTTGGAGTAAACTTGGCAGTAATCTTCTTACCCAAACCTTTTTCAGGAAAGGTGCCTTCGATTTTCACTTTCACACTATCACCGTGCATTTCCAATGGATTTGGCGTAACTTTATACTCAACGTCTTTCATTACGTCGCAGCTAAAAGCAACAAAACCTAGTAATGCTGCATAAATCGATGCTTTAAATAACGATTTCTTTTTCATCTTAATCATTTTACTTATTTGATTTCGGGCACAAAATTACTCTAAAATAATTAGCCACCAAGTTTTTAAGAAAATTTTACATTAAATGAAAAACCTTGATTTACAAGTAATAAAGAAAATTTAATAACACGAGCGCAATTAGTTTGGAAGTATTTAGGGTCGAAACAAGGACAGAGACATTAATTCCTTTCTCTGATTTCAATTGAGGTGTGTAAACAGATAAAAGGTTTCATAGAAGAAAAAAAGGTTTACAGAATTTCCTTACTTTTGCAGCCTAAAATAGATGAATATGCCAAAAGTTGAGTCAGCATCCGTTACCCAAGCGTTATCTTTCGAGGATTTCAAAAATGAAGTTTTAAATGATTTTAGAATTGCAAGTATTTCTAGAGAAGCATCCATATTAGGGCGTAAGGAAGTATTGACGGGAAAAGCAAAATTTGGAATTTTTGGAGACGGAAAAGAAGTGGCTCAATTGGCTATGGCGAAACACTTTCAGAATGGAGACTTCCGCTCGGGATATTACCGCGACCAAACATTCATGTTTGCAGTTGGCAACTTAACGGTTCGGCAATATTTTGCTGGACTCTATGCAGATACAGACGTTGACCGCGAGCCACAATCTGCGGGCAGACAAATGGGTGGACATTATGCCACGCGCAATGTGGATGCTGATGGGAGTTGGAAAAATTTGATGGAACAGAATAATAGCTCTGCAGACATTTCTCCAACTGCTGGTCAGATGCCTAGACTTCTTGGATTGGCACAAGCTTCTAAAGTATATCGTCATCACGAATCACTAAAAGACAATCCGGCATTCTCAAAATTCACCAATGGTGGAAACGAGGTAGCTTTTGGTACAATTGGTGATGCCAGTACATCGGAAGGCGGATTCTGGGAAACAATGAATGCTGCTGGAGTTCTACAAGTGCCTTTGGTGATGTCTGTTTGGGATGATGGTTATGGTATTTCAGTTCCGAAAAAGTACCAAACTACAAAAGAAAGTATTTCTGAGGCCTTGAGTGGTTTCCAAAGAACAGCTGAAAAAGCTGGATTTGAAATCTTTAAAACCAAGGGTTGGGATTATGTGCATTTGTGTAAAACATATAAAGATGCTGTGGAAATTGCCAGAAATGAGCATGTTCCCGTATTAATTCATGTGGAAGAAGTAAATCAGCCACAAGGTCACTCTACATCTGGATCGCATGAACGATACAAAGACGAAGCACGCATGCAATGGGAGAAAGATTTCGATTGTATTGCAAAGTTTAAATCTTGGATTCTTGATTACACGGTAGATGGCAAGAAATTAGCCACTGAGGATGAATTGGATACCATTGCCAAAGAAGCCAAAAAACATGTAAATGAAGAAAAAAGACAGGCTTGGCAAGATTATTCAGATTCCTTGAAAAACGATTTAGCAACGGTCTTATCATTGATTGATAACTTAGCTGAAACCTCGGGAAAAACTGAGATTAAAGCTGTTTCCGACCAATTGCGTAAGGAAGATGGTCCTTTAAGAAGAGAAATTTTTGGAGCAGCCAAACAAGCATTACGCATGGTTATTGGTCAGCAACTTCCAGCCCGATCAGCCATTATCAATTGGTTGGAGGCGCAAAAAAAGTTGAGTCACGACCGATACAGTTCGCATTTGTATTCGGAGGGAAAAAACAACATCGCTTCGGTAAAACCAATAGCGCCAGTTTACCCAGAGAAAGTTGAAATGGTTGATGGTAGAATCGTGTTGCGTGATTCCTTTGATGCCATTTTATCCAAATACCCAGAGACACTTTTCTTCGGTGAAGATGCGGGTGGCATTGGTGGTGTGAACCAGTCTTTGGAAGGCATGCAAGAAAAATATGGACAACTGCGTGTTTCTGATACAGGCATCCGTGAATTGACCATTATCGGACAAGGTATTGGTATGGCCATGCGCGGCTTGCGTCCGATTGCAGAAATTCAATATTTAGATTACCTATTATACGCCATTCAGATTATTTCTGATGATTTGGCCACGGTTCAATACAGAACCAAAGGCGGTCAAAAAGCGCCATTGATTATCAGTACGCGTGGTCATAGACTTGAAGGCATTTGGCATTCAGGTTCGCCCATGGGGATGATCATCAATGCGGCGCGTGGTGTGCATGTTTGTGTGCCAAGAAATATGACCAAAGCAGCAGGATTTTACAATACCCTTTTAAAGGCGGATGAGCCTGCCATAGTTGTTGAGCCATTGAATGGTTACCGAACAAAAGAGCCCATGCCATTGAACATTGGTGAGTTTTGTGAGCCCCTCGGTGTGGTTGATGTAACCCAAGAAGGAACAGATATAACTGTGGTTTCTTACGGTTCTACGTTTAACTTGTGTCAGGTAGCCGCGCAGCAATTGGAGAAATTAGGCGTTTCGGTAGAATTAATTGACGTTCAAACATTATTGCCTTTCGATATCAATCACGACATCCGAAAATCGTTGGAAAAAACCAATCGTTTGGTGATTATTGATGAAGATGTTTCCTCTGGAGCAACAGGATTTATCTTGGACCAAATCCTCGTGAAACAAGATGCTTATTACACTTTAGATTCCGCTCCGGTGACCATTTCTTCAAAAGACCACAGACCCGCTTATGGAACGGATGGCGACTATTTCTCGAAGCCGAATGTAGATGATATCGTGGAAGCGATTTATGCCGTGATGCATGAGGCGGAGCCGGGGAGATTTCCGGGGATATATTAATTCTTCGATTTAGATTAAGATATCTCGCCCTTACAGGGCTGGTTGGTGAAGGTGCATATGTCTGTTTTTTGCGACGGACTTTGCCCGTCGTTGATATATGTTGCCCTTTCAGGGCTAGGAGTTAAAGTGTTTGGGCGTTTCATGCCATTTCTTATGATCTCTCAAGAAGATTTATGTTGCTCATCCTCAACGGATCAACAAAATCACCTGCAATTTCCTTAAGCGGAATCAACACAAAATCGCGATTGAAAATTTCGGGGTGTGGAATGGTGAGTTCTAGTGAAACAAGAATTTGTTTTCCATAATACAAGATGTCTAAATCGATGGTTCTGGAGCTGTAGTTTTTGTTTTGGCTTTTGGATTTCCGACCCAATTTCTTTTCAATTTCTTGTAGATTTAGCAATAGCGCTCTGGGCGACAAATCTGTTTTAATTTCAATAACCGCATTCAGGAAATTAGTCTCAGATTCGAAGCCGAAAGGTTCCGTTTCGATGATGCTTGATGCGTTTATCAATTCACCAAAAGTCTGAATTGCCGCGATGGCTTTATCCATAAAATCCTTGCGGGGTTCTATGTTGGAGCCGAGAGCAATAAAAACACGTTCTTGATGCATGAAAAGGATTTCTTTGATTTTTCAAAACAATTCGACAAAAGTATTCGTTAGTTTTGCACTAACACAAAATCATGAGAATAATTCCCGTATTAATTATAGTTGCCATCTTCTTTTTGGTGGATATCTACATCTATCGCAGCCTTGGAAAAACGCAGACCAAACGTTGGATAAAACTTTTGTTTCCCATTTCATCATTGGTGCATTTGACGGTGTACACGCTTTATTTTTTGATGTTCGCCAAAGGGCAGTTATACGCACCTTATTTGATGAATTTATTGGTTGGCATCACGTTTTTGCTTTTTGTAGGGAAGCTGTTTACTGTAATCATATTGGTATCCGAACGCATTGGCAATGTACTGCTTTTTTTCCGAAACTGGATCAGTCCAAAAAGAGAAACGGTGCTGCCATCGCGACGAAAATTTGTGCGCAATGTATCGCTTGGTGCCGCTGCGTTGCCATTCGTTTCTGGTATTTTCGGTCTTATAATCGGGAAATATTTATACAAAGTGAATGAAGTCAAATTAAAATCCAAAAAACTGCCCAAGGCATTTGCGGGACTGCGGGTGGTGCAAATTTCGGATTTCCATGCAGGCAGCTTCGATTGGTTTGAACAAGTGAAAGAAGGCATGCAAATGATTAACGATTTGAAACCCGATTTAATTTTGTTTACCGGAGATTTGGTGAATAACCGAACCAATGAAGTGCTGCCTTTTCAAGAATTGTGGACCAATTTAGAATCGAAATATGGCAAATTTGCGGTTTTGGGCAACCACGATTATGGCGACTATGTGCCTTGGGATTCAGAAAAAGAGCGTGAGGAGAACATGAACCAAATGAAGCGATTTTATTCAGAAACGGGATTCAAACTTTTGATGAATGAGCACCAAATGATTGATATTGAGGGAGAAAAAATAGCTCTAGTTGGTGTAGAAAATTGGGGAACGGGTCGCTTTCCGAAATATGGAGATTTGCCTAAGGCTTTAAAAGGAATTGATGAAAACAGCTTTAAAATCTTACTTTCTCATGACCCTGATCACTGGAAATTTGAAGTAAAATCATTTCCAACACCAATCGACCTAACTTTGAGCGGACACACACATGGTGCGCAGTTTGGTGTTCCCATTCCCTTCAAAGGCAAATGGAGTCCTGCGAGTTGGCGCTACGATTATTGGCGCGGCTTGTACCAAGAAAAAGATCGTAACTTGTATGTGAATACGGGCTTTGGATTTTTGGGATATCCAGGTAGAATCAACATGGCGCCAGAGATTACTTTGTTCGTTTTAGACGAAGCCTAAATGCTTTTCCAAGAACCCATTGAATTTAGAGAAGCGGGTGCAAATGTCATTTACTATCCTGATTTTTTGGATGCCCATAATGCGCTTGATTTCTTTGAAAAGTTGGAAAACGAACTCCACTGGCAACCCGACACCCTAAAAATTTTCGGGAAAACCATCACAACAGCGCGGCTTTATGCTTGGCATGGCGATGAAGCTTTCGACTATGCCTATTCAGGAAAATCGCGCATCGCCGAGCATTGGACCCCTACTCTACACGAAATCAAAAAAGCTGTTGAGGAAAAAACTGGAGTTTCGTTTAATTGTTGTTTGCTGAACTATTACGCCGATGGCACACAAGGTATGGCTTGGCACAGCGACGATGAGAAAGTGATGCAGGAAAATGGCATAATCGCCTCTATAAGTTTGGGTGCGGATAGATTCTTTGAATTCAAACACAAAACACTGGACATCCGCCAAAAAATCTTGCTCGAAAACGGCAGTTTATTGGTTATGCAGGGCGAAACACAGAAGTATTATTTACATCAATTACCCAAAAGCAAAAAAGTGCAAGAAGCAAGGATTAATTTGACTTTTAGGAGGTTTGAGGAAGGAGATAAACACCATAGGAATTGATGCAACAAAAGGCGAGCTCGATCAAAAAAGAAATTTGCAGGAATTAGATGCCTTGTTTTATTTAGATTCGTTTGATGGAAAGCCGCTGAATATGTTGAATGTTTGTTTATGGTGTAGCGAGCACTAGAATTTTTACCTTTGTCGGACAATTAATTTTATGGCCAAAAAGCAAAAATTCTACGTGGTTTGGGAAGGAACGGAAACGGGCGTTTTCACTTCGTGGGATGCTTGTAAACGAGCGATTAGTGGGTATAGCGGTGCTAAATATAAGTCCTTTGAGAACAAGGCGCAGGCTGAATATGCTTTTGAAGGCGTTTACGAAGAATATGTCGGTCAAGACACCCGCGACTCCGGTTTGAGCACTGAAAAACTAAAGAAAATTGGTCAGCCGAATATGAATGCCATCGCTGTTGATGCTGCGTGTAGTGGCAATCCGGGTTTGATGGAATACCAGGGCGTGGATGTGCAAACCAAGGCAACGCTATTTAAAATGGGTCCCTTTGAGGAAAGCACCAATAATGTGGGCGAATTTTTGGCTTTGGTGCATGCAGCGGCCATGATGAAAAAAAACGGTGATCCTCGACCGATTTACAGCGATAGTGAAACGGCCATTGGTTGGGTGAAGAAGAAAAAATGCAACACCAAACTGCCTCGCTCCAACAAAAATTTTGAAAGTTTTGTTTTAGTTGACCGAGCTGAAAAATGGCTCAAAGAAAACATCATCAGCAATCCTATAGTGAAATGGGAAACCAAAGCTTGGGGCGAAATTCCTGCGGATTTTGGAAGGAAGTGATTTCAGGTCCTATCTTCAAAATACAGCTTAAACAATTGTAATTCAGTTTTTAACCACATAGTTACATAGGTTTTTATAATGAGAACGTCTTAGATGCCTCAGCATTTCACATAGTGATTGAATGGAAAATTCATTGGTCAATGGCTAATGTGGCACGTCTTGATGTCTATGCACGACTAACGGTCTGCACGCCTAGGTAACTATGTGGAAACATATTCGATAAAAGCGCTATTAAAACAAAAAAAAGAGGACTCCGAAAAGCCCTCTAGTTCTAAATTTCATGATGTATTGGGGTACCCAAACAACCTTATTCTTTCACCAATTTTATCGTTCTGGTTTGATTCTCTGAGGTGATTTCAAGGAAATAAACACCTGCTGGATAATTTGAGGCATCAATTGAAATCGTTTGTTGCATGTTGCTGTTCATATTGCCCAAAATTTTGCCTTGAACATCTATAATTTGAATCGTGAAATCAGCGCTTGAGGCATTGGTCAGCGTCCATGAATCTTGAGCTGGATTTGGGTAAACCGAAATATTGTTCAACAGTTCATTGGCCTCGATTGAAAGTCCAGGATTTGTTTCATCTCCGAGTTGAATGTCATCGAAATAATATACTTCACCATTCCCAATATTCCCAAAATTAAACATGAAAAGCATTTGGTTGTTGGTACCACCGATCAATCCTGTGAAATCGAATTCTAAGGTTTCCCATTGACCGGTAACAGTAGTAACTGCGCTCACTTCAACAGGTGTTCCGCCTTCAAATTTCACCAAAATTGGATGACCAACAGGCTGCGTGCAATACACTTTCATGGACAAAACTGAATTGACTGAAAAATCAATAGGCGCAGATAAAGTAATTCTACTTCCGGCAAAAGGTCCTCCAGCAGGTCTTGTCAATTGACCAACAAAAGCGCTGGTATTGATTCCCGTAGGAAAAGGATTGGCCACTCTGGCACCGATTGCTCCATCAAAATCGCCCACTGTAACAGGTGTTTCAAAATTTATGGGCAATTCAACGATGTTTTCCTCGGGGATGCTACTGATCAACTCGATATCATCGAAAAAATATTCAGCTCCATTGCCTGGTGCGCCTGCGTTGAACATAAAAAGCATTTGATTATTGGTGCCTGCATTTTGTCCTGTGAAATTGAAGTACATCGTTTCCCACTGACCAGAAGTAGTTGTTACAGAGCTACTTTCAAAGGGTGTGCCTCCTTCAAATTTACAGATGATGTTGTATCCAGCTGGTTGTGTTGAGTACACTTTGACAGCCAAAATTGGGTTCACAGAAAAGTTTAATGGCGCGGCAAGAATAATTCTGCTACCCGCCCAATTGGACGTAATATTTGTAGGACGAACGAGTTTTCCAACCGTGTTACTCGTGTTGATGCCGGTCATCGATGGATTTGACACCACCGAACCAATAGCATTATCGAAAGCATCAACAGCTACAGGTGTTTCAAAATTTATAGGCAAAGAAACTTGTGCAAATCCTATCGAAATAGAAAAAGCCAATGCGGATAAAATAATTTTTTTCATGATTTTTTTGATTTTGATACATATTCTTAAAATCAACTTTTTGTAAAAAATACATTAAGCATCGATAAAAGTAGTTTATTAAATTCAGGGGGCAAAATAAATATCAAATAAATCCCATAAAAAAACTTGGTGTCATCTACTCAAACAAAACATAAGATATTGATTATCGGTTTAATAATTTCATTTATGAAGGCATGCATTCAAGTTCATCAAAAACCCATTGTAAGTTCAAATAAAACAATAAAATCAATCAAAAATAGTCTTTATTCGAGGGCATAAAAAACGCCCTACTTCGCTCCTCCTGACGTCGGAGCTTCGTAGGGCGAACCCTTTATAAAAATCGTTACCTCGGAGCTTCATAGGGCGAACCCTTTATAAAAATCGTTTATTACTGAAAGCCTTTCCCGAACCAGATTTTAAATATTTCTCAAAAGCAAAAGCCTTATATTTATCTGAAAACGCAATATAAGTGACTAGCTCAATTGGCAATCTAGTCGAAGTATAAAGAACTTCCCCTCTATTATGGCAAATCAGTCGATTTTCAATATTTGAGGTGCAGCCGGTATAAGTTGTTTCATCACAACAACGAAGTAAGTAAACATAATGCATATCATAACTTGTTTTTCAATTTGCAATGTTCAAATATAAGAATTTAGATAAAAAATTGAGCGGAATCACTCGTCGGTTTATCAAAGCTTCCATTATTCTCCCGGACGGCGTCCACCGAAGCCCGAAGAAGATGGCATAGTATGCTTTGTTTGGGTTCGATAATAAAAAAAAAGCCCTACTTCGCTCCTCGTTACCTCGGAGCTTCGTAGGGCGAAGGTGGAGCCGGAGGGAATCGAACCCTCGTCCAAACAAAGTACGCCATGACTTTCTACATGCTTATTTTGTGATTGGTTTTCGTCGAGAAGTTGGACACAAACACCCGAATTTCTCGCTTAGCTTCTATTGTCTCGTACTTGCTTAGAGGCATCACAAATACCAACCCTTTTTGGATGATGTCTCAGTTCCTCGGCAGAAAGGGTCACCGCCTTGGAGAGACAACTCGTCCCTCTTACTATTATTCGGAGTGGATTAAGCTAGAGGCAAATTTGCGACTAAGCTGCGAGAGCGTATGACGTGTTGTCATTTATTGTTCATGCCATGAGATTAACGAGCTACAACATAACGCTCGACATGCTGACACCATGAGGTCTCATTTGCTGTCAAATCCAGGTCGGCCCCAGTAATTTGTCTTTGCAAGCTTAGGTCAAATAAATGAAGTATGCACTTTATACTTGAAAAAATCAGCATGCAAAGATACGGATAAGCACACAGACATAAACAATTGAAAACAATATTTTAGCATCAAACCACAATTATTTTGCTAACGGCCAAAAGCTAACGGCCAATTGCCAACCTTACAATTGAAATTAATACTACTTTTGCACGCTAATTTTTCGCTATGAGTGCTTACAAATTCAGGGTACTTTTGGATACCGAGAACGATACCGAAATTTTTCGTGATATTGTGATCGACCAAAAAGCCAATTTTGAACTATTTTACCAGGCAATCACAACTGCTTTTGATTTCAAAAATGAGCAGATGGCCTCTTTCTATGTCAGCAATGATGAATGGGACAAAGGCGAAGAAATTTCTTTGGTGGATGTTAATTTCGACCCTGATGCTGAACCAGTTGGCTTGATGAACAACTTGAATTTGGAAGACCGCGTTCAATCCAGCGACCAAAAATTCATCTTAGTACACGACTTCTTGAGCATGTGGATTTTTCTTTGTGAATTGCAAGAAATTGTTGATGAAAAAGTTGAAATACCGTATGTTGCATTGGCCATCGGAAAAGCTCCAGATGAAAATAGTCGCCAAGATTTTGAAAATTTCGAGGAAGAATATGGTCTGGATGAAGAAGACGAATTCGGAGATGATGATTTCAATGATGAAGATTATGACGCCGACGACTTCAATGAAGGATTTGAGCAATACGACGAATACGACTATTGATGTCAGGTTTTGAAAAAGACCCCATTGGTCGGGCGGTTCATGATTTTATCCGCCATCAACACGACGAAAATATCATTGTGAAATCCAGTATTTGTGACGATGATGTGATTCCAGTGGAATATCTTTTTCGCACGGAATCCGAACTGCCAGAACTTGAAAAAATAGCGCTCGAACAATGCTCAGGCAAGATTTTGGATGTTGGAGGTGGCGCTGGAATTCACGCAAGCATCTTAAAAAATCGCAATTTTGATGTTCACATTATAGATACATCGAAAGGTGCAGTGGACTACCATTTGCAACAAAATCTCGCAAGTAGATGCGTGAATTTTTATGATTTAGGAAACGAAAAATACGACACACTACTCTTCTTGATGAATGGTTTTGGAATTGCAAGTTCTCTGAACAATTTGCCCAATTTTCTTCAAAAATGTTATGATTTGTTGAATGAAGGAGGACAAATTCTTGGCGATTCAACCGATATTAAATACCTTTACGAAGATGAAGATGGTAGTTATTGGATGGATTTGAACAGCGCTTATTATGGCAATTTTGATTTCCAAATGTGCTACAAAGATACCTGCGGCGAACCATTCGATTGGCTGTATGTTGATTTTGAAAACTTGAAATCAGCAGCAGAAAAAATTGGCTTTGCAATTGAAAAATTTTACGAAGAAGAAAATCAGTTTTTGGTTAAACTCACGAAATGAATATGAAGAATTTACTTATAGCCTCTACGTCCATTATAGCTTTAACAACGTTTTTTTCCTGCCAACTCTTTTCCAAAGAAAAGACGCCAGAAAGCTCCATGCTTTGGAAAATTGAGCGCGATGACCTCAAACATCCTACCTATATGTTGGGCACCATGCACCTCATCAACAAGGAGTATTTTTATTTTCCAGAAAAGCTGAAAAATTTGATTACAAGTTCACAGCAACTCATCATGGAACTCGAAGGTTTGCCCGACCAAGCTGCCGCAATTGAATTGATGCGCCTGCCCGACTCGTTGAGCTTAAGCGACTACTTTACAACAGAAGAAATGGCTTTGGTGTATCAATTTGCGAAAGAGGATATGCAAATGACCAAAGAAATGTTTGACCTTACTTTTGGTAAAATGAAACCTTTTATCATTCTTCAACTCATTACCCAAAAACAATTTGAAGGCGAAACAGAATCCTTTGAAATGACGTTGATGAGTTTAGCCAAAGAACACAAAATCAAGACTTTAGGATTAGAAACCATTCAGCAACAAATTGGATTTTTTGATATCATTCCTGCAAAAGAATTTGGCAACATCATCAAAAGTTATTTTGAAAACGCCGATTCTTTAAAGGAACAAACCATCATCATGCAGCAGATTTACCGCTCTGGTGATTTGGATTCTTTGGCGCGCTATATGGTCGAATCTTCACCTGAACTGATGGAGTTTGAGGATATTTTATTGACCGATAGAAATATCGCTTGGGTACCGCAAATCGTCAAATTTATTTTCGAAAAACCGAGCTTCATCGCTGTTGGTGCTGCGCATTTGGCTGGCGAAAATGGTTTGATTAATTTGTTGAGAAAAGAAGGATTCACCGTAACGCCAGTTGCTTTCTAATCAGATTCTTATGCAAAAATTTGGTGTACTTTTTTGTATTTTTATCCTTTTCAGCGCTTGTGGCGAATTGTATTCTGATCAAGAATTGAATCAATACGACGCAGAAATTCAAAAACTAATCGCCGAAAAAAACTGGAATTGTGAACGCTCTGACACGGGATTATACTACGAAATTCTCGAAGAAGGTGAAGGAGATTTTATACCTATCGACGCACGTGTTTTGGTGACCTATAAAGGCTCATTAACGAGCGGCAAAACCTTCGATGAAACAGGTGATGAACCAGTATCCTTATACGCCAAAACACTTATCGAAGGTTGGCGAGAAGCACTTCTTTTTTTGAATATCGGAAGTAAAGTGCGGCTCATTATCCCGCCAAATCTCGGCTACAAAAACCAAGAATTGCCTGATATTCCGAAAAATTCTATTCTCATTTTCGAAATCAAAATTCATGGCATCGAATAAGGCAAAGAACCCCATAAAAATTTGGCTAGAAGCATTTCGCCTGCGTACGCTACCCTTGTCTATTTCTGGCATTTTGGTAGGTTCCGCTTTGGCTTACCGTGAAGACAGTTTTGACGCCTTACTTTTCGCTTTGGCCATTGGCACTGTACTATTTCTGCAAATTCTATCCAATTTAGCCAATGATTTGGGCGATAACCTGAAAGGCACCGACAACGAGAACAGAATTGGTCCCGAGCGTAGCACACAAAGGGGTGCCATCAGCAGAACGAGTATGAAAAACGCCATCTATTTGTTTGCGTTTTTGTCATTGTTTTTTGGCGGTACACTCGCCTACTTGGGCACGCGCGACATGGGCGTAGAGATTCAAATTACATTTTATGTTTTGGCTTTGGCATGCATCGCAGCGGCCATTGGCTATACCATGGGAAAAAAAGCATACGGATATCTAGGCTTAGGCGATTTGTTTGTCTTCATGTTCTTCGGTCTGCTCAGTGTTTGCGGCATTTACATCCTCATGGCTAAGTCTTGGGATTGGGTGATTGTATTGCCCGCAACTGCCATTGGTTTGCTCAGCGCTGCCGTTTTGAACCTCAACAACATGCGCGATCATGAAAACGATGCCCGAAGCAACAAAAACACACTCGTAGTAAAAATAGGCTTTGTAAACGCACTCAAATATCATTTTGCCTTGCTTCTTTTGCCCATTATTGCTCTGGTTAGTTATGCCGCACTCACAGAATTTTGGTGGTCGCTTTTGGCACTATTGAGTTACATCATTTTAGGTAAACATTTGCTCTTCGTGGTTAAAAACCCCATCCCAGAAAAATTAGATTCTCAATTAAGCAAAGTGGCCATTTCAACTTTTTTGATGGCGGTTTTGTTTGGGGTGAGTTGTATGATATAAACCAATCCCATGAAATCCTTCCGCATCATCCCCCACATTTTCGACTTCAAAAAGCCTTCTGGAACTTCGCGTGGGGTGATGACACAAAAAAAATCGTGGTTCATCGAATTGCAAGAAAATGGCGTATCAGCTTGGGGCGAATGTTCGATTATTGAGAATTTAAGTCCAGATTATAAGGATGACGCGTCGTACTTCGGGAAAATTCAAGAATTTCTAGGTCAGTGGCAGAACAATTCACTTGAAATCGCAGCAATGAACGAATTTCCATCCATCAAATTCGGCATCGAAATGGCGCTTTTGGATTTAGAAACAGGCGGAAAAAGAATTTTATACGATACCCCATTTACCCGCGGCGAAGCCAAAATAAAAATCAACGGACTCATATGGATGGGCAGTCCTGAAAGCATGCAGCAACAAATTCAAGAGAAACTCAACCAAGGATTCAGTTGCATCAAATTGAAAATCGGGGCAATCGACTGGGCAGATGAATACAAAATCTTGAAAGCTGTTCGAGAAGAGTTTTCTGCAAGCGACATTGAACTTCGTGTTGATGCCAATGGTGCTTATTCTCCCAAACAAGCCCAAGAAATCTTGAAACAATTGGCTGATTTAGAGGTGCATTCCATCGAGCAACCCATTCGCGCCGGACAAGTGCAAGAAATGACTGAATTATGCGCCACAACACCCTGCCCCATCGCCTTGGATGAAGAATTGATTGGCGTGTTTGACATTCAAGAAAAACAAAAACTCTTGGCACAAATCAAACCACAATACATCATTCTGAAACCCAGTCTTCATGGTGGAATATCAGGAACACAAGAATGGATTTCCATTGCTAAGCAAAACAACATGGCGTGGTGGATGACTAGTGCCTTGGAATCAAATTTAGGTTTGAATGCCATTGCTCAACTGGCTTCAACTTATATTTTGCAACTGCCACAAGGTTTGGGAACAGGTGCTTTATACACCACAAATTTACCATCGCCGTTGTACTTGGAAGGAGAATGGTTGGGGTATGATGCCTCAAAGGAGTTTAAAACATTGTTCTGATTATTTTGAAAACAGTCATAAGATTTGTAAATATCAATTATCGAATCGTGTTTAGAAAGAAACTTTCAGAGACGAGGCGTTTTAGTTTTTGCTAATCAGGAGTTTACTCAAGTAAATGACTGATGCAAAAACTAAAAGAACGAAGTATATGGAAGTTGTCTTTCAAACACTAACTTTGCAAGATGCAGACGCAATCCTACAAACGCAGCGAACTCCCCTTTTCAGGAAAACTCATTGAAACTTTCAGTGAGCACCAAGAAAATCTGCAACCCTTGATTGGATTGACGTTTTCAGCTGAGATCTTCAAAAAACAGATTGCGCTTAAATCGAATTTCCCGAAGGAATCTAGAGAAACGCTTCATAGGGCACTGCAAAAACAGTATGCCGAAGCGAAAATAGAAGCGCCTGAGAAATTGGCTTTGCTGCTTGAGGATAACTGTTTCACCATTTGCACCGGACATCAGTTGAATTTGTTTACAGGTCCGCTCTACACGATTTACAAAATTGCCCATACGATAAAATTAGCGCGGCAGGTTCAAGAGCTGCATCCTGGGCATCACATCCTCCCAATTTTTTGGCTCGCCAGTGAAGACCATGATTTGGAGGAAATCAACCATTTTAACATTGCTGACAGAAAAATTCAGTGGTCAACGGCACAAAGTGGTCCAGTTGGTGAAATGAAACTCGAAAACTGGTCAAATTGGCAAAGTGAACTTTTGGCATTGTTCCCAAATCTAAAAGAGAAAATCCAAGAACTTCTTGAAATTTATCAAGGCGAAAATTTGTCTATTGCCACGCTCAGATTGGTAGCTCATCTTTTTCAGGACACAGATTTGGTTTTAATAGATGGTAATGATTCAGCACTCAAAAAACTATTTGTTCCTAGTCTTGAAAAAGAGTTGAAGGAACAATTTTCATTTCATGCCGCCCAAAAATCTGAAGCCATATTAGCAGAAAAAAATCTGAAACCACAAGCATTTGCGCGTGAAATCAACTTGTTTCATTTGAGTCCAGGCAAGCGCATTCGCATCGAGAAATCTGGTGATGATTTTAAAATAGGAGAAACGATTTTCAAGTACCAAGAACTACTTGATTTACTGCATCAACACCCGGAGCAATTTTCGCCCAATGTGATGCTGCGACCACTTTACCAAGAAACTGTTTTACCCAATCTTTGCTATGTGGGTGGCGCGGGAGAATTGGCTTATTGGTTGCAACTGAAGTCCATTTTTGAGGCTGTTGGTGTTCCTTATCCGATGCTACAACTCCGCGTTTCTATGCAATTGATGTCGCACAAAGACGCACAAAAAATGACCAAGTTGGGCTTTGATTTCCCCAAATTCTCCGACAAAAAAGAGCGTGTTTTGAAGGAATATCTGCTCGAAATTCGTGAACGTCAAGACGCCAATTTAGCCATACAAGAACATATCGATGCATTAGAAAAAATCATGATGGTGCAAGCGCAATCCGTTGACCATACATTGCTTGCTGCTGCCAAAGCAGAAACCGCACGTATCCAAAAATTGCTCGAAAATTTCTTAAAGAAACTCGAACGCAACGAAAAACGCTTGCATCAAGAAGCACTCGATAGACTGCGTAACTTGCATGAAAAGAACTTTCCCAACGACGGACTACAAGAACGCCATGAGAATTTTATTGCTTTTTATTTGGAAACACAAGGGCAAATTATTCCAGAAATAATTGAGGGCATAGACGCTTTCGAAAGTGATTTTTGGGTAGTGAAGTTTTAACTCAAACGACAAATCCTAAGATTGCATCTGGCTCGTATTTCTCAAATGCGTATCATCTAATTGTGTAATTTTGCGCCTATGCAAATACACATCAAACGCGGCAAAGAATCGAGCATCGAGCGCGGTCACCCATGGATTTTTTCGGGGGCAATTTTCAAAATAGTAGGCAACCCGAAAAATGGAGATGTAGTGGATGTCATGGGCTCAAACGGAGCATTTTTGGCCCGAGGACATTACCAACAAGGCACAATCAGTGTTCGTGTTTTGACCAGAAATGAAAACGAGGCCATCGACCAAAATTTTTGGAACGAGCGTCTGCGCTTGGCGGTTGAACTTCGAAAAAAATTAGGCTTATTCCGCCCCGGCAACACCATTTGCAGATTGGTGCATGGCGAAGGCGATATGCTGCCCGGTCTCATCATCGACTGGTTCAATGGCGTTGCAGTAATTCAATGTCACAGCTTGGGAATGTACCATTCACTCGAAGCAATTAAAAACGCCTTGATTCACAATTTGGGCGAAAGCGTGAAGGCCGTTTACCAAAAAAGTGCGGAAACCTTGGCCAACGACAGCGGGGCTAAAAACGGATATTTATACGGCTCATGTGAAACGCCACACATTGCGGAAGAATATGGACACCAATTTTCTATCGACTGGATCAACGGACAAAAAACTGGCTTTTTCATCGACCAAAGAGAAAATAGAAGATTGCTGGCACAATATGCAGATGGAAAAACAATTTTGAATGCCTTCTGCTACTCAGGTGGATTTTCTGTAACAGCTCTAAAAGCTGGCGCTGCACATGTCGATTCTTTGGATAGTTCAGCCAAAGCCATTGTGCTTACTGAGGAAAATATCAAGCTCAACAAACTTGAAAAAAACCACAGCTCGATTACCGCCGATGCCATGCAGCACATCAAAGAATTGGATAAAAACTATGATATTATCGTGCTCGACCCACCGGCATTCGCCAAACACAGAGATGCACGCCACAAAGCGGTGCAAGGCTACAAAAGATTGAACGCACACGCCATGAGATACATTAAACCTGGGGGTATTTTGTTTACATTTTCTTGTTCTCAAGTGGTGGATAAAGCGCTATTCAACAACACGATTATTGCAGCGGCTATGGAGTCTGGGCGACAAGTTCGAATCTTGGAACAACTGCACCAACCAGCCGACCATCCGATCAATGCATTTCATCCAGAAGGGGAATATTTAAAAGGTTTGGTTGTTGAAGTTCTATAAATGGAAAAGACGCTCAACATAGATTATCGCAGCATCATGACTGTGGCTTTCCCTTTGATTATTGGGAATTTCATACAATCTTTGGTACTCATTACAGACATGGCTTTCCTTTCTCATTTGGGCGAATTGGAATATGATGCTGTTGGAAACGCGGGACTCATCTACATCACATTCTTCATGATTGCCATAGGTTTTGGAGATGCCATGCAGATTGTGATGGCAAGATTTATTGGAAATTCGCAGGGAAACGCTGTATCGAAAACTTTTCAAAGCGGTCTTTTGAGTATGATGGTTTTGGCAACGATTTTCTTCGTGGTGCTTCAATTTGTGATACCCAATTGGTTGGCAAATTATGCATATAACCCCGACATTGGACGCTTACAAAATGAATTCTTGAGTGTTCGCAGCTACTCCATTTTCATCAGTTTGATGGCCTATGCACTAATGGCATTCTTATTGGCCGTGGGGAAAACCAAAATCGTTTTTATTACATCGATTGTGATGAGTCTGGTCAATATTTTTGGAGATTATGTGCTCATATTTGGAGAATGGGGCTTTCCAAAATTGGGTGTTGAAGGTGCCGCGTTGGCCTCTATGTTCGCTGATATCTCCACGCTTGTAATTCTCGCTATTTACTTTACAAAGAGCAAATGGATCAAAGATTATCAGCTCTTTCAAAAAATGAATCTCGAGTGGAATTCAGCCAAACAACTTTTCAAAGTAGCCTGGCCCTTAATGCTGCAAGGCTTTATCGCTTTAGGCACTTGGACATTTTTCTTCATGTGGATTGAGCAAAAAGGCAGTCGCGATTTAGAAATAAGCCAAAACATTCGCGTGATGTATTTCTTGGCGTTCATTCCCATCTTTGGATTTGCCGCTACCACAAAAACCTACATCAGTCAACTGCTTGGCGCCAAAAACTACACGGCAATTCCCATTGTGCAACGCCGTATTCTGTTTTTAGTAATTGCCACGTTGCTCTTGTTTTTCCACGGTGGCTTGTTGTATCCTGAAACTTTATTGTCAGTAGTAAATCCTAGAACAGACGTGAACGCTGAAAGTGCACGCATTTTACAACAAGTCTTTCCAGCCATTTTGGTTTTTGCTTTCACATCGGTCTTTTTCAATACCATCAGTGGCTCGGGCAACACCAAAGTTACCCTACTCATTGAAACGCTCTGTGTTGCTTTATACTTGATCAGCGCTTATGTATTTATTTTTGTGTTCCATTGGAGCATCGATAAAGTTTGGTACGTCGAATATATATATTTCTCAACCTTGGCATTGGGCTCCTTGATTTATTTGAAATTCTTTGATTGGAAAAAAACCGCAAACGTGATATGACCAACAAACGCATCGTATTTATGGGCACACCAGAATTTGCCGCCCACTGTTTATCCACTTTGATTGACCAAAATTTCAATGTGGTTGGTGTGGTTACAGTGGCTGATAAACCTGCGGGGCGTGGTCAACAAATTCAAGAATCTGCGGTGAAAAAAGTCGCATTGGCCTATAATCTGCCCATTTTACAACCGCTAAAATTAAAAGATGAAAGGTTCTTAGCTGAACTGCATGCTTTTCAAGCCGATTTGTTTGTAGTGATTGCTTTTCGCATGTTGCCCGAAGTGGTTTGGAATATGCCGCCCATGGGCAGCATCAATTTGCATGGCTCTCTTTTGCCCCAATTTAGAGGTGCAGCGCCAATTAACCATGCAATCATTTCTGGAGAAAAAGAAACGGGCGTCACGACCTTTTTCATCGAACAAGAAATTGACATGGGCAAAATTTTATTACAAGAACGAACTATCATTGGTCAAAATGAAACTGCTGGCGAATTGCACGACCGTTTGATGCATATAGGCGCCAATTTGGTTTGCACAACATTGAACGGCATATTTGAAGGCACATTAAAATCCAAGAAGCAGGATGAGTTCGACCTGAACAATCTCAAACATGCACCAAAAATATTCAAGTCAGATTGCGAAATCAATTGGCAAAATTCAGCCCAGGTAGTTCATGATTTTATTCGGGGCTTATCGCCTTATCCAGCAGCTTGGACCACATTTTTAATGCCGGAAGCCAAAACTGCCAAAATCTTCAAAACACAAAAAAGCGAACGACAAATTTCAGCCCAGTTGAGCCCAGTAGTTATCGAAAAAGATCAACTATTTATTGCTTGTGCAGATGAATATTTGGAAATCATTGAGCTTCAACTCGAAGGAAAAAAAAGGGTGTCTGCAGATGAATTTCTGCGTGGGCTGCGCACTGCGTTTTCAGTTCTACAGCAGTAATGCAACGAGACATTCTTTATTGAAAACAATCACTCCTCCTCTTCTACCACAGCATTTTGAGGCGGTGTAGGAGGGTTTGTAGGGGTCGGTTGTTCACCATTTGGGTTCGATTCAACCTCAGGCACTTGTTCTTCTTCATTGGAATTTGTGGTGTCAGCTGGTGCGGGTTTGGGAGCAGAATCTGACGGATTTAAAGGTGGAAGCCGCATCAATCTCGAATCTAAACCCATATACCTGCGCTGATTATACGGTCTGAACAAATCCAAAGTATACTGTGCCATTTGAAAATCATCCCAACTTGAAAAATTCTCCTGATAATAAATCCCGACCCCTTGCGTAAAAGGGCCCAAATTGTGCTGTTGTATTACCGTAAACTGGTTGGAACGATTAAATGCATTTACCCGAAAAGTACCAGAGCGATTCAATTTATACTCAATATTGATGTCGCCAATTAAAGGATTAGAATTGGTCATGCCTGGGTTAGCACCCGATCGCATCTGACTCACACCAAAACTTCCTGAAACCAAAAGTCGATCATCCAGAAAGGTAGTGGAAAAGCCCAATTCATAGGTCGATTGATTGGCCGTTTCATCATCATTCAGTTTCACGCGTAAATCATAGTTGCCTGACACTTGATTCAACACGGCGTTTATTTGATTGGCCACCAATTCATTCAATGCATTTGAGCCCCTTGTGGAAGCCGTATTTTGCGTGCCGCGCAGGGGTTGGAATTGTCGGAAAAGAAGGAGCGAAAAAAATTGCTTGGTCAACTCGTCATAATCCGAACGCACCCGATTGATGGCCACGCGCCCAGCATCAGTAGCTTTTGGAGCCTCAATATCAAACTCCATTGCTGGTTGCGACAAGCGGTCTTTTAGTGCCAAATAACAATAGATTTGATCCCTCGGATTGGTTCTAAATTCGGTCTCTCTGTTGATTCCAACGGCGATATCATCGATATTGGCCTCCACCAAATAATAGGTTCGTACATTCAAAGTGGCTTCGTAAGGGTCGCCCATCCATTTCACGGTGCTTCCTGGCTCAATAATAAAATCCTTTTTCACAATTCCCAAAGCGAAATTGTAGGTCCCCTGACTCACTTCATAGGTGCCAGTCATGGAAACATCATTCAATTCATTTAAGGCAATTTGAAATTTACCACGCCCAACAGCAGAGATTTCATCACCTGTCCGTTCATCAAAAATAATGCGCAAACGAGCATCTTCATTGGCTTCAATATTCAAATTTAGGCGGACACCAGTGAAATCCAACTTCTTTTCAACAGTCAAGTTTGTTGTGTCCAAATTATTGATAAAAACCACAAAATCGTCTTCTGCAATATCCCCACGACCATACATTGGGAAATTGATTTGAGTGCCGCGCGCGCTTTTCACATTGGCCGTAATATCAACCAATTCATCGGTGCCATATATATTCAAGTTGCCCGTCACATAGCCCCGACCATAGAAAATTTCCCCCTCTTTGTATTCGGTGTTCAAAGCCATAAAACGCTCCAACTTTGCAGGTATCTTGTTGTTCTGAGGGTCGCGACGCAATCCATCTCGATCCAAATCCAAGAAAACATTGTATTCCCACTTCGAGAAATTTTCATGAAAAATTGAGGCGGATAAAATGGCGGCATTATTTTCCTGATCTATCAAAGGAACACCGGTGATACTCAATCCATAATTGGTAATGTTTATCGGTCCTTGAACGCGATATTTGGTGCCCAACAAACCAATTTTTGCGCCTCCATTATTGAGTTCCAGTTTTCCAGCCACCAAGGGTTTTGCAGAACTTCCAGTCACATAAAGTTTACCTTCAATGAGTCCTTGAATCTCTGAGGCCAATTCTTCATCGACGAAAGCATTTGCAAAAGAAATGTCCATTGTCGCAAAGTCAAACTCAAAATCTAAGCGGTCGGGAGTTGTTTGACCCAAAATGGTTTTAGCCAAATAATAATCACCACGAAACAAATTGGATCTTGTCTTACTGATATTTCTGTTAAACAATCCACCGGCAATAGATAACTTGTTGTCGGCATCGTTATAACTAGACTCAAAATCAAGAATTCCGAGATAGTTCTTGTTGAGGTAGAGCTCTTCAATGCCCACGGTACCTTCAAAAATAACATTGCTCAAAACGCTGTGCAATCGGAAATCGCCACTGGCATAGCCCTCAATTTGAATGTCGTTTAAGAAAAGTGAATTCAATATGTCTAAATCAAAATCAGACACAAACACCTCCAAGGCATCATCATAATCCTCTGATATAAAACCACTTGCAGACACGTATTGTAGTCCACTGGCAAACATCAAATCCTGTATTTCAAACTTATTATTGCGATAATACACCATAGGCTTAATGCCCCATTCCTCTAAATCTCCGAGCGACCATTTTTGCTCTTCAATAAAAAACTCGCCCAAAGTCAAGGCAAAATGAATCTCGTTTTGAGACAAAACTTGTGTGTCCCAATGCAAACGCCCGCCCTGATTGGGTTGATCATCCCATTTCAAAGTGCTGCTAAATTCAGCATTTGTGCCCATGGCGCTAAAAATTATATCCTGAAAAAACAAGCTGTCGTTGAGGTTGAATCTGGTCAAAGAATAATTCGCGTTCACAGAAGATGATTCTATTTGATTGTTGAGCGATATTCCCGTGAAAACATAATCTTGGTAGCGAATTTGGGGCGATGAAAAGTTGAATGTAAACTGATTCGTGGTGCCATTGAGCGCTCCAGACAACTGAGTTCCTCTTTCCACACGAAGGTCTTTATAGATAACATCTAGGAAAGAATTAGCATCCTTGATGGTAAATTCAAAGCGGGTAAAATCTTGGTAGTCAAAATTGACATCGTCAACATCTTTGACGATAATGGGAAGAATTTGCGCAAATTCATGCTGCACGGCTTTGATAATTTGATTGAATTCCAAAACACCTTCTACCCGGCCTTGTAACACATCCGAATCAATGCGAAGTTCATCATAAACACCACCCCTGTCCACATCCACATTCAGCTTATCAAATGTGTATGCTGTGCTATCTTTGCTTACCGTAAAATCAACAGCATGAGCATAACCATAAATGCGATCCAAAGAAAACCCGTGTAAATTTGTTTCTACCAATCCAGAAGCAAAAATTCCCGACAAATCATCTATTCCGATGCGACCAAAATCTAGATAATTTAGAAACAGTTGTCCTGTAATCTCCTCGCGCTCATCATAACGCACCAATCCTTCATAGGACAATTTCGCATTCGGATCATGAATATGAACTTTACCGTCAAATTCGCGGGTGTCGGCTCTTCCTTTATTCACAAAAATGTTGCTGTAGCGATAACCGTTGATATCCATGTAAGCAAATTGCGCTTCAATGTCGTAAAAATTTAATTCGCTGGTTTCCAGGGCTGCTCCCCTAAAAAAGACATTGCCTGAAGTTAAACCCAATGAAGACTCACCCGATATCTTGGCCAAATCCAAATTAGACACCTGAATTCCAGAAGAAAGTGGGACACAACTCAAACCGTTGGCACCATCGTCGAAAAAGCGCATGCCACCAGCCAAAGAAACATTCCCAAAACCACTTTTGATCTGGTCTGCATACAGATTAAAATCTTCCGGTTTGCCTGAAAGCTGAACGTTACGCACCTGAACCACAGCGGCCTCTTGCAATATGCGCTGCGTGTGAATGTCCTGTGGAAATGTGATCCATTGCGCCAAACCAGACGACGAATTGGGCAATCTGAATTGTTGCAAATCGTGGTAACTCGTCTGTAAAAGAAAAATTTGCTGACGCGGAATATTGTATTGATCGAGGCGAAAATCTGGCAGCTCAAAATTGCCGCGCAACACAGTCTCTCGGCCGGTTTCTAAATACAAATCCCTGATTTTAAGATTGTAAACAAAATCTGTGGCGCGACCTGAGAGAAAAAGTTCTTGATTCATGCCCCAAAGATCGGGAGCGAAATAGGCGATATCCTCCAAAGAAACAATGGTATTCGCAAGCCGAATGTCCATATGAACGCTGTCTTCAAAATAATTATAATTGTCGTAGGTTTTGCTCACAAAAATTAAATTGGGCACCTCGATGCGCGATTTTTGAGTTTCAATGAGACCCTGTTTTATTTGTAACTTTTCAGCATCAAATTCAAAATGAGCCACAAACTTGTCCAAAACAAAACCCGATTTTTCTTTGGCTTTGAGGTGTACAATATCGCCTGAAATATGTTCATCAATGATGCTCAGATTCTCAACAAATAAGTTCACTTTTCGCAGATCCAACTTATTAAAATTAATTCCATGTTCATAATTCTGGCGGTATTCCAAAATATATTTGAAATCGATGTCGTTTAATATCAAATTCGATAAATAAATTTTGGGCGATGGCCTTGTGCTTGGCGGTGTATCTTTGTCGGAAGCCAAAAAATCTTCTATAAATGCATAATTGAATTCCTCTTGCCCGAGCTTTTTGATGAGATTGATTTTTCCATTCGACAAAGCGATTTTATCCAATTCAATTTTTCGGAATCCCCAGTCAAAACTCGAAACATTCAATTCTACCTGCTCCAAAAACGCCAAAGTATCGCCGTCGCGGTCTTCCAAATACACACCATCCAAATAAATATGGTCGAAAAAAGCAACATCCAAACGGTCTATTCGAACCACTGTTTCTAACTCAGATGATAACCATGACGAGGCTTTTTGAGCCAAAAACGTTTGAAATACCGGGAAACGAATGGCAAAACTCAAAACAATAAAAAGCAATAGCAATATTTCAACCAAAATGGAAGTGCCTTTGTACCCTATTTTGAGTAATTTTGTCATGTAAAATCAAAAGTACAAATTTATACCGAACCGAAAATTTCTGCGCCTTTGTAAGGTCAATTTAATTCATAAAACTGTATAAAATTCTTTTTATTTAATAAAGTCATTACCATTGAAAACGAGCGACATTTTTATACTTGCCATTGAGTCATCGTGCGACGATACTTCAGCTGCTGTACTCAAAAACAATACCGTTCTGTCCAATATCGTTGCATCTCAAAAAATACATGAACAATTTGGAGGCGTGGTACCGGAATTGGCCTCGAGAGCACATCAACAGCACATTGTAGTTGTGGTTGACAAAGCCTTACAAGATGCTGGCATTAGCAAACAAGAGCTCAGCGCAATAGCATTCACGCAGGGCCCCGGATTGGTAGGGAGTTTAATTGTTGGCGCCTCATTCGCGAAAGCAATGGCCATGGCGCTCAATATTCCATTAATTGCCGTAAATCATATGGAAGGACATGTCTTGGCCCACCTCATCAACGATGGTTCGCCCATTCCTGATTTTCCCTTTTTATGTTTAACAATTTCAGGTGGTCACACGCAGATTGTGCATGTTGAAAGTCCAAGAAAAATGACAGTTATTGGTTCAACCATCGACGATGCTGCTGGTGAAGCATTTGATAAAACCGCTAAAATACTTGGACTGCCCTACCCTGGCGGACCACTGATCGACCGACATGCCAAATTGGGTAATCCAAAAGCCTTTCAATTTTCCAAACCTAAAATAGCTGGTTTAGACTTTAGTTTTAGCGGATTGAAAACCAGTATTTTATACACGCTTCAAAAAGCCGAAAAGGAAGACCCCGATTTCATAGAAAAAAACTTGAATGACATTTGTGCCTCGGTGCAATCCACCATATCAGAGATACTTTTTGAAAAACTGGTGGTGGCCGCCCGCGATATGGGAATACAAGAAATTTCCATTGCAGGTGGCGTTTCTGCCAATTCTTTTATCAGAAGCGAATTGGAAAGAATAGGTTCAATACACAATTGGAAAACATATATCCCTCAATTTCAATATTGTACAGATAATGCTGCTATGATTGGCATATGTGCGTATTACCAATATCTCAGTCAAGAATTTGCCAATCAAGCGGTAAGTCCTATGGCGCGTATGCCCGTTGGTTCAAGATAAAGCCAAGCTCATGTCTATCCAAAAAAGCAATTTTAGAACACAACTTGTTATCCTATCCTTCGGCTTGGTGTTGTTTGTGATTAAAGTTGTGGCTTGGTACCTGACCCAATCTGTAGCGATCTTATCCGATGCGTTGGAGGGTATAATTAACATAACCACCGGAGGATTTGGACTATACGCCTTGTATTTGGCCACAATCCCCAAGGATTCCAATCACCCTTACGGACACGGAAAAGCAGAGTTTGTAACCGCCGGCATAGAGGGCTTGCTCATTGGCATGGCTGGGTTGGGAATTGTGTACAAAGGTATTTTGAGTCTCATTCATCCAGAACCTTTGGCGCATTTGGATTGGGGTATTGTATTGATTAGTATTGCAGGAATTGCAAATTACATTTTGGGATGGATTAGTGCAAAAAAGGGAAAAGCCAATCGATCTATAGCCTTAGAATCTACCGGTAAACATCTCATTTCGGATGCCTACACCACCGTTGGGATATCCATAGCACTCATCGTGGTGTATTATACGCAAGCCACATGGATAGATGGAGTAGTTTCCATTATTCTGGCGTTTATACTGATGTTTATGGGTTACAAAATAATCCGAAAAGCACTAAGCGGCGTGATGGATGAAGCTGATGAAGAATTGGTGACCGAAATCAAGCAGCTGCTTCTCGACAAAAGTGAGCCAGAATGGAGAAGATTCAAAGGCATACGTGTCATTCGCAGTGGGAGCAATATCCACATAGATGGAATTGTTTATTTGCCTGCCGAAATGCCAGTAAAAGAGGCTGAAATATGCTTAGTGAATATCCATGAAATACTCGTGGAAAAATACGGTGAATTTACAGAGACTGCTTTTATTGTGAGAGCTGAGAAGTGATCTTTTAAAGATTCGAAATTTGAAATTCGAGATTCGGAAATTATACATTTCAAATCTCAAATTTCGAATCAAAAATCCCTAATAACCTGAGCCTTGAAATATTAATCGAACTCAGGTTAATACATAACTCCGTTTTTCTCCATCAATTTGCGAATATTCATTACCGCATAACGCATTCTGCCCAAGGCTGTGTTGATTGAAATATCCTTCAATTCAGCGATTTCCTTAAACGACATGTCCTGATAAATGCGCATCACCAAAATGTCTTTCTGATTTTCTGGTAAGTAATCGATAAAGTTGGCTACCTGCGCTTCTAGTTCATTTTTCGACATTTGTTGTTCAACATTCAATCCGTCGTCTTTGATTAAAGAAAACACGTTGAATTCATCAGATGAAGATGAGGACTCACTCACAAAACGAACTTTGCTTTCTCTACGAAAGTGGTCAATTACCAAATTGTGAGCTATGCGCATCACCCAAGGCAAAAATTTTCCCTCTTCATTGTAATTGCCCGATTTCAAGGTTCGAATTACTTTAATAAAAGTATCCTGAAAGATGTCGTTGGACAAATCTCTGTTTTTGATTTTTGACAAAATATAATGAAAAATTTGCGATTGATGCTTTTCTAAAAGAAACTGCAAGGCCAATTCATTTCCACCTACGTAAGACTTTACCAATTCTTGGTCATTCCACTCAATTCTACACATAACTACTTATTAATTAGTTAATTTCAACTTAAAACTTGAATGTAGAATTGATCTATAGGCGTCTTTTTTTATGAATTACGAAGTGCTAAAGTAAAATATTTTCAGCAATCAACAAACAATTCTTGAAAAAAAATGTAACAAAAATGTTTATTGAGCATTATAGGAGCTTCTGAAAACGTGAATCAACTCGTATTATCCCACCATTTTCTTCTTAATTACCTGATATACCTCTTTGGTTTGCGCATCAGAAACAAAAATCAAGAAATGGATATTTTCTGGCTCGATACCCACTGGTTTTCCGAATGAATAATCTTTGCGTACTTTGTTTGATCCAGTAAAATTTAAACGCTGACCCCAAAGCTGGTTATCGATGTTGCCTAGATGTTTCTTTAAATGCAAATAATCGGGAACGGTGCCACTCAAGAGCTGCTGCCAATCCCTGATAGAATCTTGAACCACGTAAACTACAATTTCAACATCGGGATTATCTGCATGAATTTTTTCAACTTCTACATGCAAATACCCACCTTGAGTCTCATTGAAATAATTGAAAACCGCCTGAATGTTGTACTTCAAATTGTTGTCAGCCAAAACGGTGTTCACCCTTTCCTTGACTTGATTCATGTTATTTGGGATAATCATAGAGCTTTGCTGACCACCTACCAATGATTTATTAACCAAAAAACCTGGTAATGAACTCAAATTATAGCCATTTCCGAAAAACACCCCATATGCTAATCCGAGTGGATTGGTATGGTTCGTAAAAAAAGACAATGATTGTGGGTTGTATGCTTGAAAACTTGTCATGCCTCCCGCTCCTGCATGGATATTCACATAAAACATCCGACCTGCTAATGTATCATGCATATTCTTTATATCAACAGCGGCATTTGCACAGGGACCACATTTGTGTCCAGTGAATTTTTCAATCAAAACATTGCGCTGGGTATTGGTGTTTTGCCCAAATTCAGGAATTTCATTTAATAAATAATCTGCCCAAAGCCCAGGGTAATAGGTGCTATCGACATCAGGAATATCCTTGTATGCAATCTCGGGTCTATCGCAGCTTGAGTTGAATAGTATTGAAATAAAACCAACGACCGCAAACAAAAAAACTTCTTTCATTATATTCCAATTTGATAAAAAAAACAACTCTTATCCCACCATTTTCTTCTTAATTACCTGATACACCTCCTTGGTTTGAGCATCAGAAACAAAAATCAAGAAATGGATATTTTCTGGCTCGATACCCACTGGTTTTCCGAATGAATAGTCCTTGCGCACCTTGTTTGATCCAGTAAAATTCAAACGCTGACCCCAGAGTTGGTTGTCGATGTTGCCCAAGTGTTTTTTCTTGTGGAGATAAAGAGGATCGTCAACACCAGAAGGACGTTTTTGCCAATCGCGCAAAGAATCTTGAATCACATAAACCATGATGTCCACATCCGGATTGGCACTGTTCAATTTCTCAACCTCCACATGCAAATAGCCACCTTGTGTTTGAGGAAAATAATTAAAAACTGCTTGAATGTTGTATTTCAAGTTGTTATCAGTCAAAACAGCATCTATTCTATCTCCAAGTTCTGATTCGTTGTTTGCAATCATCATGGCGCTTTGTGCACCTCCAAACAAACCTTTGTTCACCATAATTGATGGATTTCCAGTGAAACCAAAACCGTTTGTGAAGAAGATGCCATAAGCCAAAGCCAGCGGATTGGTGTGATCGGTATAAAAAGATGACGCAGTGGCATTAAAATCTTGGAAAGCCGTCATGCCTCCAGGTCCAGAGTGCATTGAGGCATAAAAAACATGTGATGGATTGGCTTCATGAAAATTATTCACCGTTGTCGCCGCATAGGTACATGGCACACATTTATGACCCGTATATTTTTCGATTAACACATTGCGCTGCGTATTGGTGTTTTGCTCAAATTCTGGCACCTCATTGAGCAGGTAATCCGCCCAAAGTCCAGGGTAATAAGTGCTATCCAAATCTGGAATGTCGCGGTAAGCAATTTCTACACGGTCGCAACTGGTATTCAATGCAACAACTCCCAACAAAATCAAACAAGCAAAAAGTATATTTTTCATGATTTCTAAGATTAAAAGCTATGAGAAAAAACAACTGTTAAACCACTTGAGGCAGGCACAGGGCGACATACACCACCTACGCAAAACATACCCGCATTAACGCGACCAAACCTAGCTTCAAGGCGTGTTGCTCCCCAAATTTTACCGGCCGCTATTAAAGGGTACAAATTTCTTCTATTCTCGAGCGGATTCCCGTAGTTGTGTTGGAAAACCGCAGTAAAATACCAATCCGGAGAAATGGTATATTCAATTAAGGCAGTATACCAATGACCTCTATCGCGTTGCTCCTCCGTCCAAAGTGCTTGAAATTCAGCGCGAATAGAATGACTGTCATTGATTTTATACAACAACTCTACAACGCCAATATGCGCTTTGATGATCCCCGGCGCTTCAGCTACTTTAATTACATCGTTATTCAAAACCAGGTTGAAATAAGATGCAGTAATCGACCATTTCGAATTCAACTTGCGTTTCACTTCAACGTTGATATCACGCCAATACAAATTTCCATTGGTGCTAAACAAATCCGTTCTATAAGTTACACGTGACAATGGATTAGCATCTGTTGCAAATTGTCCTGAACCGAAAGCCGTTGAAAAATTCGCTGAAATGGTAGTGCCGTATTTACCACCAAGCTTGGTGCCTTTTTTTATGTTATACATCACATCAGCCTGATAAGCAACTTCACCTAAAGGCTGAGAAACGTAGGGATAGAGTTGCGCAACCAAGTTGTATGTATGCGTTTTGGTAAGCGGTGGAATGAAATTAACCATGCCATCGTTCAGCACCATTTCGCGGTCGGAGCGAAAACTCATGTTATCAATATGCTTGGCCGAAAGTAAAACACCAAAGCCCTTTTTAGAGTAGCCTGCATTGATAATCAAACCTTTGCCATAATTAAAAATATACTGATTATCCAAAGACGGATCCGCTTCTTTGATGATATACTCGGCATTGACATAAAACTTCTTATAAGTTACATCTAGTCGCCCGCCGTATGATCCCACATTTTGCGGCAAAATATAATCTGGATGATTGGCTGCCTGGAATTTACTCACCATAGAAAAACCAGCGCGAATAGACAACTCTTTCTCTTCCAGTTTTGGAAACCAATCATTCAATCCCAGTTCTACATCAAAGCCCCTGATAATTCCTGGCGCATTGATAACGCGACCGCCTTCAAACGAAAATCGTTGTTTACCATAAACAGCTTTAATTGCAATGCCTTTAAACGGTCTGATTCTCAGGCTCAAACCATCCATCGCGTTATCCAAACCCAAATTGCGGTCTTCATACGCTCTGAAAATCAAACCAGTACCAAATTGTTCGTAGAAATTACCAACAGTAACGCTGAGCATGTCGTTTTCGTAGCCCACATACCTGTAGCCAATTCCAACGCCATCAAAGCGATCTGGATAGCCCAAAATTCGCGGTGCATAAAGCTCCAATCTTGTGCCAGCCTTGAAACCTTTGTTGGTATAATTGATTAAAGCATATGTGTTTACCAGTGACTTTTCTTGGGGTTGAACAGCAGCTATCACCGAATCGTTCAACAGGTATTGGTACTGAGACTCAATATTTCCAGATACACTCCCACCGTTTTGAGCCACCCCTATAAACGCACAAAGGGCACTGAGGCCCAATATGCTATATCGTAAAATCATATGCTTCATAAATGCTTACTTCTTCAATTTCAAAATTTCTTTATACAGTTTGTGTTCATCACCAGGAGCATAATTGTTGTGCGAATAAACTATTTTCCCATCACCATCGATTAAGAAAGTGTGTGGCACATTATTCACGCCCATTGCTCTTTTGAAATCATGATTGGTATCCATCCATATATCAAATTCCCATCCTGATGAATTGATATAAGGTTTCACGCGGCTTTTTGTGCGCTCGTCATCAATAGACACAGCGATCAACTTCACACCAGTTTCTTCTTGCCATTCGTCGTATAATTCGTGTATGGCGTTCAATTCGCGTTTGCAAGGCGAGCACCAAGTTGCCCAAAAGCTAATAATTACTGGCTTCCCTTCATTGCCTAATTCAGCAGTATTGATGGGTTTATTATTCAAATCAGTAATTTTCACAGATGGAACAGACTTACCTCTTTGATCATCATCACTTGGGATAAAGACAAAGGCAGTTGAAGTCAAGAACAGCGCAGCTAAAAAGAGTACATTTTTCATTTTTCAGTTTTTTAAAAGTTATTTGAACAGTAAGATTCAAATACTTTGCCAAAGCTAAACAGAATATTCAAATTGACACGATGAATTGCATCAGACATTCTTGAAATTCTAAAAAAAAATCCCCCCACAATTTGCGGGAGGATTTCGATTATCTAAAAATAGTTGAGTCTATTCTACAACCAAAGATTTAGTAGTCATTTTGCCATTTGACATAATGTTCACTAAGTAAACACCAGCAGTCAATTGAGCCACATTAAATTCAACTTCTGTAGCGCCGTTTGCTGTGTTAGCAACCGTTTGAATTACGCGACCAGCAGCATCTGTTAACGTTACTTCATAAGCACCAGTAGCTTCAAAAGCTATCGTTGCAGTTTGTGAAGCAGGGTTAGGATACAATGTTGCTGGAATTTCTTCAAATTCAACAATTGCCAATGCACCACCAATCATAATGTTATCTACAAACACGTTGTTTCCGTAAGCAGAAGTTGCTTTGAACTTAACGATTAATTTGTCAGCAGAACCAAAGTTAGCCAATGAAACAGTTTCATTTCTCCAATCAGAAGCACCTGGTGTTATATAGTTTGCAGTAGATGCTCCCAAAGTTGCCAATGTTGAACCTGCTTTGTCATATACTGTTGTCCAAGTCACACCACAATCAGAAGAAACCATTACTTGCAATCTGTCGTTTTCAGTTTGGTACTGACGGTAAGCTACATCAAAAGTCATAGCGTTGTTTGTGTTTGTTGACATATTCACAGGAGCCAAATAAACTTCACCAGTTTTTCCTGACGTAATTGTGTAGAAAGAATAACGAATACAGCCAGAGTTAGGAGCTACACGAATCCAGTTGTCGCCAGTTGGAGACGTCAAATAATAGTTTGCATAAGGGAAAGCAGAATTCGAGAAGTTTTGAGTCATTTGACCTGTTGTACCAGCATCAGTGATACGCGCAAACTGAGTTGATTTAGTACCTAAAGGTGTGTTAACACCTGAACCATTGATATTCGTCAAATAAGTTGTAATGGTGTGTGTTCCTGATGGCACAGGAATTGAAGGCAATGAGAAATTCGCAGTTCCGTTTGGAGCAATGCTACCTGTGAAAGGAGCAGTTTGAACAGCACCACTATTAATTTGGTAGTTAACAGTAGCAGTTGTAATTGTTGTGTTTCCTTGGTTTTGCAAAACAATAGAAGCACCTGCCAAGTTTGGCTCACAGCTATAGTTTGAAGGAACAGTTAAAGACTGAACAACACCATAATTACTCAAAGCTACTGGCTCAGAAACACCAGCTTGGTGAACTTCTTTTGTTGTATTGTTCTGAACCCAAGCGATAAAGCTGATTTGGTTCATGTTGTAGATGTAGTTAGGAATAGAAACGTTGTTGAAAGTAAACGTTTGAGAACCACCAGCCATAGCGAAGTTTGAAGCAACAACTGCAGAACCGTTGGCATCTGGAAGCATTTTTCTCATTACGTTTTTGAAAACTGTTTCACCATTTGAACCTGGAGCAGTTGCGAATGTGATGTTTTTCTCTACCATAGCCAATTGCAACACAGTATTCGAAGGATTCCAAATAGCTGGTGCTGTGATTGTTACAGTTACATTCGCTGTAAAGTCAGGATTAATTGTGTGTGAAACTGACATGTTTACAGGTGCTGCAATAGCATAACGGTTGTCGATAGCAGCTTGCGTAGCATCTTGATTGGTACCATCAATAACTCTATCAGGAACACCCGATATACTATAATAAGATACGCGAGATGCGATCTCAGTTGGGTTGTGCAAGTTCATTGGGTCAAATCCAGGCCAGCTCACTTGATACTTGATAGAAATTGCTTTTGCCGTGTTCGCCGCCAAAAGCGTTTCCAATGCTGGGTTTTGAGCAGCACATGGACCACAAGATGCTTGAGAAAAACTTTCAACAAGCACCAATCTCTGCTGTGCCATTGCACCAAACGCAAAGATCGTTGATAGGGAAAATAATAATTTTTTCATGTTTTTGAATTAAATAATTTAGGGTAAAAGTAATAGAAATTCCCAATCCAACATGACATTCATCTACATATAGGTAGAATTAAGCCTTGCAAAATTGAATTCCTACTTTGATTTTTCGGCACACATCATCCGTTTTCAAGCCAAACAATAAAACGATTATCCTTTTAAAATAGGGAGAATTCAGCAGAAATAAACACATAACAACCCACTGAAATATTGTATTCCATTGAAAAGTAATGGTAGTTTTTTTGTGACATCGTAAAGATTTAGCATTATATTTGTAAGATAAAATCCAACTATAAAAATTAGACCATGAAGAAATATACAAATTTGGTTGCCTCACTTTTCGCAACATTATTAATCACATCAGCAGTAGCCCAAGTATCTGGCGTGCGCTTTGAGTTGGTAAACACACCAGGCGTTGAACAAAACGGACAAACTTTTTATGCTACTGAAGGCACTGAGCAAATTGGGCTTTATTTTACGCTCAAGAACGTTTCAGGCAGTGCGCAAGAATACAAATGGGAGCGCGTTAGAATAAATTTGTCAAACCCAGCGGCAGAAGATCAACTTTGCGATAACTGGCAGTGTTACACCCTTCATTTCCTTGGCGACAATTGGATTCTTGGCAATCCGGTTTCTTTGGCCGACGATGCTAGCACCATTTTTGAACCGAAAATTATGTTTCCTGAAGGTACTAGCGGAACAGCTACTTATCGCTATTATGTTAGAGACGCTAATAATGAAAGAATAGATTCAATTACAGTTGTTTTTACTTCTACTTTATCTATCCAACAAGACAAAATTTCAGTTTCTGATTCCAAAGTATATCCAAATCCGTCTACAGGTATCATTACAGTGAAAGATGCGCCAGCTGGTTCAGACATTGAAGTTACGGATATGGTGGGTAAAGTGGTTTTCAAAGCAAAATTGAATGGCACAACACAAAACTTTGATTTGTCTAAAAATCCTGATGGCATTTATTTCTATACCATTCGTGCGGCAGATGGACAAAGCGTCATTACCAAACGTATCGTATTGCGGAAATAACAGCTAATAAAATATTATAAGAAGCCATAAGTTATTCGACTTGTGGCTTTTTTGATTTCCAAAGTATATGCTTTGTTTTATTCCTTAATTTTGCCACATGATGACTGTTGACCAAATCAAGGCACCCATAGAGCAAGAACTAAATGCGTTTGAAGCCTTCTTTTTGGATTCGATGCGGTCAAATGTTCCCCTACTCGATAAAGTAATTCACTATATCGCCAAACGAAAAGGCAAACAAATACGTCCTATGTTCGTGTTTTTAGTTGCTCGTATGCTTGGAGGTCAAGGGGAAAATAGAACTTATAGTGCTGCTGCATTGGTAGAATTGTTGCACACCGCTACTTTGGTGCACGACGATGTTGTGGATGATGCCAACGAGCGCCGCGGTTTTTTTAGTGTAAATGCGCTTTGGAAAAACAAAATTGCCGTGTTGGTTGGCGACTATTTGCTCTCGCGAAGTTTACTCACCAGTATCGACAATAAAGATTTTGCATCTTTGGAAGTAATTGCGCGTGCTGTGAAGTCTATGTCGGAAGGCGAATTGTTGCAATTGGAAAAATCGCGTACCCTAGACATTACTGAAGAAGTCTACATGGAAGTGATTCGACAAAAAACGGGTTCTTTGATTGCTGCATGTTGCGAAGCCGCTGCTATTTCAGTTGATCGCGCAGATTTGGCAGAACAAATGCGCAAATTTGGTGAAACTGTCGGGTTGGCATTTCAAATTAAAGACGATATCTTTGACTATGGAAACGATGTTCAAATTGGAAAACCAACCGGAAACGATATCCGTGAGCGCAAAGTAACCATGCCCTTGATTTATGCGCTCAACAACAGCAACAAAGAAACCAAAAAAGAGCTTTTGACCATTCTTAAAAAACACAATGAGAATAAGAAAAAAGTGAAGCGCGCCATAGAAATTGTGGTTGATGCAGGAGGTGTGGCCTATGCTCATGGAAAAATGATGCAATTGAAAGATGAAGCACTCAGTTTAATCAAAGATGTGCCCGATTCGCCCGCCAAAGATGCACTTATCGGATTAGTTGAATATACCACTTTAAGATTGAAATAATGAAGAATGTATTGTTTTTACTCGGTTTTGGCTGCCTATTTTTGTTTGCCTGCGATGATGCCACGGATGAATCTGATGCGCGTACATCCAAAACGGAACTACAAGAAAATCCAGAAGATTTGATTGAACGAATGCCTGGAATTTATCGCGAATATTATCCCGGAAAAAAACAACTCAAAATTGCCGGACCTGTAGACGGTGATGACAAAAGACATGGCGCATGGGAATCTTATTATGAAAATGGACAAATGAACAGCATGACCTATTTCAGCCATGGCATTAAAGAAGGTCATTCCATTGTTTATCACCCCAATGGAGCTATTCATTATGTAGGCGAATATAAAAACGACCAAAAAATTGGCCTTTGGAAAACCTACAACGAACAAGCCGAATTAATTTCAGAAGACGAATTTTAGCATGAGCCGAATTCCCGAATATATTGTCGATCAAATACTACAAACCGCTAGAATTGAAGAGGTTATTGGGGATTTTGTGCAACTCAAACGCGCGGGTTCTAATTTAAAAGGACTGAGTCCATTTACTGAAGAGCGCACACCCTCTTTCATGGTGTCGCCCGCCAAACAAATTTTCAAATGTTTCTCGACAGGAAAAGGGGGCAATGCTGCGTCTTTCCTCATGGAGGTTGAACATTTCAGTTATCCCGAGGCTTTGCGTTGGTTGGCCAACAAATATGGCATAGAGGTGCCTGAAGACAAACCACCAACACCTGAAGAATTGGCGCAAACCAATGAAAGGGATGCCTTATTCATTGTCAATGAATTTGCACAAAAACATTTCAGCGACACCCTGCACAATCATGAAATGGGTCAAGCCATTGGTTTGTCGTATTTTATTGAACGGGGATTCAGAGAAGAAACCATTCGTAAATTTCAATTGGGCTATTGTTTGGAAACAGGAAAAGACCTGACCGATGCCGCTTTGAAAGCTGGTTATAACTTGGATTATTTAGAAAAATCTGGACTCACAAAAACCAATGAACGCGGATCCTTCGATTTTTTTCGAGGAAGGGTTATGTTTCCCATACATAGTATTTCTGGGCGGGTGCTTGGATTTGGTGGTAGAACATTAAAAGCCGATAAAAATATAGCCAAGTATTTCAACTCTCCGGAGAGTATAATCTACAACAAAAGCCAAATTTTATATGGTATTCACTTTGCCAAAAGCGCCATTGTAAAATTCGACAATTGTTTTTTGGTTGAAGGCTATACAGACGTTATTTCTTTGCATCAAACTGGCATTGAAAATGTTGTGGCTTCTTCGGGCACATCGCTCACACAAGACCAGATTCGGCTCATTAAGCGCTATACCAACAACATTACGATATTATATGATGGTGATGCGGCGGGAATAAAAGCATCATTTCGAGGTATTGATTTGATTTTGGCAGAAGGATTGAATGTTAAAGTTGTGCTCTTTCCCGATGGTGACGACCCAGATTCGTATGCCAAAAAAGTGAGCACCCAAGAGTTGACAGCATACATAGAAAACAACTCAAAAGACTTTATCACATTCAAATCCAATGTGTTATTATCCGAAACAGGTAATGACCCGATAAAAAAAGCGGATTTAATCAAAGGAATTTTGCAATCCATAGCGGTCATTCCTGATGCCATTTCGCGGACTTTGTTTTTGAAAGAATGTGCTCATTTGTTCGACATGGAAGAACACATCCTCACGGGTGAGTTGAATAAATTGCGCATAGACAAACTGCGCGGCGAGCAAGGGGCATCTATTACCCTAGAACGCGACAAAAAAATCGAGCATCAATCCTTGGAAACGGAGCGTCGGGAGGAGAAAAAAGACCTATTAGTTGACGCCGAAAAAGAAGTGATGCGCATTATGGTGAAATACGGACGTCATGTGGTGGAAACGGAGCAAATCAACCCAGAAAATCAGACAGAAACCATAGAGACAACCGTAGCAGAACTCATCATTCACGAACTGGAAAAAGATGATATTGAAATGCAAAGTCCGGTGTTGCAAAAGATATACAACAAGTTCAAATTGGGAATAGAAAACAGCACCTTATATGGCCCAAAATCTTTTTTAAACGATGAAGATCAACGGGTTGTGGCGTTTATTGCCGATGTAGAATCTGTTGAATATGCCATCAGCAACAACTGGTTCAACCGCTATCGCATTGAGGTGAAATCGGAAGAACAAAAACTTCAAAAAGCCGTGTTGAACGCCATTTATGAACTCAAACGGATGTTTATTGAAAGAGAAATAGATCGCTTAGACAGCCGCATGCAAAAATCCGAACCAGAAAACGCAGACGAGTTGACCACCATGTTGCTTACCGAAAAAATAAATTTCCTCAAAGTGAGAAAAGCCATAGATGGTGTGCTTGGACGCATTTAAAAAACACGACATGAATACCTCTGAAACCTTGTTGGCACAGGCCGAAACCGTTCAAAACAACGAAGCGATTGCCCCAGAAACAGCTGAGCAAACTGGATTTTTGTTTACCAAATTATTTTCAATTCTCAACGTAGAATTTGCTGTTGTCAATTTTTTGTTTGTTGGTTTTATCTTGCTCGCGGGATTTATTGCCCGAAAAATCATCACCAAAAATTTCAATGCCGCACTCAGAAAGGCCAAAATTGATGTGAAAGGCAAACGCTTATCGGGTCATGTGTTGGTGAAACAAATCATCAATCTACTTACTTTCATTTTGTGCATCGCATCTTTCAGCGTTAACAACGATTTATCTTTCAACGACTTTTTGAAAACTTCTCTTTTCGACCTTGAAGTGCTATCGGTGAAACCTCAAGTGAAACATATTTTCATCTTGGCGATGTTGTTTTTTATTTCCAAGATTGCCATCAACTTGGCTTCGGTTTATTTGGACAGGCTCGCACACCGCAAAAAAGAGTTAGACGAAGGTTCAAAATACATCTACCTGCAACTTGCCCGCTATTTCATTTACATTCTCGCTATTTTCATTTTCTTAAAGAGCCTTGATGTTGAGCTAACTGCTTTAATTACAGCCTTTGCAGGTTTGTTCATCGCCTTTGCGTTTGGTTTACAGGACTTGTTTAAAGATTTGGTTTCTGGATTCGTGCTGCTTTTTGAGGGTGCCATTCGCGTGGGTGATATCATTGAAATCAAAGAAGCAACTGGAGCAGAACCACTCGTTGCCAAAGTGTTGCGCATCAACCTAAGAACAACAAAAATTGAGACACGCGATTCCAACATTTATATCATTCCCAATTCACGTCTGACGCAAGAATATGTAGAAAATTGGAATTTTGGCAGCACATTAACCCGCTTCAGAATTCCGATAACCATTGCCTTTGGTTCGGATACAGAATTGGCCAAAAAACTCTTGATTCAAGCCGCGCTTTCTCACCCAAAAGTGAAAAAGAACAAAGATATTTTTGTGCGTTTGCTCAACTTCGGCGAAAACGGATTGGAAATGGACTTGGTTTTTTACGCAGACCAAAGTTGGCGCATCGAAATCGTAAAATCGGAAATTCGTTTTGAGATTGACCGACTTTTTAGGGAGTATGGTGTTGTCATTCCTTATCCACAAAGGGTTTTGCATCAGGGGGGATGATGAGGTGGGTTACACATTTTGGCTAAAGGCTAGATGAACGCCCAAATTTTTTGCCTTGGTCTTAAGCCCGAGGCAAAAGAATCGCCAGAAGCTCTCCTAACTCCAAGGCTGCAAATCATTTTCGTACAATCTCGGTGGATTGATGTCCATTTCTAGGAATTGAATACCAAAAGATTCCAATTCGTGCAATACGGGATTGTAAATTTCTGGTGATAGAGGTAGAATAACACCTCGCTCGGTGATTTTATCGGTGAGCATCAATTTGGCGCAAATGGCTACTGGTAAACCCACTGTGTTCGACATGGCCGTATAGGTTCTGTCTTCGCCGATGCAATACATTTGAGAAACAATTTCGTGAAACTCGCCGTCTTTGATGTAAACAAACTTGTGGTACATCACAATCATGTCTTTGTCCTTTTCACCAAGCGACCATTTATCTTCCAGAATCTTTTGTAAACATTGGGCTGGCGTGGCGTCTTTGATTCCGATTTTTTTGTCTTTTGAAAAAATATCCAGCCAAACCAATTTGTCCCACAGCAAATCATCGAGGTCAATTTTTAGGTAATGACGCAATTTCAATTCCACCGAGTCATTGACATTATAAGGCAAAAAGGAATTGATGTAATCGCGATGACTCATCTCTTCTGAATTTTCCAAAACATAGGTGTCGTCCGTTGCGCCCAATTGCACAAAACAATCCCAAGCTCTGCAAAAACCTTTTTTTCTCAATGTTCCGCGATAAATTGTTGGAATGGCATCTAAACCGTAAATGCTTCTGTAGCGCAAAGAATCTCGGTTGGCATAACCTTCAAAACGCCCGAGACCGTCGATGTGAATAATTTCTGTTCGTCTGAACAAGCGGTTGTATGGAATGTATTTGTATTTGCCTTCTTGAATGAATTTTGCGGCGCCACCTTGTCCAGCAATTACAACATTTCTCGGATTCCAAGTAAATTTGTAATTCCAAGGATTATCATCAGATTCAGGTGCTATCAATCCGCCCGTGAAAGATTCAAAAATATGTGGTGTGCCGCCTTCTTTTTCAATAAAATCGAGGACACGTTTGGCACTCATATGGTCAATTCCTGGGTCAACCCCAACTTCGTTCAAGAAAATCAAACCTCGTTTTTTGGCTTCTTCGTTCAAAGCTTCCATCTCTGGACTCACATAAGAAGGTGTAATCAAATGTGCATTGTAGTTCAAACAATCTTCAGCAATTTGAATATGAAAACGTGCTGGCAACATGCTGATTACCAAGTCGGCTGCCTGAATTTCATCGGCGCGCTCTGCGGGATCTAAGGCATTGAAAACCATAGCGACGCCCCTCGGGTGACCGTTAATTTTACGCTCAACCAGTTTCAAATCTTGGTCAACCACACGAATTTGCCAATCAAACTCATCAGCTTTTTCTAATAAATAACGAATTAAAGAAGAACTTGACAACCCCGCCCCCAAGATAAGAATGCGCTTCATAAGAATTATTTTGCTGATGTTTTAATAAGTTCCAATTGTGGCGGCGAAGATAAGAATTTAACGTGTTTTTTGAACATATGTAAAATTTTTATCGCACCAAAAATTCGATTTCTGCCTCCAAAAGCACGTGCAATTCATGTGTATCAATACTTCTATCCAAAGGAATACAAAGATTGTTGGTTTTGGAAGAAACAGGTTTCATTTTAAACTTCTTGATGCGTTCAATTTCCTGTCCATCTTGAAGTAGGGCTTGCACTTGTTGCTTGGCGTTTTCAATCAGCAAAGGCAACTGCGATGTTATCCACACCGTGAAATTGGCTATGCGATATCGCGGTTCATCTGCGCTAAAATCAATCCGAAATTTAAGCAATTCACCACTTTCAGCGCTCACTTTTTTGAGTCGAATCAAATCGCTCGTGCTCACAACTACTTTTTGTTTCAAAACAAAATAATTCGAATCTCCTTGGGTTTGAACGCCTTTGAATTCGACATCAGCAGCCAACAAGCCTTTGGCCGTAAAATTGCGCAAAACCCTTTCTTTGTTGCGCTCCAATTCCTCTTGCGCTAGCATCAAATCGTTTTGGCGCACCGTCAATTCACCTTGCCAAACGCCAAAATCAACTGGAGCACTGGCACAAATATCCGCTTGAACGGCAATCGTGGTGGACTTGTTTGCTTTCAACCAAATAAGGACATAAGCCACAAACAATAATATTACAACCGCTTGCAGCAAAACAAGAACGCGCAGAACCCTTACATTTTTCATCTTTACAAAAGTATTATGTGATACAATCGCTCTAGCAAATACTTTACCCTATTTATGGAAAACATCTGTTTAAAACTACGTTAATAATTTACAAACATTAAAATTCGTTACACCTATGTTAACGAATATATTTGTGACAACACTATAGATTAGGATTATGCTAGGAGCCATACTTCGTAAAAAAATTTCAGATGAGCAATTTGCCAAGATGTTTGTCAGCTTGGTTTTGGACTCTACCGAGCGCGGCTTTGGAGATGTAGCTCAAATCATCAACGAGGACAACAGCTTTGTGAAGCCGCCACACCTCGATCCTGAAGACGATGGAAAATTCACCTTAATCGTGATGGCGGGCAATATCAAACTGTTGGAAAAATACTTTGATAATTCAAAAATCGCGTACATCAACGAATTAATTTACAGTGAATTAGCACCTGTATATGATTTTACTCCAGAACAGATGAAGTTGGCTTTGAATCAATACAACTCATTTATGACTCGAATTAATCATCCATCTAAAAACACGCTTTATGCCATGTCGAAGGCTGTGTTTTACAAATACGAATTGTGCGCTTTTCAGGATGAATATTTCCGAAACATGCAATGCCCTAATCCTTTGTTTTTGAAGCGCATGGACGAGATCATGGAGAAATTCATCCTGAATTGGGATGCGTATTTCAAGAAATTTAAGATGGCTGCTTAGAAAAACGCAGGTGGTCTTCTGAATTCATATTTCACATCTTTCAACATACTCGCATTGGCGGCTATGCGCACCATGAAACTCTTGTTGAATCCGACAGGCACGTAGAAAAAAGACAGTTTCCAACAATGTAGGTTGCGATGAACATCAATAGAAACGGTGCTAAACTGCATTTGTTTGATATCAAATGTTCCTCGTGTGGAAACCATCCAGCGCGGTGTTAAGGTGAAATCCGCTTGATACGTAATGGTTTGGATGATAAAACTTCGAAGCGTATCTGTTGCTGTGATGTTCGTATTTCTGCGCCAATCAAAGTTATAGGATAAATTGACCCGCCAAGGAATCCGGAAATCCATCACCTCATAGGGTCGGAGCATGTAATAATTGTAATCTTGATTCCAATTGTCTTTGAGCATTTGATCAGTTTCAGAGATAATTTTCTGACCTTCTTTGCTCGAAAAAGTGAAAGTAGAAGCCACATTGAAAGTTGTCCACCGACCCAATTGACGATTACCCTCTCTGGCAATTGCAAAACTATTCACAGACCTGCCAGTACTGTCTACCCAATCATAAAAACTAAAATTTCCGCCAGCCACAATATTCCAAAATTCCATTGGTTTAATACGCAACTGTGAATTTATATCCGATAACTTGAATGAGTCGCGCAACATGTCATAGCTACCATTCAGCGACAATCCTTCGATGATGTTGATTTTTTTGAAACCTGTGCTATCGCGTTTACTGGGCATTTTCATATCCGTTACATGCGTCAAACCAAAATTGATCAAACTTTGGTCGTTGGTTGATGCACTGCGATACAAGGAACGGTCGTGCACAGTGAAGCGTACTGGTTGACCTGAATTGGTGAAAATCGTATTCACTTGGTTGAGTACTGGCACAAAAGCGTAGCCCAAACTCGGTCGGGTAACATTTCTAAAGCGCACATTTTTGGCCCCTATGAGCTGAAACATGCTGTACACTGTGGTTGTAGCACTCAATCTCAAACTCATATTTTGCCCCATAAAAAAGCCAGAAGTGGAATCGGTGAGCACAGTTTGAGAGGCATTGTCCCAACTTGGCGTTGCAGACTGGAAATTCATGAAAGTATTGTAACTCAAATTAGGCACTATATTCAAGTTTCCGCCCAACAGTTGCACATTGGAAGTCAGATTGAATTGGTGGTTCATACCGTTCAAAAAGCGATCTGGAAGCAAACCGAAATTTTCTCTTTTCAAAAGTGAATCAGCAAAATTGGCCTGGTTTTTCATTTCACCAGAATACGTGAAACCAATTTTTTCAAACCACTTTTCTGGACCGATGGCATCTTTGCTTCGAAAAACTTTAAAAGGCTGCACGCGACTCATGTTGAAATTAATCGTAGGCAAATCCACAAACATATTGCCCGTACCTGAATTTTGGTTTACACCCATGCGCATACCTAATGTGTAAGGCTTTCCGGGGAAATTTCTGTTTAAAGTGATGTTCGATTGCGTTGCGTTATTAAACACATTTTGATTTTGTGGATTGAGTGTGGCTTGCGGATTGTTGTCCGACTGAAAGTTTATACTTCCGTTAAACCTCCAATACGGATTGGCTTTGGCATCTTGGTTGTGGGTCCAACGAATAGCTACCTTCTGTTGCCGAGTTGTATCGGGAAAACCACGCGAAAAATTCATGTATTCGAAACGAGCATTACCATTGAATTTATAGCGCACATTGTATTCCGATTGATTGGCTACCCCAAAAGAACCCCGAGAAAAAATGGTTGCAAAAATTGTAGTATTCAACTTATCATTGATCGGGAAATAGTAGCCCAAGTTCTGTAAACCTATACCATTGGGTGATGCTGGGATAATTTCCGGAAACATCAAACCCGTTTTTGGTTGATTTTTGGTAGGAAAATAAGCAAAGGGCAAAACAAGTGGTGTTGGTACCCCATTGACCCATAAGTTTGATGGACCAGCAACGATGCGTTCGTTGGGCACTAAAACCGCCTCAGTCAAATTGAAATGAAAATGTGGCTCATCCAAGTCGCAGGTGCTGAATCGACCATTGCGAAAATGTATTTCCTCATTGGCTTGTCGTTTGGCAATTCCCATGAACAAAAAACTTTCATCTTGTTGGATGCGCGTTTCTTCGATGATGGCCTTTTTGGTTTCAAAATTGAAACGCATGCCTGCTGCACGAACTTCATCCGCACCATCCTGAAACAGCACTTCCCCTTGTCGCCTGCCCAATGAATCAGTGGTGTAAGTCGCATAAACCTCCTTTTTGTCTAAATCCACAACCATATAATTGGCTGTTAAATTAGTTGTGCCATAGGTAATTTTGGCTTCGTTGTAGAGATACAGTTTTTTGCCTTTGATGTCTGCAACAATGCTAT
>JBIIJN010000070.1:0-14674 GCA_044233745.1 Crocinitomicaceae bacterium
TGAGTTCTCCGCCAACTGCATCGAGGCGACTGAGAATATGGTAAGCGCGGCGTTTTTTGGTGCCTTTAAAAATTGAATGTTCGATAAAATGCGCCAGACCAATTTCATCATTTTCCTCAAATCTTGAACCTGCCAAAACGGTTATGCCGATATGCGCCACTTCGCCTTTGTTGGGCAAATGCACAATTCGAAGCCCATTGGCTAGTGTATGAAATTGAGGATGTTGTTCCTTCATTTTAGGGGGTTTTTCTGAACACGCGCCATTGGTTGGTGTTGTCAATTTTTTCGAAACAAATGCGGTCGTGTAGGCGGTTGGGCCGCCCTTGCCAGAATTCATAAAAAGTAGGTTGCACTACAAATCCTCCCCAAAATTCTGGTCTGGGTATGGTGCCATGAAATTCTTTTTCTACTAACTCGGCTTTGAGCACCAAATCTTTTCTGTCGTTGATTACAGCACTTTGCTCCGAAGCCCAAGCGCCAATTTGGCTTTCGCGGGGTCTGGATTCAAAATATTTGTCGCTCAAAACAGTAGGTGCTTTGGTTGCCTTTCCACATATGCGGACTTGGCGTTCTAAATTGTGCCAGAAAAAGTGTAGCGCCACATTCGGATTGCTTTCAATTTCTTGGGCCTTTTGACTGTTGTAATTGGTATAAAAAACCAAACCTTGTTCGAAGAATTCTTTCAAATACACAATTCTCGAACTTGGCTGCATCGTTTTGGCATCTACCGTAGCCACACTCATGGCGTTGGGTTCAGCAACACCTGATTGCACCGCTTCTTCGAACCATACACAGAAAAAATCGAAAGGATTAATTCCTTCAGGCACGTGATCCAACGCACCGTTGATAAAATCGCGGTGGTCGTTTCTCAGTGATTGAAGTAATTGGCTCATAGGGCTGCGATTTACAGTTCTTCTTCGTCAGTTTCTTCCTCCTCTTCGGCTGAACCGTATTCATCCACGATTTCTGGACCGGTTTCTTCATCAACAAAATCTTCGTCCTCATCTAACGACGGTGCAGAATAAATACCTGCTTTGTTGTCTTGAATGATTTCTCCAATAGGTTTAGGCAGATCCGATTCGCTGTCGTCGTAGGCATAAATTTCAACTATCGGAGAAATAGCAGCTGCAAGAACTTCAAAGGCGGAAATACTGTCTTTAAAACTATCGTTGGTTCTTTTTACTGCTTCAATGATATCTGGCGCGTTCACCAAAACATTGCTTGCTTGGCGTTTTTCCTTTTCTGTATCGGCATCGTAGCTCACGAAGCTGACCTTCACTTTATACCACGTGTCGCAATCACCGAAATGAATCACATCGGCCAATTCAGTTTTTGAGATATTGGTTACCAAAACTTCACCTTTTATAGACATGGCAACTTCTTCAATGGCGCGCGCTTCAGCTTCTGTGAAACTGCCGGCATCAAACAAAAATGCTTCAGTAATACGTTTCAATGCGCCATCTTCCAATTGTTTGGTGTATTTCATTTTTACGGTGAACCATGTTCTCATAATGCTAATCTTTTTGAGTAAAATTAAGGGTGCAAATGTAAGGAATAAAGGGAGATGAATTTTATGCGAATTGATAGTTTTTGGAAGATAATTTTTGGATCAAATCCTTTTTAATTTATCTCTGAAATTGAATACGATGCAGCTACTAAGTCAAGGTTCTTTTCTTTGTGTTTTAAAGCAGTAGATTTGTGAAACACTTTGTATGATGCATTTTGTATTATAATTGTTTGTAGTACTTTTTTGCGATTTTAGAAATTTTCTTCTTTCAACCTTAGCTGGCGAAAACAAGTTTTTAGGAGTATAAGAATTGAAAAGGAGCTTTACTTCAACAACATTTCTCTCCCACCAATCCATACACCATTGGAATTCTTCTGCCCAAATGTTTGATGATGAATTTTCTGGGTTCGATTTCTTCGGTTTGTCGGAAGCAATTGTAGGGTGAATAGTCGAATTCTTGGAAAGCTGAAAGTTTTAATCCGTTATCGAGTAGGGCAGAGAGCACTTCGCTGATGCTGTGGTTCCAATTTACGGTTTCATTGGTGATTGGTGCACTGGGATCTGCGTAAGTACCATCGTTTGTTTCTATAATCGGTCCATCATTGAAATAGTTGTAGCCCACGGTTTGAAAATCGTCGTCGAACATCCAAACAACGGGGTGAAATTCCACAAAAACAAACTTCCCATTTGGTTTCAGGAAATGCGCAATCACTTCAGCCCAGCGGTTCATATCTGGCAACCAGCCGATGGTGCCGTAGCTGGTAAATACGATGTCGAATTTTTCTTCGAGATGATTGGGTAAATCGTACACATCACATTGAATAAATTTGGTTTTCACCCCACATTCTTGTGCTAAATCTCGGGCCGCTTCAATGGCTTTGTCGGATAAATCTACGCCGGTTAGCTGTGCTCCCATCTGTTCCAAAGAAATGCTGTCTTGACCAAAATGGCATTGCAAGTGGAGTATGGATTTGCCTTTCACATCGCCCAGTAAGTCCAATTCGATGCTGTTCAATGAACTTTTCCCCTTCAAAAATTCGGGTAAATTATAGAACTCTGATTTTAGATGCACTTCGGTCTTTTGGTTCCAAGTGTTTTTGTTGATTTCGAGGTAGTTCATGTTACACTAATTTTACCAGCAACATCTTTCGCCTTCTCAACCAAAGCCTTGATATTACAATCCACATCATCGTAACAAAGAGCAACTGCCATTCTGCGGTATTTGCGCGTTGTGGGTTTCCCGAAAATGCGGACATCAGATTGAGGTGTATTCAGTGCGTCTTCCAAGCCCATAAATTGCGGTGTTTCATTACTTTCTGTTTCGCTCAAAACAACGGCACTTGCTCCGGCCTTCAACAATTCAATTTTTGGAATGGGCAGACCCAAAACAGCACGCAAATGCAATTCAAATTCATTGAGATTTTGAGTTCCAGCCAAAGTCACCATACCTGTATCATGAGGTCGAGGAGAAAGTTCGGAGAAATATGCGCCTTCTGGAGCGATAAAAAATTCAACGCCCCAAATGCCTGAGCCGCCTAATACTTGTGTAACTTTTGCTGCCATTTGCTGTGCTTCTTGCAAATGCTTGTCGAGCATCGGTGCAGGTTGCCAAGACTCTTGATAATCGCCGCGCTCTTGGCGGTGACCAATCGGTGCACAGAAAAGCGTTTCACCTGAATTTTGCGTTACAGTAAGTAGGGTAATTTCATAATCGAAATTCACAAACGATTCCACGATTACCTCCATCAAATCACCGCGCGAACCTTCAAGGGCATAGTTCCATGCTTTCTGAATATCGGCTTCGGTTTTGATCACCGATTGTCCTTTTCCGGAACTCGACATCAAGGGTTTTACCACACAAGGCATGCCTGTAAATTCAACGGCTTGGTGCATTTCTTCGAGCGAAGTAGCGTATTGATATTTGGCTGTCCTCACGCCTAAATCCTTGGCTGCCAAATCCCGGATGGCCTTTCTATTCATGGTAAAATTGGCTGCTTTTGCACTTGGAACCACCTGAATTCCTTGCGATTCATAATGGTAGAAACGCTCAGTGCGAATGGCTTCAATTTCAGGCACAATAATGTCTGGTTGATGTTTGGCCACAATAGCATCCAAAGCAGCACCGTCGAGCATGTTGATGACTTCAAATTCGTCCGCCACCTGCATGGCTGGGGCATTTGGGTAGCTATCAACAGCTATTACGTGTTGACCATAGCGCTGTGCGGCAATTGTAAATTCTTTACCCAATTCACCCGAACCCAGAAGCATTATTCTTTTCATTTCAATTTGATTTTAACCTGAAATATTTTGCGCGGCGAAGTTAAGAATTCTTGTGCCAATTGCGATGCTCTTTGGAATAGCGGTAAATAACCGTTATTCTAAGGCTAACGGTTGTGTTTCAATGAGCGGATTTTAACGGTTAAGTAACGGATATTAACCGTTAGGTAACGGCTATTCGGCTTAACCTATTTAAATTCAGTTGCTTACACGGATGCCGTTTTTCAGTTTTCTCAATTGATTTTCAAATAGCGGTTCATCAAGCATATAGCTTTGAACTTTACCAACCATTTTATCAAAAACTTATCTTTGACATCAAAATCAATTCCCATGAACAACTTCATAGTAAAATATGCCAATCGCAAAAGTGCACTATTTCTTTTTGGTCTTGTCATAATAATCAATGTTTTACTGGCCTTATCGATGAGCGGCAACCCCGATTTGAAGCCTTTGGATTTGCAGTTGACATACGACGCAGAAAAGGCATATGACTTGATTGGAGCCTACAGTGAGTCCGAGCGAAAAACGTACATACTTGTTGAATTGACTTTAGATGTGATTTATCCAATTGTCTATGCCTTGCTTTTTAGTTTTCTCCTTTTTATGCTACACAAGGACATTCAAATTGCGAAGTTTCCATTTGTAATCACAATTTTGGATTTTGTTGAAAATGGGGGTATTGTAACACTTTTGATTAACTACCCCAAAGAGATGCATGGTCTTGCTACATTCACAAGTGTTTTCACAACATTGAAATGGCTCGTTTTAGGATTGACGTTGATATTGATTTTATGGGGCTTAATCAAAAAGTTCAAGAAATGAAGTTGTCCTGAAAGACAGATGCTAGTAGCCGCCCTCACTTCACCCTCTTAAAAATCGGCACAGTTGAACACGGCTCACCATACATCAACGATTTCACAGAACCACGTAGTTTCATCGTGAGTGCCGTAAATGACTTTTCAATATTTGGAATTTTTGCACAACCTTTTATCACAACACGCGCGTCTTGGTAGTCCTCGCTTTTCATGGCGTTGATTTTTTCCATCACCAAGGCTTCTATTGCGGTTTGTTTGTCACCAAAAACCACTTGAGATGCATAAGGCTGAAGAGCAGATGCCATCAACATATAGGCCCAAGGTGGAATTATGGCATCTTCGGAGCAAAATACATGAACTGCCTTTCCTTGAAAAACTGCCCAATCTTGGTCTGAAATATATTTCCTAAAATCTTTTTCTTTGAGCACCATGCCTTGCCAAAGCTGTTGTTTAATATCTACACCAATAAGCTGGTCAGATGAAGGCAAATAATCTTCCAAATCAATGGTGATAAGTCCGCTGCTTTTTACCTTGTTCACAATTTCCATAACAACAAAAGTACAAAAGAATCACCCATTTTGTTTGAACCATTTTGATTGTTTGGCTGCTTAATGCGGATTCAAAGGACGAAATTCAAAAGCATGTGTTATTTTTGCACCGTCAAAATCATTTGATTGGGCAACACGAAGATATGGATGAATCATTAAAGGAGTATTTTACACTTGCCTTGTCGGTGGATTGTGTGGTTTTTGGTTTCGATGATGAAGGACTGAAAATTTTGCTCATTGAAAGAAGTGCCGAGCCTTACAACGGCTTTTGGGCATTGCCTGGCGATTTGGTAGACCCCAAAAAGGACTTGAACCATTCTGTGAATGAGGTTTTATTCAACCTCACAGGCATCTCTGATTTGTATTTCGAGCAAGTTGAAACTTTTGGAGAAGTAAAACGCCACCCCTTTGGCCGCGTGATTACTACAAGCTACTATACCTTGGTTAAAATTAGCGATTATAAATTGAATCCCTCGTCTTTTGCCCGTGAAGCCCGCTGGTTTTTGTTGAGCGATGTTGGGGAATTGGCTTTTGACCACAATGCAATTCTCAATTCATGTTTTAATCGCCTACAAAGATCTGTGCGGATTAATCCAATTGGCTTCGAACTTTTACCTGAAATGTTTACTTTGTCTGAACTGCAATCTCTTTATGAAGGTGTTCTTGGAGAAACGCTGGATACCCGTAATTTTAGAAAAAAAGTTGCGAAGATGAATATCCTCAAGGATATGAAAAAAACACAGAAATCCGTTTCGCATCGTCCTGCCAAATTGTTCTCCTTCGATGAACAGAAATACAAAGACCTGAAAAAAACAGGCTTCAATTTCGAATTGTAATGTATTTTTTGAGTTCTAATCGCCAAACCCAATCGCGCTCAGATGGCCTTAAGAATGGTTATATTTAGGGTCAATTTTGCGTATGCATTAAAAATAAGTTAAATTTATAATGCTTTTGTCGATTTCTTTTTTTTACTTTGTGTGATTAATACAATAAGTATTTGCTTGAATTATCAAAATGGATACAAGCAAATCCAAACTCTTTAACGAATAAACGCTTGGCTCAAACGAATTTCATAAAGCTATTGTTGTGCGGTTTGCATCTCTTTGCTGTTGCATCCTTGCATGCCCAAAGCATCGTTCCTGAATGGGATTCGTTGAAAAAACCTGCCTCTGAAAATGTCAAAAAACCGGCTTTAGAAAGTTTTAACATCAACGGTTTTTATCGTTTTTACGCCCAGCACCGCATGATGCCCAATCCTTATATGGTGGACAATGTTGCAGGTGTGCCGTATTATGTTCAAGGTCGCTCAATTTTAGTTGGCGACGACACGCAATTGCCTGAGTTGACATTGAATATTTCTGGACGTGTTAATTCACAGGCCTCTTTTGGAACAGACTTGGTGGTTTGGAACCAAAACAATGGTCAGTTTGATTATTACCGCAATTTGTTGTTGGGAATCAATCTCTATGGCAATTTCAACACAGAATTTGGTAATGTAACCATTCGAATGGGTGGTATCCATTGGCATAATATGACCTCTTTTACGATGCGTTCTTTCAACGGATTTAATAGATTCAGTTTATTCGAGCGCAATCCTTGGGATCCGCAATTCAAAAACATCGATAAGCGGTATTCTGAATATTACGATAAAGGTGCCATCACGCAAGATGCACGTTGGGCCAATCAGGCAGTGCAAGGTTTTATTTTGGACATCAACGAAATGCCGTGGGGTTTGTCGGCCAACATGGTATATGGCAAAACGCAAAATGCAGGTTCAGCTTTTTTCGACCAAGCAGAAGTGAATGGCAATCAGCCGAATGTGTCTTTTATTCAGTTTTATAGAAATACTGTTCCGAACTTTGTTTATGGTGGAAGACTCATCAAAACTATTGATAAGCACAAATTAAGTATCAATTCATTGAGCCGTAGAACCTTCATTGATGAATTGACCACCATGCCCATCAATCAACACGTTGTTACTTTCGATGCAGATTTGACCTTTAAAAAAATATCATTTGCAGGAGAAATTGGAGTGGCCAAATACATGGATTTACCCCCAGGTGAAATGTTTACGCTGAAGATCAAAACAGATAAGGTGCTGACTAAAATTCCGCTTCAACTTCATGTTTTTAGAATTAGTCCAAATGCGATAAACAACAATAGTGAATTCATCAATACAGCTGTTACTGATGTAGAATCGGCCTCGGCGGGTGGTGCGCCAATTATCGGTGCCAATGGCGTGTTGCAGCAAAACGGAAGTGCCATGATTGGTATTTCCCAGATGGCCAACAACAGACAAGGGATGAGCTTGAACGGCGATTTTAATATTGGTGGATTAAAAGGCTCACTCGCTCTAGGCGTGGCGAAAGAAATTGAAAACATCAACCGTGAAGTAACTTTTGGATACAGCATCAATGGACTTACAATGGCGCGTTTTTGGCGTTGGGGCTTCCCAGCCAACGTGGGGCCATATGGTCGTAAAAGCGTGCTCTTTCGTTCTGTTTTCCAATCGGTAATTCTTACAGATACTGGCGACAACGGCGAAGTAATAAACGACAAACATTTCAGCAACATGGAGTTGCAACTGAAATACAAAGTAAAAGTTTTTGGCAAAACCTTACATGCATTTTATCTAGGAGCATACAATTCTGTTCAACCTAAGTTTTCGCCCATTACAGTGTTTAATGAAAGTGCTTACATCAGACATTATTCGCATCAAGTGGAGTTGTATTATAGTCTAACGCCAGAATTTATCCTTACACTATATTCAGGTTGGGAGCGCGTTATTGCCAATTATAACACCCGAGTGGACTTGGATTCTAAACGGCCACTCAATCAAAGTAATTTGGGCTTAGGACTTGGTTTTGATTTTATGATTGCCAAAAACACAGGACTTTATTTTAGACATCGTTGGTTTAGTTTTGAAGATCGGAGTTTTGCGCTCGATAATTTCAAAGGCCACGAATCTACCATCGAACTAAAAATCTTTTTCTAATGAAGAGCATCGGATACATATTGCTGCTTTTGTTTGTTTCTCAAAATTTTTGGGCACAAGAGCGAAAATTTCAGGTAAACGGCGACGCGCGTGGTTATATGTTTGCCAAAAATATGCTCATCGACCCAGTTTTGGATTCGATCAATGTCCCACGAGCCAATTACGGCCACACCCTCCTCGATTTGGGCTTCAGCATTTTTCCCAATGCCAACACCGAAATTATCAGTAGCTTCCGTATTCGCAATGAATTGGGTGGCTTTTGGGGCGGAGGCGTTTCTTTTAATGTGCGTCAACTTACTTTAAGAGGCGTTGCAGGTAATGTTGTGAAATACAATCTTGGTGATATTGATTTGAAAATGACACCCTACACACTTTATAATTTTCAGGAAGAGGGCAGTATCAACGAAGCTGAAATTTTTTCACTCAGACGCCAAGTTGTGCATTACGACATGTTTTATATGCCCAACAACACTTGGCGGATGCAAGGTGCGCAAATTGGTTTCGGTTTGCAATTCAGTAAATTCTTGGAAGCCATTGAGTTTAGCGGATTTATCACGCGTCAACGACCAACAGATGGCATCACTATTCCTGAGCGTTTGTTTGGTGGAGGAACAATTACATGGAAACAAAACGACCATTTGTCTTTTGCATTTAACAGCATCAGCCTTTTCGATTTAACACGTACCATCAACGACAGCATTCGCTATAAAAACAATGTGAACACATTTAGCGTAAAATACCGCAACACCATCAACGAACATATTGATTGGGGCTTTGATGCCGAAGCTGGCTCTTCTAATGTAAATTACATCAACTATGTAAATCCTCTAGCGCCAGACTTGCAAAACGATTGGTTTTACGATGCTTCTTTTACGCTGAATTTCAAAAAGCCGAAAATTGTGTTGAATTTGGGCTACAAAGATGTGGGTGCAGATTTTTTCTCACCAGGAGCACAAACCAAACGTGTAGATTTTACCAAATTTCCGGGTGTTTTCCAACAATATACCAACGCTGCTCTAGGAAGACCAGTAAATATTACCGACATCATCAACCACAATGCAGCTTATAGCTATCAAATTTCTGATAGATTGATGGCCTACGATGTGGCCTACAACAATATCAATCCTCATGGTATAGCAACACCTAATAGACGCGGCGTTTATCTCAATGCCGAGCGATGCGATTCAGTTAAATTCAAAAGAAGCTTTATTCAGGTTGCCCAACTTTTTGAATCACGTGGTATGGGAACCAATCTTAAAAAATCCTTTACTTCCATTGGTGCAGGCACAGATATTCGAATCAACGATTTCTTTGGTTGGAAACGTGAATTGGTTTTTAATTTTGGCCTACGCCATGATATCACGAATCGTGGCGGTGAGATTTTTGAAAAAATTAACCTGGCCAGCACCTTGGTTGATTTTGGTCTATCACTCAATATTGTCGGAAAATTAGACATTTTGTTGGGCGCCAAATATTTCCAAGCAAAAGGCAATGAATTTGTTACCTTGCGCAATGCATTCAATACGGTGAATAATTTTCAAGCGGTGGATTTAGATATCAGGGAAACCACAATGGCTGCTGGATTGCGCTACAAATTCAGCGATAAAAACCAACTTTTGGTGAATTATCAAAACCACCAATTGAAGAACAAAACAACAGGGGGAATCAACTACGGTATTTCTCAGTTTAACATATTGTACACACTAACTTTTTAAACCATGAACAAGCTCATTTTTTATACTTTTCTGGCTTTGTTTTTCCTAGGCTGTAGAAAAGAAGATAAAATCAACTTCGACGGACCAAGTCTGTCTGATAGTTTTGGACCATTTGCTATTCTTCAGGATTTATCGCTGAATACCTATGAAGTTGATTTTTCAGCCGGACAACAAGTGGTTTTCAGCATGGAATTATCGAAAAACACCAATTGGGTGATAGAAATCGAAGGAGAAAACTCGGGCGCCGTTCGCACCATCACAGGCAATGAACGCATTCTTTCTATAGACAATGCCAAATGGACTGGTGGAGCAAACCAATTTCCAAGCTTCAATCTAGAAAAAGCTTACATCACTATTACTTTTCCAAATGAAACAGACAGCCCAACCATTTTGGACTCTGTTCTTATCACTGGTTTGAAACAAGACGAAGGATTTTTAATTACAAGTTTCGAAGAAGGTTTGGGCACAACCTGGCAACAATTCAATCAAACTACCGTGGCGGGCACAATCACTTGCGACCCAGCATTGGCGGCAAAAGGTTCTTGTTTCTATTCCTGGAATGGCACTGTGGGTTGGGATTGGGCTATTGGCTCCGTGACCATCAAACCTCCTTCAGGCACATTCGGTTTGCCATCAAACGCCAATAACTTGTTTTTCAATTTGGCTTTTAAAGCACTGCAGAATGTGGGACCACAAAATTCATTTTTGCTCTTCTGGTTCGATGAAGATGACAATGGCGACGGCGTATTCAACTTGAATTCAGAGGACCGTTTCATTTTTGAATATTGGTCGAATACATTAGATTGGGACTTGATTTCTAGAAAGTATGCCGACCTCAAATTCGATGCTGATGGGGCAGAACAGCCAACCAATGGCAATGGATTAACTGAGCCATCTAAGTTGATATCAATCAATGTGTTTTTCTTGGCAAATCCAAACAATGGCAATGCCCAAGCTTTTGCAGACCACTTGATATTCACGCTTAATGAACCTTATCAGCCTTGAGAAAGTACATTGTAATAGGGATATTGATGCTCATTTTGGGCGCTTGTGAATTGGTGCAGTTTCAAAAGCAACAGCTTTATGACCGCTACGATAAACCCACGGCCGAGCAGCGCGCAGAATCAGTGATTTTCAGTGATGCTCAAGGTAGCTTGTGGCACTCTTTGTTTTATTGTGGCGATTTTAAAATTACCAACGAGGCAGCTTATTCGGGCAAGAGTAGTATCAAAATTTCTTGGGACAAATCCAAAGGCTGCGAATGGATTGGCTTTGGCAACAGTTTTTCCAATTGGACTGCTGTGGATATGTCGGAAGAGTGTATGCGCAAGGCACTTACTTTTTATGTCCGTTCGCAGAACAAAACCAGCGGAGCTCTTCCAATCGTTGCCTCTTTAGAGGATTTCTCGGGAGGAGGCTCGTATCATTACATCGATACTAAAAAGTACCTCTATGGCTTGGAAATCGACACCACCTGGAAACTCGTGGTTGTGCCGCTTTGGGACTTCCCGATTATTGAAGATGAGGTAGATATCCGTGCCATCAAGCAAATGAAATTTCAGTTGGAAGGTGGCGGGAGCTTCTATCTAGACGAAATCCGATTGATTGACTACACGCCGGCTCAATTTAAAAAATTTAGGGCAGAAGTGGAGGCCATGAAGCCCAAAGGAAATCCAAATCAAGTGGTGTATAATGCAGCCGAATTTGAGTTTAGTACATGGAATACAGGAAAATCAGCGTGTCAAACTGTGAAGTTGATAGAAGAAAGTGGTTTCAAATTCATCTCTTGGGAGTACAACGCAGAAAGTTGCAATTGGGCCAAATGGGGCATCAATTGGAATGGTTGGTATCAGATTAATTTCAGAGGCATATTGGATGTGGCTGTTTTAGAATTGAAATACAAAACTCAACCCAACAGTCAATTCCACCTGTTTATAGAGGATTTCCGTGGCAAAAGTCACCTCATTTTTCGTGAATATGGCAAGTCTATTGGCTCCGAAGAATGGAAAGTGATTCGCCTGCCACTGAACAAAATGGATTTGTTGAATAACGGTTTTGCCCTCGATCAAATCAAACAATTACTTTTTGAAGGTAAAGGCAAGGGTAAAGTGCAAATTGAACACATCAAAATATTTGAACTGAAATGAGATATTTCTTGATTTTATTGATGCCATTTCTACTTTGGGCTTGTTCCAAAAAGAATGCCGACTCATCGTTTTATGGCGATGATATAGAGGAAATTATTGCCAAAATGAGCATCGAAGAAAAAGTGGGTCAAATGACGCAAATCAACCTAGATGTTATTTCAAAGGGTGAGGTTTTTAATTTGGTCGAACCGCATGAATTGGATCCTGTAAAATTAGACAGCGCCATCAATCACTATTATGTCGGGTCAATTTTGAATGTAGGTGGACATACGTACATCCGTGAACATTGGGAGGATATCATCACCACTATTCAAACCAAAGCCACAAAAGAAGGCAATGGAATTCCAATTATTTACGGCATCGATGCCATTCACGGGGTCAATTATACGGTTGATGCCACTTTATTTCCCCAACAAATTGCTCAAGCAGCCACATGGAATCCAGACTTGGTGCGTGAAGGTGCTTCAATTACGGCTTATGAATGTCGTGCATCTGGTATTCCTTGGAATTTTTCTCCCGTTTTGGATTTGGCACGCCAGCCTTTGTGGTCGCGCTTTTTCGAAACCTATGGCGAAGATGTGTTTTTAGCACAAACCATGAGCGCTGCTGTGGTTCAAGGTTATCAAGGTGAAGACCCATCGAACCCAGAAAAAGTGGCGGCTTGCATGAAACATTTTCTTGGCTATAGTATGCCAATTTCTGGAAAAGACCGAACTCCTGCATGGATCCCCGAAAGGCAATTACGCGAATATTTCTTGCCAACTTTTGAAGCTGCAATCAAACAAAATGCCTTGACTTTGATGGTGAATTCTGGCGAGTTGAATGGTATTCCAGTACACGCGGATTATGATATTCTTACTACTTTGCTAAGAGACGAACTTGGCTTCAAAGGATTAGTGGTTACGGATTGGGAGGATATTATCAAGTTGTACCGCGACCACAAAGTAGCCAAAGACATGCGGGAGGCTGTAAAAATGGCTGTGATGGCTGGAATTGATATGAGCATGACGCCCAATGATTACTCTTTCAACGTCGCTTTGATTGATTTGGTGAAAACTGGAGAAATTCCGGAAAGCCGCTTGGATGAATCTGTTCGCCGTATTCTTTGGGTGAAAAAACAATTGGGCATCTTGAAAAACCCGATGCCAGATTTTAAATATTATACCAAGTTTGCTTCGAAAGAACACAAAGATGCCGCGCTAAAAACAGCTCAGGAATCCATTACGCTTTTGAAAAACGACAACAATCTACTGCCCCTGAAAAAAGGCACGAAGGTTTTGCTCTGCGGTCCAGCTGCCAATTCATTAAACATCATCAATGGGGCATGGACGCATACTTGGCAAGGGGTTGACACAAATTTCAACACGAAAGGCGCCTCAACGATTTACCAAGCGATGCAGGAAATTAATCCGGGTCAGGTATCCTATGTTTTGGGCAGTGATTTGGATAAAGAAGTAAACATTGCAGCTGCTGTTTCCGCTGCAAGATCTAACGATGTCGTTGTGGTTTGTTTAGGTGAAATGCCAAGTACAGAAAAACCGGGCGACATAGAAGACCTGAATTTGCCCATAGCCCAACAAAATTTGGTGCGTGAATTGACCAAAACGGGTAAGCCAATCATCTTGGTTTTTGCATTCAACAGACCGATGATTGTGCGCGAAATCGAACCGCTTGCCGCGGCCATTGTACATGCATATTTGCCTGGCGATTTTGGCGGAATTGCATTGTCTCAGATTTTGTTTGGCGATGTAAACCCATCCGGAAAATTGCCTTTCACCTATCCGCGAAATACAGGTTCTTTGTTGTTTTACGATCACAAACATACGGAGTTGTTGGACAAAGATTTTGGCTATAACACCTTCAATCCGCAGTGGGAATTTGGTTTTGGTTTGAGCTATTCGAAGTTCGTTTACAGCAACTTGAAAATTGACAAAAAATCATTCGGCCAATCGGATATGGTCCGCATTTCGGTTCAAGTAAAAAACGATTCAGATAGATCCGCCAAGGAGGTTGTGCAGGTGTTTGTGAGTGATTTAGTGGCGAGTATCACCCCGAGCGTAAAAAGACTGCGCGCTTTCCGAAAAGTATCTTTGGAAGCAGGAGAAACCAAAACAATAGAAATTGAAATGCCAATAGCAGCATTGGCTTTTGTAAATAAAGATTTGAAATGGATTGTTGAACCAGGAGAATTCCTGCTTCAAGTCAATACTTTGAAGCAGAAATTCTACGTAAAAGATTAAAATATGACGCGATTGATGTATTTTTTAATGGCTTTCACATTTGTTGTATCAACAGGATGTAAACAAAGCGACCCACCTGAAAACTTCAAGGTTTTGGTTTGGTCGGATGAGTTCGACGGCACCGAAATCGACGAATCTAAATGGGAGGTGCAATTGGGTACAGGAGGTTCCGTTGGTCTCTTTCTTTGGGGCAATAACGAAGCACAGTTTTACCGAAAAGAAAACCTTTCCGTAGAAAATGGCATGCTGCGCATTCGTGCGCAACGCGAAAATTTTCAAGGCATGGAGTACACATCTGCACGCATTCGTTCGTTGAACAAAGGCGATTTCAAATACGGTCGTGTTGAAGCCAGAATCCGTATGGATAATGTTGCTGGTTTGTGGCATGCCTTCTGGATGTTGCCTTCAAATCCAGCTGAAACTTGGCCTA
>JBIIJN010000071.1:0-14635 GCA_044233745.1 Crocinitomicaceae bacterium
GACCGAAAACTGGACAACGTTGGGTTTTTGCGAACGCGAATAGAATTTATTCATGCCTTTTTTGCTGAAAATGAAATTGATGAAATTTGGCTCACCTTTTCCGACCCGCAACCCAATAAACCCAAAAAACGATTGAGCTACAAGCGTTATATTGACATGTATCGCGCATTTTTGAAACCCGGTGGCATCGTCCATATGAAAACGGATAGCGATTTGCTTTACGAATCGACCTTGGAAGAAATTGCTGAACATGGCTACCAAATTATTCAAGATACTGCGGATTTATACGGCACGCTTATTCATGATTTGGACTCAGAAACGCAAGAAATCATGCAAATCAAAACGCACTACGAGGCGCTTTTTTCCGCTAAAGGGTTTAAAATCAAGTATATAAAATTCGTCATTTAATGGACACACCCAAAGAGAACGATTTCTTCCACCAAGTTTATGAAGTGGTGAAACTGATTCCTCCGGGGCGGGCAACAAGTTATGGCGCCATTGCCAAATATTTGGGTTCAGCAAAATCTTCGCGCATGGTAGGTTGGGCCATGAATGCCGCCCATAGCAAACCCGAAATTCCTGCACATCGCGTGGTGAACAGAAATGGAATGCTCAGCGGAAAAGCACATTTTGGGAGTCCAACACGCATGCAAGAATTGCTAGAAGCAGAGGGAATTGCCGTTGAAAACGATCAGATTTTGAACTTTAAAACCTTTTTTTGGAACCCTGAAATAGATTTATCCATATAATTCAATGTCACATTATGGCTCAAGAAATTATCATTATCGACGTTCGCGAACCGCAGGAATATGCAGATTTCCATTTGATGGGTTCGATCAATATTCCCTCCTCGCAATACGAATTATCGAAATTCGAACCCTATAAAGGAAAAAGTATCGGGTTAATCTGTCATTCAGGAAATCGCGCCAAAACAGTACAAAACAAACTGCTAAAATCTGATTTTGAGCATGTATTTATTATGGAGAAACAGATGGAGGGTTTATCTGGATATGTTCAAAATCCCAAATCAGGTTGGTCCGTAGATCGTCAGTTTAGGATGACTCTTGGCGTGTTGCTTGCTATTTTCTTGGGTGGCGATTTTCTTTCCATTCAGTGGTTGATTGCGATTCCAATTATTCTGGCCACTGGACTCATTTTCACTTCATTGATTGACCGATGTTATATGCGTATGGGAATTGCCCTGCTGCCTTGGAATAGGGGTAAGAAAGTCTGACACTCTAGAATTTCGATAAATCGTATCGGTATTGAAAAATCTCGCTACATTTCGCAACAATTATAAATATTATTCCCATGAATCCTATACTCAAAAACATCATTGCAGTTGTTGCTGGTCTTTTGTTTGGATCAGCGGCCAACATGCTCACTTTGCAAATCGGCATGACACTCATTCCACCCCCGGAAGGATTTGACATGAACACACCTGAAGGACTTAACGCTGCATTTGCAGTTATGGAAACCAAACATTTTATTAGTCCATTTTTGTCACACGCCTTGGGCACGTTGATTGGCGCTTTTGTTGCGGTGCGCATTGCAGCCAGCCATCATAAAATATTTGCCTATACAATTGCTGGAATCTTCTTCTTTGGTGGACTTTACATGGTCATCATACTCAACGCTCCGATGTGGTTCAATCTTACAGATTTGATTTTGGCTTATTTTCCAATGGCATGGTTGGCTTTGCGGTTGAATAAAGTGAAATAGTTCTTACTTTTTCTTGTTTGAGCCGCGGGAATAGCGGTAAATAACCGTTAGTTTAGGGATAACGGTTAGCACAAGCCCCCGAAAATTTGTGACCACCGTTTACCCCTAGCCCTGATTGAAGTGGCAGCTTCCGCTTTTTTGAGCGGAACTATAACGGAAAGCAGGAATAGCTTCTTGAAAAAAATCTTGCGCTTAGCTCTGTATTCGTTACCAAGTTTCAGTAACGGTTAATTTGACAAGCGTCTTGAAAATGCATTTGATAAAAGGAAAAGAATTTCCATTCAAACAAGTACCTTCCTCTATTATTCAACAAAAACCTCAATGCCATCCTGATTTTCAGGTTGATTTAGTGGCTTCAATTTGTATTTCAAAAAAAGCAAGACCATCACCAAAATAGCCACATACATCACAATACGAATGAGGTATTTGTAACTCCGCGTGTAGTTTCTGTATTGCTGTAAATTCAATTTCCGCTCGGACTTCATGCCGCAAAGATAAATACTGTTGGGTTTGGGGGAATTGTTTATTTTTGACTCCCAAATTAACCAAATGCCCCAAAACAAAAATATTCTCATTACGGGTGGAACAGGATTTATCGGTTCGCATACCGTTCTCGCCTTGCATCACTTGGGCTATCGGCCAATTTTGTTGGATAATTTGAGCAACAGCAGCATAGAAGTTTTGGATGCTTTGGAAAAAATTTCGGGAGAAAGATTTCCGTTTTATGAAGGAGATTGCAGAGATGCCAGTATTTACGAGCGCATTTTTGCAGAAGTTCCATTTGAAGCCGTGATACATTTTGCCGCGTTTAAAGCCGTTGGAGAGTCGGTACAAAATCCGCTGCTCTATTTCGACAACAACATCAACAGCACCATCGTATTGATGCAGGCCATGGAAAAACTGGGTGTTCAACATCTTATTTTTTCATCATCGTGCACGGTTTATGGCAACCCGAAAACCAATGTGGTAAGTGAAAGTACGCCTCTCGAAAAACCGGAATCACCTTATGGATTCACCAAATTGATTTGCGAGCAGATGATTGCTCAAGTTGTAGAATTGCAGCAAGATTTTTCAGCAGTCCTGTTGCGCTATTTTAATCCAATCGGCGCTCATGAATCAGGTTTGATCGGCGAAAACCCTATTGGTGTTCCGAATAATTTGGTTCCGTATATCACCCAAACAGCAAAAGGACTACGCGAAAAATTAGCTGTCTTTGGTAACGACTATTCAACCCAAGATGGCACCTGTGTTCGCGATTACATTCATGTGATGGATGTGGCCGAAGCGCATGTGGCTGCACTGCAATTCTTGGAAAAACAAGAGGCCCAAAAAACCCATATTTTCAACATTGGAACAGGCAAAGGCACAAGTGTTTTGGAAGCTATTCAGTATTTTGAAGAAGCCAACAACATGAAGCTCAACTGGCAATTTGCACCACGAAGATCAGGCGATGTAGCGGAGATTTTCGCGAACACTGACTTCGCTCAAAATCAACTAAAATGGCAATCAAAAAGAGATATTAAACAAGCAATGAAAGACGCATGGAGATGGGAACAAAACAACAAATAATTGCAATTTGCGCTCTAGCGCTTAGCTTGGCTTCAACGTCGTGTGGAAGTGTTCGCACTAGAACCCTCATGGTTGTTGACGAAGTGAAACCCAACGTGGAATCTGCGTTCCAAGGTGTGCATGCCAAGGAACCTGAAAACGGTGCCAAACGCGATAGATTGATGCTCGATGTACACTACAACGATTGGTTGGGTGAACGTTCAGAAGTGAAAACCGGATGGCGTTCTATCGGCTACAATTGGAATTTTTATCACGATATGCCGCTCAATTATAAAAGCACAGTTTCCATCGCTACTGGATTGCGTTTTGGGAAAACAGTGGTGCAGCACAACGGCTTTATTCAAGTGGGCGACAGCATCAACCAAAGCATTTTAGTCTCCACCAACAACATGGAATTTCCCAGAACCAACCAACGCTTTGTGCAGTCGCATTTGGAACTGCCTTTGGAATTGAGATTACGCGGGGTTAACAAAAAATCGTATCGCCTAACCCTGGGTGGTTCTATTGGTGTGCGATTAAACAGTTATGAAAGATGGCGCGAAGACTCGGATAAATTCAGAGAATTCAACCATGCCAATGCAATGATTTGGAGGGCTGGTGCCTACATGCGTTTGGGTTACAATCGCTGGAATTTTTATGGCGCCTATTATTTCACGCCTTGGTTCCAAGGAAATGGCAATTCCAAATTAAATACGGTTCAGGTGGGTATGAGTTTTTCGTTTTTTTAGTGGATTTCGTTTGATTAATTTCCGATATTTGACGCTATGCAACGCTCAGAATTAAACCCCATTTATCAACAAGCCATCGCTGCAGCTATTGAAGCCGGCAAAGTGATTATGCAATATTATTTGGGCGATTTACATCCTGAGAAAAAAAGTGATGGTAGTCCTGTAACCGAAGCCGATAAACATTCGTCGCGTGTAATTAGGGCTTATTTGGAGCAAACAAACATCCCAATCATCGACGAAGAAATCCACAATTCAGATTATCAAACCAGAAGAAATTGGATCCAGTGTTGGTTGGTTGACCCCTTGGATGGCACCATGGAATTTATACGCAACAGCGACGAATTTTCTATCAATATTGCACTCATTGACAACAACAAACCCATTTTTGGACTCATCGCATCTCCCGTGCAGCAATACATGATGTTTGGCGGACCTGAAATTGGTGTTTTTGAATGGCATTATGAACAAGAAAATGAGATACAGGCTGTAGATAAAACTACCGCCAACGGTGGGATTTGTCGGGTTATTTCTTCTAAATCACACGGCTCTGGTGAAGTGCAAACATTTTGCGAAAACCTAAGAAAAAACCACGCCAACGTTGAGCTTTACAAACGCGGCAGCGCACTGAAATTCATCGACTTGGTGAAAAATCATGCGCAGTTTTATCCACGATTTGGGCCAACAATGGAATGGGACATCGCGGCAGGTCAAGCGATTCTCTCATCAGCCGGTGGAGAAGTAAACAGTATGCAATCTGGAAAGCCATTATCCTACAACAAAACCAACTTGGTGAATCCACATTTCATCGCAAAAAGTGCCGCGGAATGATGAAAAAAAACGCATTGGCATTGATTCTAAGTGGAATTTTTATTCTGAACGGCTTGTCGCAAGTGCGTTTCATGCCCATGGAACAGTATTATAAAGACAGGGCGTTTCTGGACTTTCCAACTGATAGTACTATAATATCAAGATACCCCTACCAAGCACCCACATTCTTCCCCGTTTTAGAAAATCGATTTTACACGGTTTCTGATTTGGATACCAACAGCCAACGCAACACTTGGTTTGGGAGAAAGCTATTTGATGAACATTTTTTTCAATACCAGAACAACGAGTATTTCCTGACCATCGACCCCATTCTGAACATGAGTTTGGGGAGAGATTTGCGCGACACAGAAAACAAAAATTTCTTTCACAACACCCGTGGCATTCGCGTAACAGGTGGCATCGGTAAATATTTTGGTTTCTACAGCACAATCATGGAAAACCAAGCGCGCTTTGTTGATTACCAGTCCGACCAAATTAGACTGCGCGGCGACTATGGCCCCAACAGCCAAGGGACTATTGTTCGAAGAAATGGCTTCGTTTCTGGAGCTTCGCGCACAAAAGCCTTCAAAGGAGATGCCTTCGATTATGCTTTTGTGACAGGAGGCGTAATTTTCAGACCGCGTAGAGATTTTTTCTTGACGCTTGGCAATTCCCCTTTGTTTGTCGGTGCTGGACATCGTTCTCTTTTCCTTTCAGACAACAGCGGCGTTGCACCTCATCTTCGCATCAGCTGGCGTATTTCCCCGATGTGGTCAACAGAAATTGTTTATGCCCAACACATGAACATGATTCGTTCGGGCATCAGCAATGACGGCACAGAAAGTCTATTCGATAGAAAAGGGTTTACAGTCACTTATCTCACTTTTCAACCCAGAGAAAAAATTCAAATCAGTCTTTTTGAAGGTGCCACATGGAGCAGAGGCACAGCCACAGAAATGAAGCGCGTTGATCGCCTGTATTTCAACCCTGTTCCTTTAATCAATCCCTTGATTTTGGGCATGAGAAATCAGCGTTCCAACATGGTTTTGGGTCTTCAGGGTGTATGGACGATTTTTACTTGGATGCATGCCTATACCCAAATTGCCATCGACGATTTTGAAACCATAAAACCTGCATTTCAAGCGGGAATTCGCTTTGCTGAGCCTTTCAAAATAGAAAATCTCCATGCCCTTGTGGAGTTCAATTATGTGCCGGAAACTTTTTATTCGCACGACAACAAAAGACTCACTTACACCCACAATAATATGCTCTTGGGTCACCCAATGGGCGCTGGTTTTCAAGAAGTCTTGGGTCGATTGAATTATGAATACAGACGCTTCGGTGTGTCGGTGGCGGGCAATTTAATGTTCACAACCTACAATCCTCAAACGAAAATTTATGGCACGCCCGTTTTGGTGATTCAATACAATCCATCTACGCCCAGTGAAAACGCTGTTGTTGCTTTCGGACAAGTAGATTTTTTATATCGCTTCAACAAAAAAAACAACATGCAAATTTTTGCCTCGGCGCTTTATAGACAAGCCAGAGCCACGGGAGGATTTAAACACGAAACCTTGTTCTTCAATCTGGGCATCCGAACGCCTTTGTTCAACCAATATTTCGATTATTGATGAAGCGCATCTATGTCATATTGCTCCTCGTTTTTCTTCCCATGTTTTCTTGGGGACAGGAATTTGTGCCTTGGGATTCCTATTATTGGCAAGACAGTGCCAGCAACAGCCAAGAATATGATTTCGACTTCCACAGTGCCATTTATCCCAGAATCAACAAGCGAAGAACAGATTTTGGTGCCAATTTGGATAAATCTTATCTGCCCAAGCGCTGGTCTTTTATGCCTGTGAGCGATTTTGTTGTAGATTTAAGCAGACCTGGAAATGCACGCATTGGTGCTGGATTTGCCGCTAATTATGTGCCCATTCGTGGAATGCATCTGCGGTTTGCCTATGTGGCTGGTTATGCCATTGAAGAAACACGTCCATACGGAGGAAGCGCCAGTCCTTATAGTTTCCTGCGCTGGAATATCCCCAATTTTGGAACACACTACCACGATATTCGAACACGCTTGAGCTATTCGCCCAATAAATATTTCAATTTTCAAGTGGGTCTTGATCAAAACCGTTTTGGAGAAGGCGACCGCTCTTTGTTGTTAGACGATTACGGTTCGCCCTACCCATTTGCTGCCTTTCGCTTGAAACTTTGGCGCGCAGAATATGTGCTCTTGCACACCTATTTGCACACACCCAATCCCGGACAAAGCAACTTCCGACCCAAACACAGTACGATGCACTATCTGAGTTTGAATCTCTTCAAAGGCTTCAATATTGGCTTTTTTGAGACAGTCGTTTATGATGGTGTCATTGAAGGTCAACGGCGTGGATTTGAATTTGAATACCTCAATCCGATGGTCGTGTATCGCCCGGTGGAATATGGTTTAGGTTCAACCGATAAAATTCAAATTGGCGTCAATCTGTCCTACCGCTTTTCGCCCAAACTGATGCTCTACGGACAAGTAATCATCGATGAATTTTTGTTGAAAGAAGTCCGCGCCAGAAATCGTTGGTGGGCCAATAAATTTGGCTTTCAATTCGGTTTAAAAGGACAAAGCGAATGGAACGATGGTCAGATTTCATACAGCTCTGAAGTCAATGTGGTGCGACCTTTCACCTACGGACACAACAACCCCGGGCAATCCTTCACCAACATGAACTTGCCTCTAGCACATCCGTATGGTGCCAATTTCGCAGAAAATTCAACGCGCTTTTTATACCGTAAAAACCGCTGGGATTATGGCTTGGATCTGGTTTATCTCCTTCGCGGCGAAAACACCAATTACCAATACGGCAGCGACATCAACATATCCAATATGAATCGCCCTTTAGATGACGATGGCAAACGCATCGACTATGGTTACCACATCGGAAGCGGCATGAAATATAACTTATTAAAACTGCAGGCCACGGTGGGCTACCAAATATTCCCAAAATACCGCATGCGCGCCTTCATCACCCTCGATTCATCTTGGCTCAGCCAACAAGGCAGCACCAACAACTACATCGGGGTTTTCTTCGGATTTAGAAGTGAGCTGTGGAATGATCGGAGGAATTATTAGGGCTCTTTAGACAGACATAAAGTTGTAACCAATTGGTATTCAGTTTCGTAATAAAATGAAACTGATAAACCAAGAACATGATCAAACGCTCTATCCTCATCGAAAACAAAGCCTCGATACATTCTAAAGATTTGCAACTGCACATCAAAACTGATGCACGAGAAACAACAATTCCCATTGAAGACATCGGGTTTCTGCTAATCGACAACAGCGAAACCTACCTCAGCATAAACGCAATGAATTTGATGGTAGATAACAACACTGCTATTATTATTTGCGGGAAAAATCATTTACCAAATGGTATGTTTTTGAATTTGAACAGTCACCACATTCAACAAGAGATTTTCAGGAAACAGATTGAAGCCAGTGTGCCATTGAAAAAACAACTTTGGCAACAAACCATCATCGAAAAAATCAAAAATCAAGGTGAACTGCTCAATAAAATGACCGGAAAACCAAACCCTTTAGATACATTCGCAAGTCGAGTTTTGAGCGGTGACACCAGCAACATGGAAGGTGCAGCAGCCTCATATTATTGGAAAACTTTTTTCGATTTCAACTTCAAACGCGAGCGTTTTGGCGATTACCCCAATAGTTTTCTCAATTATGGATATGCAATTTTGCGAGCGGCAGTGGCACGTTCACTTTCGGCAAGTGGCTTGCTCAACACCTTAGGCATTCATCACAAAAGCAAATACAATGCTTTCGCTTTAGCAGACGACATTATGGAGCCTTTCCGTCCTTTGGTTGATGAAAAAGTAGCTGAAATTATGCAAGAGTTTGATGAACAAGAACTCACAACGGCCATCAAATCCGAATTGCTCAACATACTTACCAGAACAGTTTATTTCAAAGATGAAAAAAGTCCGTTGATGGTCGCGATTCAAAAAACAGCAGCATCACTGCAACAATGCTACTACGGTGATAAAAAGAAAATCAACTACCCCAAATTATGGAACTAAATGCGTACAGAATTATGTGGCTATTTGTATTTTTTGACTTGCCCACCGAAACGAAAAAGGACAGACGAAATGCCCAACAGTTTCGCAAAAACCTCATGAAAGATGGATTTACGATGATGCAATTTTCTGTTTACACCCGTCATTGCGCCAGTAGTGAAAGCGCTGATGCCCACGAAAAGCGCGTGAATGCTTTATTACCACCACTTGGAAAAGTGAGTTTGTTGCGCATTACCGACAAACAATACGGCAACATTGCCAACTTTTGGGGTCGAGCAGCATTAGAAGCAGCACCTCAGCCTAAGCAATTGGAATTATTCTAAACCTATAAAATACTTGAGTTCGTTCTGTTTTTTCTTAATTTTGTAAAAACTTAGGTTATGACAACATTTACATTAAAACTCGATACAAGCAGCAAGGCAGCAAGAGTCTTTCTTGAATTTCTAAAGACGTTAGCATTTGTCCAAATCGAAGAACAGAAACAGAAATCCGAATACAATCCAGAATTCGTAAAAAAAATCCAAAAAGCCAGAAAAGAGAAAGGAGGCAAAACTGTTACATCTGAGAATTTATGGGAGCTTATCAAGTAATTATCCGGCCAAGTGCGGAGAAAGACTTGGTCAAACATAAAAAAGCGGGTGATACCATACTTCTTAAAAAAATCACTGCCATAATTAAAGATTTAGAAGAGCATCCCTACTCAGGGATTGGGCATCCCGAACCCTTGAAACATGAATTTTCTGGGCTTTGGTCAAGGCGCATCAACCAAAAACACCGCATCATTTACGAGGTTATCGACGAAGTGGTGACCGTTTACGTTATTTCTGCCTTTGGTCATTACGGCGACAAATAAAAAATCCAAACCCTTTTTTAAAAACAAAAAATGCCCCAATCATGGGTTATCAGGCCATAAAAGGGGCGTTTTTTATAAACGATATTAAGCTTCTATCCCACGCTATTAGAAGGCTCAAGCCGCCAACTAATATCGTTCTTTCCAATCTTTAATCAAACCACAACAGTAGTGAATTGTCTAAAATGAAACGGACTAATATCGTTCTTTCCAATCTTTAATCAAACCACAACAAGAACGGTAACGGCTTATGATTCGGACGGAATATCGTTCTTTCCAATCTTTAATCAAACCACAACGTGTGTTTGGCGACATGATTATGTTCGTTAATATCGTTCTTTCCAATCTTTAATCAAACCACAACACACACGCAAACGAAACGCAATTAGCGTACAATATCGTTCTTTCCAATCTTTAATCAAACCACAACCCAGTCAAAGTGATAGGCGCTAACTGCCCAATATCGTTCTTTCCAATCTTTAATCAAACCACAACATTTAAATGCTCATGATTCGCGCATTGTAGAATATCGTTCTTTCCAATCTTTAATCAAACCACAACGTAGGGCAGGCACATAACACGCATAGACTTAATATCGTTCTTTCCAATCTTTAATCAAACCACAACAAGTGGTGGTGGTTCATTGTCCCATTCTTTAATATCGTTCTTTCCAATCTTTAATCAAACCACAACGATTACAGTGAACTTGATAAACACATTTGGAATATCGTTCTTTCCAATCTTTAATCAAACCACAACGAGGTATGCAACGAACACTACACAACCGAAAATATCGTTCTTTCCAATCTTTAATCAAACCACAACGGCATGGCGTTCATGTTTAAGTACCGAACAAATATCGTTCTTTCCAATCTTTAATCAAACCACAACATCAATTGTTTCAGGACGTGTAAAAAATTAATATCGTTCTTTCCAATCTTTAATCAAACCACAACATTGATGCAGCGCAACCGGTGCGCGATTAAATATCGTTCTTTCCAATCTTTAATCAAACCACAACAATAGAAGCGCTTATCAATTTATCAATTATAATATCGTTCTTTCCAATCTTTAATCAAACCACAACAGCACTCTCGTTGCTGTACCTTGTCTGCGAATATCGTTCTTTCCAATCTTTAATCAAACCACAACGGAAAATCCGTGCAAGAAAAATCGGTTGATTTTCCGTTGTGGTTTGGTATCTAAGCGGCTCGATTACCAGTATGTCAAAGAACAATCAAAATGTTAAATCAAAACAAAAGTAAAGTTTTGAATCAACACTTTTCAATTTTTCCAGAGGCTGAAATTTTTACTTTTATTGGATTAAAGCTATCCCAACCAGTTTTTCCATCACCAAAGCTTTGAATTCTCACGTAATAAGGATGGAAATTACTTTGTATAGACGATTCAGAGCTCAATCTATACTCGTAAAACTTCGAAGACAATTTCTGCACTCTATACAAGTGTTTCTTTAACAAAACATAATTAGGCGCTTCCCAATTAATTTCATCCTCCTTCAAGCCCAACAAAAACATATCATTGATGTGCAAAGTGGTTACAATTTCTTTACCGCCTGTAGGCAATTGATACGCCGGATAACCATTGCGTTTTCTTTCAACCACCGTCCAAAAGGTAACCACATCTTCTTTTAGGTTCCCGTTTTCATCTTTGTAAATCAAAACGTGGTGGTTGTTTCGTGGGTTCACCCATTGGTTAACCTCATCTTTCAATTTTTCTGCACCGCTGAAATTTTCCTTCATTCGCACTTTTAAAATTGTTACAGGCTCACCGTTTTTATTGGGCAAGAAAATTTGAGGCTGTTTGATTCCGTTTTCATCAACAATAAAAAAAGTATTGGCTGGCACTTTATCATTTTGAAAGCCGCCAAGAAACTCAATGCGCTTAAAAACTAATTCGCGTATTTTAGAATCCACAACTTTTTCCAAATGTTTTGCAGTGCTAATAGAATCAATAGATTTTCTTACATGATACGCTTGCTCAGAGAATGGAGCTTTTCTTTGTCCGTAAACCGTTTCCATGTGCAATTGCCCGCGAGCCGCGACACCTTTGTTTTTGTGAACCACGCCATTTTTTTCCGCTTTATGGGTTCTAACTGTGATTGTGTTGTTTACTCTTTTGTGTGAAACCAAAATTTGGTTCACCGCATTTTCAGCATCATCTCTAAATGAATCCCAAGGCATCGGGAAATGTTTCAATTCTGGCTTTCTATTGTGGCGGTTCCAATTGGATAATTCTTGCACATAAGAAACCTTTGTGCAAGCCAAAACCAAAGCATCAACAGCATGATGGCGGTGGTCTTCCCTTGATTTTGCATCATCTTCTACATTCAAAATACCATTCAAGCCCCATTTGTGGCGCAAATTGGAAGTGGCTTGACCAGGAGCAACAACAATTTTTTTACAAATTTTAGAAAGGTACTCTTTAGCTTCTCTACTAATATAACGCGTGTCATTCAATTGGCGCGAACTAAAGTCATCATCAAATTTTTGCTGCACAAAACGTTTGAACTTTTGATAGGCATTTGGATATTCTTTGGTGTCGGAAAAAAGCTTTAAGGCACGTTCTTTTATTACTGACCAATTAGCCTCATCGCCTCCGTAAAATTCAAACGGTGTTTTATTGCCTTTTTTTCTGTTTTCATCAGCAAAACATAAAGTCTTATTGGCAAAACTATCATTTAATGACCGGCTCCAAGGATGAATATGCTCAATTTGCACTTCACCAGAATAAAGTTGAGCAAAAGAAATCGGCTTTCCAGTGTAAGGACATGTGTTTTTACATTCTTCCCAAAGTTTGTATAATAGAATGTTATCGTGTGTAATTCTGATGCCTTCATAATTCAAACGTTCTTTGACACGGTCGTTTTCCTTTTCTAATCTTTGATTTTCTCGTCTTATTTTTTGCCGCTGTGATTTAGATATTTTAAGGTCTCTTGCCATTTCAACTTTGATTTCATCAAATTTGCCGTATTCATCTATAAGTTCATTGACCAGTTTTCTCAACTCGAAAAGTGCCGTGGTTACGATTGGGTTTTTGATGGCTTGTATTTCCTTATCCGCTTCTTTTCCAGTTGGAAGTTTTTCGAATAAATCCATGACTTGAATGGAAGCTGAGTGGTGATACAATTTGGAAAGTTGTTTTTCAGTAAGCCCATAATCCTTTACCAAAATCTCTTTGATTGTATCAATAAATCCACCTTGAATTTTTGAACGCACAATAGACTCCACATTATCCAACAGAAAATTGCGTTTTTCATCGCTCAAATTATCCCAATGTTCACCAAAAGCATTTTTAATTCCACCAAATACCACAGCCACATCATAAGTGAAGCCTAATTTTAAAAATGGCAGAATATTATTGATTGCTTTTCGACTTATACTTGAATAACCATCTTTCAAATTAAACTTTGAGATAGCTGTAGCTTGCTCTTCGTTGAAACCCCAGTTTTCAATAGCATATTCCTTGAGGTTGGATTTGCTGTCGAAGAAATAGAGTACATGCCAAATATTTTCTCGTTCCTTGTCTGAAAAATCGAACCATTTTTTACCAAAAAACTTTTTATTCGAAATATTTGAAATGGTGTATGTTCCAACAATTTTATCTTCATCCTTATAGTTGAACTTGAATTCGGCGCTTTCTTTTCCGATTGCCTTTCTGATTTTTTTGAAATCTGGTTTTTCATTAGCGAAAAGAAAATCTACTATTTTCAATTTTTCTTCTGCGGTTATTTTCTTTCCATTGTACTCAACAGTGTTCACCCATTGCCATACACGAAATTCTTCAAATGGTATGGCACTAAGCGGGCACTTCGTTTTATTGGGTTCAAAAGTACAATTACCAACCAAATGTTTTTGTGAACGCAAGGGTCTCTGGTGAAATAGAATGCCGTCCTCTTTATACCCATCTAACTTTCTTCCCCCAAAAAACTGTTTCAAATTAGAATTTAAAGTACTGTGATGTTTAGCTTGAAAATCCCAGATTTTTTCAAATTCATCCACATACATTTTTCGCGTTGTATATCGATTTCGAACCCGTTCAAGACCTTGCTGAAAAGGCACATTTTCTTTTGGACGGATCTCATTCAAATAGCTTCCCAATGTTTTATCCTCAATGCTTTTCTGAGTTTCCGTAATTCCAATTTTTCCCTCTTTGGGGTTGCCCTTGAAAATAGCGCCGTCATCAGTTCCACCTTTTCTACTGTTGCTCAAAAACCCTCGTCTTTGAATCAAATGATAAAAAATTCTACCAATTTCAAGCAAACTTAGTTGTTCTGCCAAGGCACGATGACGTAAATCATAAGGATTTAGGGCAAACCATGCCGCCAGTGTTTCTGATGGGTATTTTTTTGTATGTTTCCAATTTTCAAATTCATTTTCCGTTAAAGGACACATATTATGTTCTGATAATGCTTTTAACAAAACCTTTTTTCTCAATCTTCTTCTAAAAAATTGTCGTCGTACACCTCTTGCGCCAGTTCTAGATGCGTTTTTAGACATTTCACGCCCTTCACCTTCTCCAAGATTTTCAACACCCATAGGAAATATTCTACTCCCGATTCCGAGAATCTTGTTGTTTACTTCATCCACTATCGCCCACCCAATCGAGTTTGTTCCCAAGTCCAGTCCTAAAATTTTACGAGAATTTTCCATGTACATTAAATGTAAGTTGTCAATATCTGAAAAAAAGTTAGCCAATTTAATAAATTATTCTACATTTGCGACAAGAAAAAAATTTCCAATCTTTTTTCTTATCACAATAAGGCTATATGCCGTAGATGAAAATCTTAAGTCCCGCTTCGGTGGGATTTTTTGTTTCCTCATAATCCAAATATTTGATTTCATGTTTCCAA
>JBIIJN010000137.1:0-3737 GCA_044233745.1 Crocinitomicaceae bacterium
CGCATGGCAAAAATCTGGACGGTTATAAACCCAATGATAAGTACGAGTAAGATGATTTTAAAGGCTTTCATATTTGAATTTTAGGTTCTAGAGCAATGATGTTTCTTAATGGAATTGTTGTACTCCATTCCTTATAAACAATTGATTTTCAATAATGTTCAATTGATGCGGTTCAACAACTCTACACATAGCCTTGATTTCGTGTATGCTGGAGCAATTCGTTTGATTACAAGAAATTTTGAACCGATTTTCCATTCCACATTCCTTCAATTTTATAGGGCACAAATCGCGCAAACATTTCTTCTTTGTACCACTTTAATTTTCTTGTGAGCAGCACAACTTCTTTGTGTTTTGGGTTGGTGTAGGCATAATCGAGCATTTCGGCTTGTGTTTTCCACAAACTCAAAGTAGCTTGTTGAATCAGTGGCCACTCACCAACGCCAATAGAGAAAGATAGGCCTTTGTAATTGTCGAGACTTTGGCTCACTTTCCCCACTCTTCGCCAAAAAGAAATCAACTTAGAAAATCGAATCGTGGCACGGGTGAGAACCAAAACTGGTTTATCTAATTGCATTTTATCAGCAGATTCAAATGGTTGAATACCTGCCCATTTGCCATGCACTTCTGCCGATTTGAGAAAGACGGTAAAGTGTTCACTGCTCTTCTGTGAATAAGACAAATAAAAAGCATTACTGGTCATGAATTCCTGTGCTTTTTCCTCTGAATCCCAAACGCATAACAGCACATAAGTACCAAAATTAGGGATGGAACTGAATCCTTTTTTGCCACCTGAGCCTAATAATTTATAAAAAGTCAAACCAGCCACATGATTCAATGCCCGAATTCCAATTTGCATCTGTTTGAACGCCCACCACTTGTTGGAAAGACCTTTTATTTTCAAAAATGTGCAGGTGGTGATTTGGTGCATATATCAATAAGGCTTAAAAGACTAAAATGTTTTGAAAAGCCTTTAATATTTTGTCCTACCCCTGGTGATGCTATTTAATCGGTTTGCTTCGAATCATTTTTCTTCCTAACCATTTCGCATAAACGTTCGAAATAGCCTTCATAGGATTCGTCATCGGATTTTGGGGTAGTTTGTATCGCTAAGGAAAGTCCCTCAATCATAGCTCCCAAAAATTTAAACTTTTGAACCATAACCTTCTCGTCTCCAGTTTCCCAATAATCGCTTTCATCTGTCATTTGGAAATCTAAAAAATAGCCGCGATTATTTAAATGACGCATGATTTCTACGATCATTTTGTGGCTTTCTGGTCCTGCAAATTGTGTTTTGGTTGAAACCGCGTACAAATATTCCATTTCCCTTGGGTCAGAAGATTTTCCCCAACACTGAAAGTTCATGACACCTGTCATGCGTTGGTTTGAGGTGAATGTGATTTCAACAGGCTCACTTTCTGGTGGCGAAAATCGAATACCATATAAACTATCGTTGTGTTCGTCTGGAGGGCTGATTTTTTCAGGAAATTCAGTATCGTAAATGAAATATTTCCAGCCAAAAGCCTCTGCAATTTCTTTCACCTCAATGATAAGATTGCTTAATGATTTACTGGGATTAAATTTCCCAGAGTAGTGTAAAGATATGCCCATAGTAATTTCATTGTTTTTGCGAATGTAATCAAAAACAGAAATCGAAAACTACCCAAATGCTTGATTGGATTTTTTCCTAAACGCATTCTTTTATCGCACCACAATTTTCTGAATCGCAACTTTTCCACCGCTTTCCAAACGCACAAAATAGGTGCCTGATGCAGTTTTCCCTAAATCTATTGAAGTCGTGAAATTTTCGATGTTCTTTTGGTACACCATACGACCGAAAATATCGATAATAGCGATATTGCCTTGTTCGGTGGTGCTTTGTACCGTAAAACTACCTGCATTCGGATTTGGGAAAACCCCAAAAGTGAATTGTTCTTCTTCCAAACCAACCGGATTGCAGACCAACGCATTCATATATTCCCAAATTTTATCGTTCATCAAAAATGGCACTAAACTTCCAGATGGTTCTTCTCCCATGCGAATGAGCACGAGGTTTTGGCTGGGAACTACATTTACAAATTGACCATCTTTGCCTAGTCCAGAAACCATATCTTCGGGTGCATTGGGCATAATGGAACCGGGTATTGTGACTTGAACCCCTGGAACCATGAAATTTTCCTTGCCGTTGAGCCACCACAAATAGCCATAGCCTTTGTTCAACTGTTGCGAGGTGTTTACCATGGCATTAAAATAGTCAGCATCGGTCATTATGGGTGCACCATTCCAATTGCCGTTGTTTAAAACGAGCAAACCGAAACGCGCCATGCTGCGTGCAGATGAGAAAAACACATTGTTGTCGTCCACTTGCACAAACGAGCCAGTCATACCCGTTGGATTTTTTAATTTTTCTGTTGTGTATAAGTTGAGGGTAGTTCCTGTGGCTCCGGCAATCACTTGATCCAAAAGGGTGTATGGTGCATTGTGATACGACCAGCGTGTTCCAGGATTGGCCAAAAATTGAAGACACGATGGTAGGGTACAATTGAGATTACCCCCATCATCCAAACCCGATGTCATGGTGAGTTGATGCCAAACCGTGATGGCATTTTCTTGAGGAGAGGTGCAGGAAGTCCAACCCGTACCTAAATAATCTGCACTTGGATTGTTGATATTCAAAAAACCCTCTTGCTGTGCTATTCCGACCATGAAAGCAGTGATTGTTTTTCCCGCTGAAGCCCAATACCAAGGTGTGTTTTGTGAATGTCCGTTGAAATATTGTTCCAAAACTATTTTTCCATCTTTCAATACAATGAACGCTTTTGTGTCTTGTGATTCTAGATAGGCATACAAACTATCTATTTTATTCTGACACCATCCCAAATCGCTGGGATTCATGGTTTCCCAATTGTTTCCTGTTAATGGCGGAAAATAGAGCTGACTACTGGCGTAAAAAATCTGTGAAATAATGAGAACGAATCCAAGCTTTTTCATGGTAGTGAGTTTATCTTTTCAAAAGTAATTCGTTTATTCCTAATTTCGCAAAAGGGAATACAACTTTTTAATCCGCTATTACGTTATAACATCATGAAACACGCATCCTACCTTATTTTGTTGTTTATGTTCTCTAGTTTGCCGCTATGGTCTCAATTCTCATTCGAACGCAGCAACCACATCAATTTACTTTTTAATGGAAATCCTTTGTCGATGCCTTGGGCAGGAGGATTGAATTATGCCCAGTTTTCTGAGATAGATATGGATTTTGATGGTAGGATGGACCTGTTTGCATTCGACCGCAGCGACGATCAAATTCGCATTTTCTTGAGTAAAAATATTGGTGGAAATGATGTGTATGTTGAAGCGCCACAATTTCGTTTTGCCTTTCCCAATGATTTGCGATATCGTGCAGCTTTAGTGGATTATAATGATGATGGATTGCCGGATATTTTTACTTACGGTATCGGTGGAATGAAGGTGTACAGAAACGTTGGCAACGAAACAATCGGACATCAATTTGTCTTGGAAGAAGCAATTTTACGGTCTATGCAAGGCAACATAAACGCTGTGATGTATGTGAGTTCCGCAGATATTCCTGCCATTGTTGACGTTGATGGCGATGGTGATGTCGATATTTTAACCTTTCATATTGGAGGAGATCGGGTAGAGTATCACAAAAACTTAAGCATGGAACTTTTCGGCATTCCCGATTCTTTGAAATACGAGTTGCGCAACGAGTGTTGGGG
>JBIIJN010000138.1:0-3716 GCA_044233745.1 Crocinitomicaceae bacterium
ATTTGGATTCCCGATTTGTCCGTAATACATTTCCGAGAATGTGGCAACTCGAGCAAATTGTCCTGCTGAGGCGCGAAAAATAAACATGACATTTTCGTTTTTTGCAAATACTCTACTCAAGCCAACAGAAGGCGTAAAAAGCAAGCGATTTTGATTGGGGATAAACCATAGTTGGTCGGATAAAAATTGAACAGGAACATCGGCGCGAACGCTGAAATTCTTGTTTGAATACAAAACTCCAGCATTTGCTATGGCACGATGTCTTTGCGGTAACATAATATCCCCTCGACTTGTCATTAATTGGGAATACAAATATTGCGCTGACCAATTGATTCTCCAAGCTCTGAATCTAAGCATGCCATTGTGCCCCAAATCAGCATTTTGTTCCAGGTATATTTGTAAAGGAAAACCAAACTGAGTGAATCTATCTCGATAAGCCGTTCTGGTCCAAGAATAATTGGCATAGTTCAAAAACGAAAAATTCTCATCTGTGTGATTGTGTTTCAAATTCACATTGAATTGCTGATTGGCCAATTCTTGAAAAGTTTCTGGATGATAAAAAACAATCGCTCCTGGCAATTCACGGTAGGCATTCAAATATTGTGATGATACATGAAGAGAGTTCTTCTTGTTCAGTTTATACATACCGCCCAATCGAGCAGCTACTTCCTGAGTTTTGTTGTGAAATCTCGTTCCATCAACTTGCACAAGACCATGCTGATAGCTAAAAGGATAAGCGCCATCCATACGATAGCCATAAAGCTGAGAAAAAAGAGACCATTTCTCTGAACTTTTGTACCAATTTCCAGATAATTTCACGCGGCCAAAAGAAGCGCCGAGCACTTGAATATTGCCTTGATTGCGTTTCTCTAAGAGATAATCATCCTTGTAATTCAAAGACAAAACTCCTGAATAGGTTTTAGCCAAAGCGGGTAAACGCCAATTGTCTGTGCCTCCAACAGAATATTGAACCGAAGTCAATCCATCCACTTGCACATCGCCCAAATTTGCCGAGCCCATCTGGTTAAACAACATCGCCTGACTGTTTGAAACCAACAAAAAATGCTGCGAACCTAAGCCCCGAGCATTCATCGTTTTCAATCCGCCAGCACCGCCATACGAACGCACAAAGACCCCAGAAAAACTGGAAGTTAAATCCCCCAAATCTTCTGGACTTCTTTGTAATATTTGTTGTTCAGAAATGGTGTTTCCTGAAACCGTTGTTGCATAATAATTCACCACAACGTCTACACATACTTCAACACTTGTGGTTTGATGTGTCTTTAATGTTGTGTCCGCTGGTTCTTGACCAAACAAAACAGAGCAACAACTCAAAGTCCAAATTGCAATATGTGTAAATCTCTGAATCAACGTGTTACAACAATTCTCTCTGTTTTAACCCCATTTCCCGAAGTCATTTGAATGAAATAAACGCCATTAGGCAAAGCACTCAAATCCAAAAAATGTGTTTCAGATTCACTGTAGTTTTGAATCAAATTTCCAGCAGCATCCATCAATGCAATAGAAAATTCTTCTCCCTGATTTTGCTTGATATTCACAAAGTTTTGCGCTGGATTTGGGTAAATCACATAGGAGGTTTCATCATGCTGATTTAAACTCACACTAGATTGATAGAAAATCAAATTATCCAAAGCAAAATAACCGGGTGTGTTCATGCCCCATTCACCCACATCCGATGATTGTAATTCAAACACAAGCTTCTGAACCGTTCCCAAACTCGTTAAATCGATCCATTCCCAGACATCTAAAATGAAATGTTGGAGTGAATCATCACTGCGAAAATCGGCCAAGTAGAAATCTATTGTTCCAGTAGGCTCATCGTCGGCATCCATACCTGTGATTGTCAATCGGAACCAATCTTTGCCGTTTGTGCCATCAACTTCTCCGTCGGCGTTGTAGATACTACCAAATTGCTTGGCGTAATCGTCTCCATCGCGCATAGAAAGTGCTGCATATGTGGTATTGGTCACAGCCATTGAAATCACTTGTGTTGGAACTGAAAAAGAAATTTCACCATTGGCATACCACAAGGCAAATTTAGATGAAGCGCTTGCCCCTGATCCTGCAAAACAGCTGTATTGATTGCCCCATCCAGCAGTTGTTACGTCAACTTCAGACGAAACGGCAAAACCAGACCAAGACATCCATGCGGTATTGTATGAATTATTAAAAGTTGCGCCACCTATCGTAAAACTGCCCGATTCATCACTCCCATTCCAATAGTTTTGCCCCAGGGGAAATTGAACATTTTCAAAGCCTACTGTGTATTGGGCACTTGAGAAAAACGGCAAAACGAATGCCGCAATTGAAAAAATAACATTTTTCATAAGTAAATCATTTTGTGTAGCGCGACGATTTATTGAGCATCGAGCAACAAGTTAAACAAATGACTTACAGGAATAAATAACAAGAACTGCAACATGAATTGTTACAAATCGAGTTAAGCTTTTATCCTGAAAGCTAACAACTAAATGATTTTGGCAGGTCTTCTGACTCGTCTCACTTTTTTCGCCTTCCCATTCGTCGATTGACGGACAGTGGTCTAAAGAAAAAAGCTGATGCTAAGACTTACAGCTGCAGGAACAGTTCTTGATTTTCACAAGATTCCCTTTTAATCGAATGTTTGAACATCCAAACCTAAAATCGGGACAAATTTAAAACAAATCCACAGGAAATTCATATTCAAAGCCAAATAAACTTCTTGACAGCGTATTGTTCACTAATTTAGGACGCTCCAAAGTCTGTGCTGAAAATGTAGGAGGCTCAAGATTCAGTGCTTTGCTGGCAGCGCGGTAATATATATGTTTGGGTAGATGATCATCGTGACAAAGATTGATGATTGGAACAGTAATCTGTCGTGTAATCAGCTCAACAATAAAACGAACCACATCTCCCTGATGCACCATGTTTATTGGACTTGAGCCAAATGAAACATCTTTTTTGCCTGCCAAAAATCTACCGGGATGTCGATTTTTGCCGAGTAAGCCAGCCAAACGCAATACGACCAATTTTTCGCCATAAAATCCTCGAAGGGCTTCTTCATATTCCAATTGAATCAATCCATGGTCTGTGGGACGAGCAACACAATTTTCATCCACTTCTCCCATGCCGTCAGGATAAACAGAGGTTGATGAAGTTAAAATCACTTGTTTCACCTGATTTTTTGGAAAGTGTTCAGCAATCCATTGGGCTTGTTTGAGATGATCACCTATTTGCATTCTTCGGCTGCCAATCGGATAAGCAATCACCAAAGTTTGAATTTCACTAAAAATTGGCACTTGTGCGTCACCCACTTGAAAATTGTGAACGGCTATCCCCTGCTCTGTAAATGAAGCATTGTTTTCTGAGTTTCTTATGGAAACAGAAACATTATAATTCAGTTGCTCTAGGTTGATTGCTAGAGGTTTACCTATAAACCCGGCACCCAAAACAAAAACTTGTTTTTCTTTAGATAATGCCATCTGCTTTCAAATGAGTGAGAATATAATCCACGCGCTCTTCTATAGAAACTTTGGGCAATTCAATAACTGTATAGCCGTGTTTTTCATAAGTCGACTTGATGGTTTCAAAAGCCGCGAAAGTGGATTCAAAGTCTTCCATGCGCTCATCATCCTTCGTGAAAATTTCTTTCCATGGGGGCAAAATAAAAACCTTAAGATAATATCTATGTGTTTCAATATCAGACAAAAGCGAGG
>JBIIJN010000012.1:0-48514 GCA_044233745.1 Crocinitomicaceae bacterium
CATTTTCTACCTTAGAAACCTATCAGGCATTTGGAATGACCTTGGATTTTTCTGGAACTTTGAATTTTGCGGATAAAAACACAGTCGTAACAGCCTTAATTCGAAATGCAGGCTTACAATTTTCTGGGTACGTGGATAAAAACAGAGAGCGCATCACTCCAAATCCCATGATTGCAATCTCACACAAATTGGCACATGCACCTTTTCGATTGACGCTATTGGCACAAAACCTCAACCGTTGGGACCTGACCTATGTAGACCCCAATGAACAACCTTATAAAGACCCTTTTACCAACGAGTTGATTGAACCCAAACGCGCCAATTTTATTGGAAAGACCATGCATCACCTGGTTTTTCAAGTAGAAGCCTTGTTTGGTAAACATTTTCATCTCAGAGCAGCCTTCGATTACAGACAACGTGAAGAAATGAAAGTAACCAATCGCGCTGGCATGTCAGGATTTAGTTTGGGTGTTGGTTTGATGCTCAAAAAATTTCAGTTTCATTATGGTTTCAATGCGATCTCTGCTGCAGGTTTCAACAATATGTTTACTTTGTCAACGAATATCAATGAATGGAAGAAGTAATAGCTTACTCATAAAGGAATTCCTATCTTTGCACCATGAATTCAGCTTTATCTTTTTCTGATTTAAACCTAAACAGTTCCCTTTTAAAAGCTTTGAAAGCTCAAGGGCTCGAGCATCCGACCGAAATTCAGAAACAAGTTTTTTCGACCATTATGTCTGGAAAAGATGTTTTGGGCATTGCGCAAACGGGAACTGGAAAAACCTTGGCTTATCTATTGCCTTGTTTGCGTCTCTGGAAATTTTCCAAAGACATACATCCACAGGCGCTGATTATTGTACCTACCCGCGAATTGGTGGCTCAGGTGGTTGAAGAAATCGAAAAACTAACCATTCACATGAATTTTTCTGTGGTTGGTGTATATGGCGGAGTGAATATCCGAACACAAACCGACCGTTTGATGCAAGGTGTAGATTTTGTTGTTGCAACCCCTGGTCGTTTGTTTGACCTGATTGCAAATGGGAGTTTGAGTACCCGAGCTGTGAAGCGCATTGTGATAGATGAAGTGGATGAAATGATGAGTTTGGGGTTTTTGCCGCAATTGAAAAACATTTTGGATTTGTTGCCAGAGCGCAGACAGAATCTTATGTTTTCGGCCACCATGAACCAAGGCATTGAGGATTTGATTGAAGTGTTTTTCAATGAACCGGAAAAAATTCAAGTGGCTGTTCCAGGTTCGCCTTTGGAACAAATTGACCAATATGCTTTTGCGGTGCCCAATTACCATACGAAAGTAAATCTTTTGGAATTGTTTCTCAACGACAAAGCATCATTCACCAAATGCTTGATTTTCGTGAAATCGCGTCGACGTGCGGATATATTGTTTACCATGATGCGCACTCGAGGTTTTAGTAATCTAGGCGTTATTCATGCCAACAAAGCCCAAAACACCCGTTTGGCAACTACGGAATCTTTTGAAACCGGGCAAGTACAACATTTGATTGCAACCGACTTGTTTGCGAGAGGTATTGACATTACTGGCATTAGTCATGTAATCAATTTTGACATGCCAGAAGAATCGGAATTTTATCTGCATCGGATGGGACGTACTGGTCGCGCGGAAGAAGCAGGGACAACCATTTCATTTTTTGATGAAAAAGAGGCTCCCTTGCTTGATGAAGCCGAGAGATATATGAACATTCGCGTACAAAAGCTGGAACTTCCCGCCGAACTAGAAATTTCAGACGAACTTTTGGAAGAAGAAAAAGAACGTGTAAACATGCCCAATGTGTACGTGAAAATTGCATCCAAACCCACTTGGTTCAAAGAAAAAGTGGACGGGAAAATTCGCGCGACAAGAAAAAATGTTGGGAAAAAGGGGAGGAAGAGTTAGTTATTTTGGCAATTTGCTGAATACTTAAATCACAAAAACGTGACCGCTCTTGATTCCTTTAAAGCCCAAATAAATTTGTGCTCAACATTTTTTCTTTTACAAGCCTTGAATAAAAAAAATCCGCCAACTCTCGCTGACGGATTCCCATTAAATCTATTTAAACTAATTAAGCAATCACTTTCGGTGCAGCGGCCATAATGGCTTCGCTTGCTTGCTCTTCGAATTGTTTGAAGTTGTTGACGAATTTTTCGGCCAAGATATTGGCTGTGTTGTCGTAAGCGGCTTTATCGGACCATGTGTCGCGTGGATTCAAGATTTCGTCTGGCACGTTCGGACAAGTTGTTGGCATTGCCAAACCGAATACTTCGTGTGTTCTGAATTCAACATTGTCCAATTCGCCGTTTAAAGCTGCTGTAATCATGGCCCGGGTGTAAGCCAATTTGATTCGACTTCCAACACCATAAGAGCCACCAGACCAACCTGTGTTGATCAACCAAACGCGAGCGCCTGTATCAGCCATTTTGTTGCCCAACATTTCCGCATATTTCGTTGGATGTAACGGCAAAAATGCTTTTCCAAAACAAGCCGAGAATGATGGTTGTGGTTCAGTAACACCCACTTCTGTACCCGCCACTTTGGCTGTATAACCAGAAATGAAGTGATACATGGCCTGACCTGGCGTCAAACGTGAGATTGGAGGCAATACACCAAAGGCATCAGCCGTAAGGAAGAAAATATTTTTGGGATCTGTACCTACTGAAGGCACGGCAACATTATCGATATGATGAATCGGATAAGAAACGCGTGTGTTTTCTGTGATACTGCTATCTGTGTAATCTGGTTCACATGTGTTTTCTTTGAACACAATGTTTTCTAGAATGGCACCAAATTTAATGGCATCATAAATCTGAGGCTCTTTTTCTTTAGACAAATCGATGCACTTGGCATAGCAACCACCTTCGAAGTTGAAAACTGAACCATTGGTCCAGCCGTGCTCATCATCACCAATTAAATTTCTATCTGGGTCGGAAGAAAGCGTTGTTTTACCAGTTCCTGAAAGTCCAAAGAAAATTGCTGTATCGCCTTGTTTACCAATATTCGCAGAACAGTGCATTGAAAGCACATTGCGCTCATGAGGCAACACAAAGTTCAAAACAGAGAAAATTCCTTTTTTGATTTCACCGGTATAAGCCGTTCCACCAATGATAATCATCTTTTTGGTGAAATTGATAACGGCGAAATTGCTTTGACGCGTTCCGTCGATGGCTGGGTCTGCTTTGAAACCTGGAGCACATACGATATGCCATTCTGGAAGAAAATCTGCAATTTCTGCTGCTTCTGGTCGCAAGAACATATTGTAGGCAAACATATTCGACCAAGGAAATTCAGTAACCACGCGCAAATTCATGCGATACGTGGGGTCGGCGCACGCATAGGCATCACGCACATACAATTCTCTACCGGCCAAATAAGCCTTCATTCTGTTGTAAAGGTTATCAAACTTATCGCCATCAAAAGCAATATTGATATCTCCCCACCACACGGAATCTTTGGTTTTTTCATCCAAAACGATAAATCTATCTTTTGGCGAACGGCCAGTAAACTCGCCGGTTGAAACACAAAGTGCGCCCGAGTCTGCTAAAACACCTTGCCCGTTGATGATGGTTTCCTCAACCAACTCAGCTGGGGTCAAATTCCAATACGTTGCGCCCAAGTTTGTCAAGCCAATTGAAGCTGACAAATCACTGTGACGTCCTTTAATTCCAAAATCGCTCATAATTTTAGTTTTTTTGAGACTGCAAAAGTAAGATTAATGCAAAAGTTATGTAAGGTTTTCGTTAAGATGTTATCCACATCTTATTGATTTTATACACTATTTTTGATAGTTTTCTGTTTCAGAAAAAGAAGATGCTACTGCCGATTTTTCAACGCGCAATTTGGTTGAAGATTCGCAAGACAATAAAACTGTGGTATCGTTGATTTCCAAAACTTTGCCATGAACACCGCCAATGGTTACAACTTTGTCGCCAACAGCCAAGGATTCGCGGAATTTTTTCAATTCTTTTTGTTTTTTCATTTGTGGTCTGATCATGAAGAAATAAAAAACCACGATAACCAAAATGGGTAATAAAATGCCTTCCATAAAATTGTTTGTTTATTTGTTTGATAATTAAAATTTAGCCAAAACCTTCCCTGTGATTACAAGAGGGATATCGGTTGGCTGTGTGTTTGCTAAAACTGTAATTTTCTTAAAGATTTCTCCGCTTAATTCTTTGGTATCTACTTCTGCATCAACCCAAGCGCTTTGTCCAGGTTCAACGGCGTCTTTCGAATAATCGGCTAAGGTGCAGCCGCATGAAGGTTTGGCTTCGAAAATTTTCAAAGGCACATTGCCTGTGTTTTTGATTTCGAAGCGCACTTTAATAACTTCGCCTTGCACCACTTCGCCAAAATTGTGGACAAATTCGCCATCTACAGTAGTGTCGTCTGGGAAATTTTCGCGATCGGTTTTACAAGACAAAGCAACGAGACTTAAAAACAATAAAATCAATACATTACGCATAATTAGTTCAATTTAGTGTTCAACAAACCACGACCTTCTTTAGAAACTTTACCATCTTCTTGTAAGCGTGCAATGGCTTTGTCCAAGATACCGTTGATAAAGCCATTACTTTTCGGCGTGGAGTAATATTTCGAAATTTCGATGTATTCATTCAACGAAACATTGAGCGGAATAGTTGGAAAAGCCCTCATTTCAGTAATGGCCATCGACATCAGCAGCAAATCCATTTTGGCAATTCTATCCAATTCCCAGTTTTTGGCTAAATCGTCGATCATCACGAGATTTTCATCGTAATCTTTGATGGATTTTCTGAACAAACTCTTCATGAACTCCATTTCCTCTTTGTCTTCGGTATAGTAGTTCAGCAGTTTGTGTTCAGCGCCTTCTTCTTCTTTGAAGGTTTTGATGGTTTTAATAACCATGGAGCACATCAAATCGATATCATCGAGCCAATGGATATTTTCTTCCTCGAGGTAGGTCAACAAATAAGGTGAGTTGGCAATATTCTCTTTGAAAAATGCAACAGCAAATGTTTTGTCTGCTTCAAAGTTATCTTCTTCGGCGTTCATATACAACACATAAGATTCTGAATCTTTGGCTTGGATGAATGCTTTTCTGAAAATTTCGCGTTTGATGTCGGTGTTCCAATTCACTTTTCTGTTTTGCGACTCACGACGCAATTCAGGCATTTCCTCGATAACAGCAAAAATGCGGTTGTCCACAAATTTCCTATTCGGATTGAGATCTTCTGCTGAAGGCTGCAATTTATTTTTACCCTCCTCGATTCTATTTTCAGCAATCAATTTAAATTCATTGAAAGTAAGCATGAGGTAGATATACAAATCGAAAATCCGTTCAATGTTGTGAAGTAAGAGTTTTTCATGCTTCACGAAATCTGGATTTTCGTCTTGCAAATAAGCATAAAGTGCCTGTAACACTTTAATACGCAGGTGTCTTCTATTGATCATTAAATACTATAAAGGAAGTTTTACTTTGCCAATGGCGGCGATTCGTTCTTCTGCCATTTTATTAGCAATCACGTGCGTTGGAATATTTTCATTTTGCGAGCGTTCCACAATATTCAAAATCGTGTTGTAGATATCGCCCGCTTTGTTCATCGCCCATTCAGCGCTCAAACCTTTCACTTCTGCATAACAATTCATAACCCCACCAGCATTGATGGCGTAGTCGGGAGCATAAATAATTCCTTTGTCGAGCACTGCTTGACCATGGATTTGCTCAACAGCCAATTGGTTGTTTGCTGCACCAGCGATAATGGCACATTTCAATTTCGACAAAGACGCATCATTTATCGTAGCGCCCAAAGCACATGGTGCATAAATGTCCATATCTAAATCGAAGATGGCGTCATTGGCCACGATTTCCACTTGTGGGTGGATATTTTTTATTTTCTGCAGAGAGGCTTCGAAGATGTCAGATATATAGACTTTCGCGCCTTCTTTCACCAAGTGACCAACGAGGCTAGAGCCAACGCTACCTACACCTTGCACCAAGACTTTTTTACCTTCCAAATTATCGGAACCGTAAGCAACCTTAGCAGCAGCTTTCATACCCGCATACGTACCATAAGCCGTTACAGGAGATGGGTCGCCACTTTTGCCTGGCAATCCAACCACGTGATTGGTTTCCATGTTCACATAAACCATGTCAGTTGGCGAGATACCGACATCTTCAGCAGTGATATATTTTCCTCCAAGAGAATTGACGAATTTTCCGAAGCGACGCATCATGGCTTCACTTTTCATGGTTCTGGCATCACCGATAATCACGGCTTTTCCACCACCCAAGTTCAAGCCAGAAATGGAATTCTTGTAGGTCATCCCACGCGACAAACGCAATACATCAACCAAGGCTTCATTTTCATTTTGATAGGCCCACATGCGTGTTCCGCCTAAAGCTGGACCTAAAACAGTATTGTGAACACCAATGATTGCTTTCAATCCAGTATCTGGATCATTACAAAAAAGCAATTGTTCGTGACCCATTTCACTCATTCTGAGAATTACTGGATTTGAATCATATTTTGCTAAAGCTTGTTTAGCTGCGGTCAACTCGTTTGTTTCCATTATATTTCCAATTTAAACTTTTATTGAGCGTGAATGTTTACTTTTGCATGCCCAATTTATAGCGGCGCAAAATTAGTAATAATCCGATGAAGTCTCTACGATATCTCAACAAATATTTAATCAAATATAAATGGCTACTCATTTGGGGAACTGTCTTCGTTTCATTATCGAATTTATTTTATGTTTTCATGCCCATTATCGCCAAGGAATCGCTTGATGAGATAATTGCACTAGCCAAAAACAAAGATATCGAGCGCAATTTGTGGCTTTTGGCTTTTCAAATAGCTGGAATTTATATGCTTTTTGCAGCCATCAAAGGGGTATTTTTATTTTTTACACGACAAACCATCATCAAGGCATCGCGCTTTATTGAATATGATCTGAAAAACGAGATTTATCAGAAATACCAAGACTTGAGTTATTCATTCTACCGCAAAAATCAAACGGGCGACCTCATCAACCGCATATCTGAGGATGTGAGTCATGTGCGTATGTATTTGGGTCCGGGCATTATGTATGGCGTGAATCTATTTATCATGTTTTTGTTGGTTATTCCCGCCATGTGGTATTACAGTCCGATGCTCAGTTTGTATGCCTTGGCTCCCCTACCCATTATGTCGTATTTGATTTACAAAGTAAGCGCCACGATGAATGCCCAAAGTGCGCAAGTGCAGAAAAAGCAATCCGATATTTCAACATTTGTACAAGAGGCTTTTAGCGGCATCAACATCATCAAAACCTATTTGCGGGAGAAACACAAAGCTGATGAATTTGGAGTAGCCGCGGAAAACTACAAAGTAGCCAACCTGAAATTGGCGCTCACGAATGGCTTGTTCATGCCCACCATCTTGTTTTTGATTGGATTGAGCAACACCATCACCATTTATGCGGGAATCAATTTGATTGAAGCTGGTGAAATTACTGAGGGCGTGGTGTTGAGTTTTATTTTCTACATCAACATGCTCACATGGCCTATGGCGAGTTTGGGCTGGGTAACTTCTTTGATTCAACGCGCAGAAGCTTCACAAGCCCGAATCAATAATTTTTTGGAAGAACAAGAATCGCTTTTTGTTGATGGAGAAGAAAGTATCGAATCGATTGATAAAATTGAATTCAAAAATGTGAATTATCAATTTCCAAACAGCAGCACAGCGACTTTAAAAAACCTGAATTTCAGCATACCCAAAGGGTCAAAAACAGGCATTGTTGGCAGAACGGGAACAGGTAAAAGCACCATCGTGAATTTGATTTTCCGTCATTTGGATCCAAGTTCTGGACATGTTTTGGTGAACGGTATCCCCCTACCCCAATTGCAAATCAAATCTTACCGTAAAATGATTGGCGCTGTGCCTCAGGAAGTCTTTTTGTTTTCTGACACCATTGGCAACAACATTCGCTTTGGTTTGCCCGAGGATACACCCGACGAAGCAATTTTAGACGCAGCCAAATTTGCTCACGTGCATCACAACATTGAAGAATTTGAAGATCAATACGATACCATTTTGGGTGAACGTGGCATCAACCTCAGCGGTGGACAGAAACAGCGTATTAGTTTGGCTCGCGCGGTGATTAAGAAACCTGATTTGTTGATTTTCGACGACAGTCTTTCTGCGGTAGACACTGAAACAGAAGAGGTTATCCTCAACAACATCAAAACCAAATTGGCGAGTGTTACCACATTGATTGTTGCACATCGTCTTTCATCTGTTGTGGATTGCGATCAAATTCTTGTATTGGAAAATGGTCAAATCGCAGAATCCGGCAGGCACGAAGAACTTTTGAATCTGAAAGGGATTTATGCGGAGATGTATGAGAAGCAGTTGGTGGAGGAGTAAAAAAAAGCGTCCACAACAGTAGACGCTTCAGAAGAATTGTATTTCAAGTCGTTGCTTACAACCTTAAACCTACGCTCAAATAAAAGGTTCTTCCTGTTCCGGGCATTAAACCTGGACCTGGATAGCCTCCTGCTCTGCGTGTGGCATACATTTCATTGGTCAAATTATTTACACCTGCTCTAAAATGATAGCTTTCATTGAATTGGTAAGCCAAATTGATGTCGATGAGATTATATGCTGGCAACAAACCAGTAGTGGATGTGGCATTGGGTTCAATTGTGTTCAATGCATCTGTAAATACTTCTGAAACATAATTGTATTGAACCGTTGCTGTGAACCCTTTCAATTTCAGGTTCAATCCTGTTCTCAAGATATGATTAGGCGCGTTTTCAACCTTTTTATCTACCAAATTCAATGCGGGATTGTTGATGGATGCGGGGTTGTCCCAGCGTGTATATCGTGCATTCACATATGCATAATTAACGAACCCAGACAGGGCCACTTTTGTGATTTTTGGGTTTATGAGGCGTAAAATTTCCAATTCAACATAAGATTCAATTCCTTGGCTCATTGAAGCACCAATATTGGTTCTGAATGGATTTCCGTTCATAGAAATGGTTCCAATGCGGTTGTCGTAGAACAGACGAAAAGCCCCTACGTCGAATTTCAGTGCATTTTTGAACAAGCTGCCTCTGAAACCGAAATCCAAATTATATCCGCTCGCGTCTTTCAAGTTGGGGTCGATAACATCGGTGGTGGCAGAAGGTGTTAGCTCAGAAAACAAGACGGGTCTAAATCCTTGACTGAAATTGGCATAAAAATTTGATGTTTCATTCACTGTGTATTCAGCGCCTAAGCCAAACAAAATGACGTTTCTATCGTTTTGTTGCTCATTGATGTTTCCAGTACCTGATGTATTGATGCGTCCCGTAGCAATTGAGCGGATGAATTCATATCTGATACCTGGAGTAACAGTCAACTTCTTGGTGACTTGGAACATATTTTCAATAAAAGCTGCTGCATTTTGCGTAATGAAATTCAAACTTCTCGCAAACTCAAAACTATTTTGCATTTGAGCAATCGTCAAGTCGTAGCCCATTCCTGTTGTGCCAATTCCAGACTGATCGCGTCTTGTGTTGCCAGAATACAAACGAATTCCACCAGATAACGCCGACTTTTTGCCCAAAAATGAATAGCGGTGTAATCCTCTCAATTCTGCACCAAAGTTCTTATAAAAATCTCGGTCTATCTGCCGCGGGTTGAATGAACCTATATCCGTATTTATTGAGTCTGCAATGGTAATGGCACGCGTGTATCCGACACTGTTTCTTTGTGCAATGGTTCCAAAAACCCGCAAATGCACTTGCGTATTTTCATTGGGATGGTAGCACAGCTTGATGGCAGCTGTGTTCCAAGGCGTGCTGAACCAATTTCTTTCTCTGTGAGATTGACGGGCATCTAAACGAAACATATCGTCAGTTAAACCACCGGCTTGCTGGCTTACATAGTTCATGCGTGTGTATTCGGCGTTGATGCGCCATTTATTATTGAACTTATAGCTCATTGATATGGCACCAGTTTGCGTGCGGTATGCGCTATTCATTCGCCATCCATCTGCCGATCTGTGGTGAAAATAGGCGTAATAACTGAACTTTTTCACTATGCCTCCAATTGCATTGAAAGAATTGAATAAGCCATAAGAACCCATGGTTTGGTGCGACTCAACTGAAAAAGGTTTGATGCCCAGATGTGTTTTTGTTATGTAGTTCAGCGTTCCACCGAATTGAGGGCCATATTGCAAAGCACCTGCACCACGAACGATTTCTATGCGTTGCAGCGCTTCGGAAGGAGGAGCATAATAGGCTTCTGGGTAACCAAAAACTTCTGAACTTATGTCGTAACCATTTTGACGCACATTGAATTCCCAAGAACGGTTTGGACTTAATCCTCGTGTGGCGATACCTGTTTGAATACCAGATCCATCATTTTCCCAAATGCTAAGACCAGGTACTTTCGAAAAGATTTGGCGCGAATTGTTGGTCGATAAATCGGCACTGCTACCCGCAATGTTGATGACTTCATTTTTTTTACCCGCAAAAATTTCTGTGCCAAATATTTGTGGCATTCGAGAAATATCTTGGCGTTGTGGCTCCGTAATCACAACTGGTTTGATCTCTACCACCCGAGATGTATCTTGTGCCAATAAAGTTTTAAATGCTAAAATTTGTAAGCTTGATAGCACTAAATATTTGTATTGCATAACTGTTGAATTTTGTTTTGCAAAGAAACAGACCATGCAAACATCAGTCAATACCACAAAAAAGGTATTTAGATTTAATCTAAATAAATAGAGTTACAAGTAGAAATATAAGTACGCGTGAAACGACATTTCTCAGGAAAGGAATCCTTGGAAACGCACTATTAAAAATCAAATTATTGGATTGTTTTATTTCCGAAGCGCTGAATCAATTTGGAATTAAGATCACTTCTTCCTCATCCTTTGCTCAATTTGCTTGGTGATGAATTGAAAGAGCAATTTGGTGTCTTTTTCGTTGAGTTTTCGGGCAAATTTGATGTCGTTGCCGGCATATGTAAACACAATGCGTTCGCCCCCAACAATGAAGTAGGAATTTTGAAAAAACTCTTCGAAGCTGTTGAGTTTGGGTTCGTGCACCCGAATTTTCTTGATGTTTTCAAAGAAATATTCTTTGGCTTTGCCGTAGCCAAAAACAGAGCGTTTCAGTACAAAAGCTTGATCGTTGATTTTCATGAGTTCTTTGCCTTTGGCTTGCCACAGCACTGCCCTACCGATGCGCACAAAAAAGTAGGCCCAAAACATGAGAAACACGATTAGCATCAGCTTTTCTTCGCGTTTGTAATCGACAAACAGTTCCATGATCACCAAAATACCGATGGTGGTCCACATGCTGAACCAAGCATAGAGAAGCATACTTTTCCACGTGGTTTGTTCGGGGTAAATTACAATTGTTGTGAGGTCTTTGCCTTCAACCAGGCTTGTGCGCTCGCCGATCCATTTCATAGTTAAATAATTGATTTATCACCTGAAACATAATCACTGAGGTAGGCGTATTTGGGTGTCAGTTGTCCGTTTAGGTCGGTTTGCGTGGCACGTTCAATCACACCAGTTGGGTCATCATTTCCGAAGAAATAGGGAAAAACATTGTCGAGCAACATATTTCCAAAATCTTCTGAGGCGTCTCTGGGCAATTCACAAGGAAGATTGTCAATCGCCATTACAGCAATTGCGCCATTTTGCATAAAGTCGACCTCTGATTCAGATTGCGGATCATAGCCATAAATAGGGTCGCTAATTGTTGACGGACGAATGGTGCATCCCACTGGTCCATCAATATCGGCGGAAACATCTCCGACTACTTTCACGCGTAAGTTGGGGGTTTTGAAGTCGTTTCTCGTTGCTAAAAAAGGGGCGTCGTTGGAATAATAGTGGCAGGCAATATACATATCAGCAGCGGACAAATACCGGGGAAATGTTGAAACAAATTCCGATGCATCTTGGTAAAAATCTTCCTTCACAAAAGGTTCACCCTCTGGCAGCGCGTTGTAATCCCCTACTTCGAGTTGCGCGAAAACGGGTACATCAAAAGTATCATTCAAAAACGATTCAGGACTAACTTCTTGAATAGGAAGCAATTGCAATACTTCACGAGCACCAAGTCCGACCCTTCCCCAACCTGTTAGCACCAATTTAAAATCGTTGGCCAATTTGATTTTACTCATTTCGGCTTCCATATCTTTTCTATCGAAGCATTGGTGTGCGGGCTTTAGCTCATAGGAATTTGTTTTCAAACCATAGGTCAGAAAACTATTGTACACACCAACAATACCTGCCCATCTACCAAAACCAATCAAGCGTTGACCAGCAGCATCTTTGAGTACTTCGTAGTCTATTAATCGAATATTTTTATTCAAAATAGCACGCAGTAAATCGCGGTTGTAGGGTTGTTTTTTAAACGTATGTGAGAAGAAAAAATAAGTTTTATTGGGAATCAACTCTGCAATGGGTACTTCTTTCACGCCCATCAAAACATCGCATTGCGACATATCAGCGTGTAATTCAATCCCAGCATTTGCGTATTCAATATCTTCAATTGCACGAATTTCACTGGGTTGCACCAGAACTTTAACATGAGGAAAACGCTTTTGAAGCTCAGCACACTGCAAAGGCGTTAATGGAACTCTTTTGTCTGGTGGCACCTTACCTTCTCTGATTATACCGAGTTTAATTGTTGACATGAGATATTGATGAAATTGTGCAAAAATACGGTTTAAATTGTTTCTCTTTCTATTCTTCTCGCGCTTAAAAAACGAATCGCAACCCGTTTCTTGTGTTGAAAAAATTGGGTCTGAGTCCTTCTGGCGGGTGGGTATCGAAAACCCATCCAAATGAAGAACGATAGGTTAGCTTTTTTGTGATGGGCATTTCTAGCGCCAAATTGCCCATTATCCTGAAATCACTGAGCTTTTTCATGTCGGGTTGAAGGTAAGTAACCAAATCCAACTTCATTTTGTTTTTGAAAGTATAACCCCAAGAAACCATCATATTGAGCCGCTGATGTCTGTTTATTTGACCCAATAGTTCTTTCTCATACTCGGGCATGTAGTGCAATCCGACATGAAGTTGCATAGAATCCGTTTCCTTGCTGTAGATTTTAAATAGCGCACCGAAACCCATGATAAATCTGGCGGCCACCTTGGTATTGTGGTTGTATTGACCTTGCACAAAAGCTTCAGGAATGATTCTTTCGGTTAAATTGTAGCTGTATCTAAAATGCTGAAAACCATCATTAAGTGGTTTCGTTTTATTGACCACGGTGAGATTCAGACCATTGAGCGATTTCACAACATGTTTGCCTTTGTTGTAGAAAATTTGCGAGCCATTACTGGTTCCAAAGACAAAATTCACCGCTTGGTGCATGGACATAGACAAGTCCACATTTCCAGAAAAACCTTCATGAATCGGTTTGTGTTTGTCGTAGTCGATGTGGATAATTACTTGAGCACTTGCGAGCTTTGCCATCAGTAAAATCAGTACAAAGAGAAATGTAATGCGCATGATTTAAAAAGATTCAAAGGATTATCGAACCAACTCCATCTCATTCAACAAGTGTCCAGCTCCAGCATACACATCAATCACCCAGAGCACATAGCGCACGTCCACCATGATATTTCTGCATCTTGAAGCATCGAACAGGTAATCAGACATGGTGCTTTCCCAAGTTCGATCGAAATTGATACCGATGAGATGTCCTTCCGCATTTAAGGCTGGAGAACCTGAATTGCCACCAGTAGTATGATTTGAACCAGAGAAACAAACCCACAATTCCCCATCTTGGGCATATGAACCATAATTTTTGTTTTTATAGAGTTCAAGGAAGCGTTCGTTTAATTCAAAATCGGGGTTTCCTGAGTAGTATTTCTGCACAATACCACTGATAGTTGTAAAGTGCGTATATTTTTTTCCATCTTCTGGGTACGAACCTTCCAATTTGCCGTAAGTGATTCTCAACGTGCTATTGGCATCGGCCCAATGATTTTTTTCAGGGAACATCTTTAATTTTCCTTCCACGAAAATTTTGTAGTGCATATCTTTTTGCGCATTGTAAATCTCCAAATTGGGAAGCACTTGCGATTGCAAAACATCCCAGATATCAACAAAAAGTAGATAACCCGGGTCTTTCATCAAGGCCTTTTCCGATTTGGCATTGAACTTCTGAACAAATTGGATTAATTTTTTCTCATTCACCAGCATCGATTTGCCGTAAATGGCGTTGTCTAGCTTCATATCGTTTGATTTTTGCATACCTAGAGGCAAGAAATTTGCACCAACGTGCTTTCTAAAAACGGGTGTTGTGTTCATAAAAATACCACGGTCGACGTTTGCATCAAAATCTTTGAAATGCAATTGTATGGCTTTCACCAATTCCTCTTTTTTAGCGTCAAGTTCTTTATTTTCAACGTATTTGGGATAATTGGCAACAAAGGTATTGATGGTTCTTGCCAAGCGCAAAAATTCGGGTCCGTAGAACACATATTCCACAATCATCGCGTAGGCCATATTGAATTCTTCATAGACTTTAAACGATGAATTTAATTCTTCAATCACACCTTTGTATTTGTGACGCAAATCGGCATTTGCATCAGCTCGACTATTAAATTCGGCTTCAAAATCCTTCTTTTTCTGAAGCGCATCGAGTCTTCTTAGTCCATCAATTTGACCGATCCATTTTTTATAGGCATTTGAAATTCTGGCTTGTTTGGAGGCGTATTTGATTCGGATTTCATCGGAAGCACGCATACCTGCATCAATGATTTCAAGGGATTTTTGGCGCATTAAAATGGAAGCTGGGCGTTCTCGATTCATAATATACTCCAAATACGCCGATGTGACATGTTGTTCGGTGACACCAGGAAAACCGTAAACCATTGTGAATTCACCCTCTTTTCGATTTTTCAAATTCAATGGCAAAGAATGTAAGGGCTTATAGGGCACATTATCTTTACTATATGCTGCAGGTTTATTGTCTTTGCTCGCATAAATTCTGAAAATAGCAAAATCGCCTGTGTGTCGTGGCCAAACCCAATTGTCGGTATCTCCACCAAATTTACCAATAAACGCTGGTGGCGCACCAACAAGTCGAACATCGCGAAAGGTTTCTTTAACCATCATGAAGTAACTATTGCCCATGTCAAAGGCTTTAATTTCAGCATCATAGCCAGATTTTGATTTTTCCTCAGCGGTAATTGCTTTGATGTTCGCCGCAACTTTATCTTTAAAATCTTTCAACGAAGTAATGCCTTGTGTGCCCTCCAAAACGCGAGCTGTAACATCATCTATACGCACAATTCTAGTTGCTGTAAGTCCGGCATTTGGCAATTCATCAGCGAAAGTTTTCGCCCAGAAACCATTTTTCAAATAATCGTTTTGCAGCGAAGAATGGAATTGAATTTGCCCCAATCCACAGTGGTGGTTGGTGAAAATCAATCCTTGTTTTGACACAATTTCTGCTGTGCAACCACCTCCGAAATGAATGATGGCATCTTTGATAGAAGATTGATTGACCGCGTATAAATCTTCGGCAGTAAGTTTCATTCCAAAGGCCTGCATATCAGACTCAAAAGCCTTGATTAAAGAGGGAATAATCATGCCCTCTTCGGCACGTAGCTGGATAAATGTAAAGAAGAATAAAAGAGAAACCGCGATATTTTTCATGGCGTTTGTGCTTTTTAAAATGAGGCCAAAGATACAAAGTAAAAGTGAATTGCAGATTTGGAAAGTAGCTTTGAGCACCCTAAAAAGACCAAAAATAAAATTCTGCTCTCAAGAAATAAAACGAAGTGAAATATAGCTCTTTCGCCCAGATAAATTATCTCAAAAAATCAAAAGAACTAACGCTCACCAAAAATCGCACTCCCTACCCTAACCATATTGCTCCCACATGCAATTGCAATCTCATAATCGCCACTCATGCCCATAGATATTACTCGAAATTGATCTGAGTCCATGAAAAAATCTTGCTTCAAGGTGTCAAAATAGGTTTTGAGTGTTTCAAATTCATGTTGAACTTGAGCTAAGTTTTCAGTAAACGTAGCCATGCCCATCACTCCTACAACACGCACATGAGCCGCTGATTTATACAAACCGCTGTTTAAAAAAGTGGCAGCCTCATCCCAAGAAAAACCATGTTTTGTTTCCTCTTCTGCAATATGAAACTGAAGTAAAACATCCACTGCGCGATTCAACTTCCCAGCCTGCTTTTCGAGTTCAACAAACAGACTTTCTCTGTCCATGGAATGAATTAAATGCACTTTGTCAATGACTGGCTTTACTTTGTTCGTTTGCAAATGCCCTATAAAATGCCAACGTGTATCTTTGGGTAAATGCTCAAATTTATCAAGTATCTCCTGCGCCTTATTTTCACCAAAGTCTCGCTGACCACAAGCGTATGCTTCTTGAAGTAAGGCAATCGGTTTGGTTTTACTCACCGCCACCAAGGAAACATGCGCAGGAAGCTCCTTTAGAATTCGGTTTAGATTAGACGCTATCATGATTGAAAGAATAAATGGTCATTCCACTGCGCAATTTCGGCTCAACCCAAGTAGACTTTGGTGGCATAATCAAATGTTCGTCTGCAACACGCTTCACTTCTTGCATGCTGATACTATGTAAAATGAACGCAACTCCGTCATCATACTTTTCCAACTTGGAAAGTGTATCTGAAGTGCCATGGATACCACTCACAAAATCAATTCGATCCGATGTCTTTTGATCTTCGATATGCAGCAAAGGAACAAGCACCAAATCCGTTAAATACTGTGTAGAAAGTGATTGAACTGGGTGATTGAAATCCACTTTGCCATTTTTAACGCGCAACACATAGCGCATGTTTTTTCGCACCAATATCAACTCTTTGGAATCATGAGGAGTGTCTCTATCAGTAGGTTCAACATCAAAAGAATCAGATAAAAGAGCCAGTAATTGGTCAAATGAAAGTCCGTTTAAATCTTTCACCACCCGATGAAAAGGAAAGATATCCAATTCATCTTCGTCAATCAAAAAAGCAAGAAAAAACTGAGAAGGATGCTTATCTGAGCAGCCACGATTTCGCATAAGCTGTGCCAATCTAGAAGAAGAAGCACTTCGGTGATGTCCGTCTGCGATATATAAATTTTGAATATTTTGAAATGCTTCAATCAATTTGCCCTGATTCAAAGCATCTACTATCCATAGTTCATGCTTCACGGCGTCTGTTGTTGTAAATTCATATTCGGGGCGATGCAATACCACCGCCTCAATGGCTTGCTTGACGTTTTGATTTGGCTCATGGCTCAACAAAACAGGCTCGGCATTGAAGCCAGTAATTTCCAAATACTTCACAAAAACCTCTTCTCTACTCGTTAAAGTTGATTCATGCTTTTTGATACGATCTTTGTCATATTCATTAACATCAGCGCCACAAATTAGACCCGTATAGCTTTTTGAACCAAACGTTTGGCGGTAAATGTAAAAATGCGCTTCTTGGTCTGCGTTTAAATATTCCAAATCCAAAAACTCTTGAAATTTCTCATGCACTTTTACAAATCTTTCTGTTGAATTGGCGGCGTGTCTGTCGCTCAAACCAAACTCTGGATTGATGATGTGCATAAAAGAAAAACGGTTGGACTCCAATTTGGCTTCCATCACATTTTTTGAATAGGTGTAATATGGACGCGTCACCACCAAATGAGCCAAATGGCGTGGAGCTCGGATAGCTTTGAAGGGTACGATGCGCGACATATCTCCTAAAATTATTTATTCAGTTATTCAACTTCTTCGCTAGAATCTAATTCTGCTTCGCTAAACTCGATTATTTCAACCCCAAACTGCGTGAAATGGTGCGTGATGTGTTTGCGGTGCATCCAACGCCATTCCGCTTGGTTGAGCGGACCAAAAACAGGGTGAATGTGAGCCGCATCTGGATTGAATTCACTGTATTCTTCCATGGACAACCACGCATCAACAAAAGCGTCGGCGGCCAAATCGAAATCTTCATTTTTAAGCGGCGCATCATCATCCACAAAGTGTGCTTTAAACTCACGCGGCATAGGATTGTCACTCAAAAGAAAAGCTCGAGAGCGCTCTAGTTTTTCTCCTTCATATGGACAGGTCATTTCAATCACGGCAATGCCTGACAGCAAGCCATCTGTTAAATGCTCAATCATGCGCTGCGCCGTCATGGTTCCCCAAAGCGGTTTGGTATCTCCGTCAATTTGTTGCAAATGACGAAGGATGGATTCTAAATTGTCTTGGATAAATGTCATATTTTCTTATTTTTATTAAATATAATTTTCCCCAGCAATTACGCGTAAAGCATTAGGAATCACTTCAATTGTAGCTGGCAACCGAACCGCAACAGGCTCACCATCGGCGTGAAACGATTCATTGGCTTGAATAACATTCAATTTTCTGAAGCGATACGTCTTCACATATTGCGATGTATGAACCTCTCTGTAAATGGCTTTTTTGAGAATTCCAGGAAATGAAAACAAACTAGGTTTTCTAGTAACTACCAACTCCATCATTCCATCATGCATATTAGAAAGTGGTGAAATGCTAAAGCCGTTGCCAAACTCTGAGGCATTGGCCAAGCTCAACATCAAAGCAGAATCAGATATTACAGTTCCATTTTCCAATTGAACAGAAAAAGCTTGTGGCTTCGAACGCAAAAATTCACGCAACACAAGCTGAGCATATTTCAACATGCCTCGCTTGGTGGATTTTGCGAATAACTTAGCGATTTTTCCATCGAAGCCAAATCCTGCAACATTAAAAAAGTACTTGTTGTTGATTTTACCCGCATCTATCCCCCTGATTTTCATTTGGTTCAAGGTTATGACAGCAGATTTTACGTCTGTTGGGATTTCCAAGTGCCTCGCGAGACCGTTGCCTGAACCAATGGGCACAATGGCCAAAACAACTTCGGAGCCAACCAAACCTGAAGCCACATTGTGCACAGAACCATCTCCACCAACAGCGCAAACAATTTGAGTACCATCTGCTATAGCTTCTTTTGCCAAGCGATAGCCATGACCACTGTATTTGGTCCAAAGCACCTCAAAATCGTATTTATTGGAGTCGATGTATTCTTCGATAATATCAACAATGTGACTTTTATCGTGTACCCCAGATTTCGGATTGATAATGAATTTAACCTTAATTTTTTGCAGCTGCATGGTTACGGTTGTCTAACAAATCGTTATTAAAACGTTGAATTAACGCCTGCAAAAATAGAGACATTGGTCGGATTTCAGCTTGTTTTTCCTGAAAGATATTTTGAGTTAAGTTGGGATCCCTTTTTAAATCAAACAAACTGAAGCTAGAATGTCCGGTGAAATTCAATAAATAATGTTCAAAAAACAAATTGTGAACCCCCTCGGTATAAGTAATGGCATATGGAGTATAACTGCGCTCGAAAACACTTTGCCCAAAACTGTAAATGGTTTTATCGTAGCCGATTAAATGTAAAACAGATGGCAAAATATCGATTTGCTGGGTAATTTCCGCATTGGTCGTTTTTGGTAAAGCTCCATTGGGCATGTAATACAATATTGGAACGCTGAACATACCTACTTTTTGACCATAATATGAAGACTTGCTTGATGAAGTGTGATCTGCTACAAAAACAAACACGGTATTGTAAAACCAGGGCTGTTTTTTTGCCTCTTTGAAAAATTCACGAAGCGCATAATCTCCATAATTCAAACTTCTGCAAATGGGATAAGGTCCAGACATCAATTTGCCTTCCAATTCCTCGGGTATTACATAAGGATGATGCGAACTTAAGGTGAAAATTGCATTGAAAAATGGCTCTTGCATCTCCGACATTTTTTTGGCCGTCCAAGGCAAAAATTTATGGTCAAAAATGCCCCAAGTCCCATCAAAATCGTTGATGTTTGGATAATCACGCTTTCCAAAATACAAATCCAGTCCGATTAAAGCGGCAAAACCATCAAAATTCATTGAACCCTTGGCAGCCCCATGAAAAAAGGCGGATGAATAACCCATTTCTTTTAACATGAATCCAATACCATCAATTTTATTACTTGCATAGCGGGAGGCAATGAAAGGTGTTTCCATTAAAGTAGGTAGTGAGGACAACACAGCTGGCATCGCCTCAATAGATTTGGTGCCATTCGAATAAGCATTTGGGAAATAATATCCTTCAGCGCAAAGCGAATCAAAGAAAGGTGTGTATGATTCATTTTCCTTGCTATTGCCGAGCCATTCTGAACCAAAACTTTCCAGAATTACTATTACCACGTTTAAAGAATCTCCTAAATCCTCGAAAGGCTGCGCGTCGTAATGTCGAAGCGGGCTAAAATGCTTTGTTGCCTCTTTTTCCGACATCAACTTCAAACGCTCCAAGCCCGGTTCTTCAAAAGATTTGAGCATTGTAAAAGCTGTGTTGGACACAAACCCTACGTTTTCAGGACTTGAATACTGCGAAATACTGATAATACTTATCGGTCTTAATCCAAATCCACCGCGCGCAACAATAACCAGTACTGTTACAACAAGTGCTGTTGAGATACCGTATCGCCATGGAGAAAGTCGCTCGTTTCCTGAAATAATAGCCCGATAAATCCAATTGTAAATGCGATTTGCAACAAAAAGCAGAACCAATAAAATTGTCGCCAACCACCAAAAATCTTTTGCATATGTAACCCAGTGATTGCCCATTTCTTGCTCATAACCGAGCACCGAAAACAAGTCAAATGTGGAACGTTTGCCGGCATAACCATAATACACCACGTCGAGCAAATTAGCAGCTGCCAAAAAAGCAATGTTCAACAAAAAAAGAACCCTAAAAAAGTGTTTGTACCAAATATTTAAGCGTGTTCTAATGGGCAGCAACCAGAAAACCGCAAAGGGAACAAAGGTTAAACTTACCGTTATGGCGTCAATCCAAAGCGCACCCAGCATATCCATAAGCCGAATATTTGAAAATGAATGACTGTTGGTTATCAGGAAAATAGCCTTAGTGAAGCCCAAAACAAACATACCTGAACACATGAAAAAAATCAAAGCCCTGATGTATTCAGGAATTATGAGGCGTTTCGATTTCATGCGCTAAAATTACAAAGATGTTGCACACCAAGTGAAAAGAAATTGTTTTTTACGTTCGGCAATCGGAATTTGAGACAAATGTTTTTATTAAATTTGTAAACAAAATTTAAAACAAACATGGAAACTTTAGATTCTCTTAATTTGGTGGCAAATGCCAGTGATGTTGAAAGAAAAACATTTTACAGAAAAACGTATGCTCATGTTGCCTTAGGAATTTTGGGCTTTATTGCAGCAGAATGGCTTTTGATTAATAACGTTCCAGAAAATTTGATTTTCAGCATGATTTCAAGCCGATGGGTTTGGTTACTTATTATTGGAGCATTTTGGATGGTTTCAATGTTTACAGACAAATTGGCCCTTTCACCAGATAGAAACATGCAGTATTTGGGCTTGATGCTCTTTGCAGTGATTGAAGCCATTATATTTCTGCCGCTTATTTATATTGCATTGGTTTATGTTGGTGGCGACATCATTAAACAAGCTGCTGTGATGAGTTTAGCACTTTTCGGTGGACTTTCTGCTGTGGTTTTGCTTACCAAAGCAGATTTTTCATTTTTGAGAACCGCACTCATTATTGGCGGTTTTATAGCTCTTGGACTCATTGTTGCAGGCGCTCTATTCGGGTTTGAAATGGGACTTTGGTTCTCAGTCGGTATGGTGGTTTTGGCTACTGGTTCAATTCTTTACGAAACCAGCCAATTGAAATATACTTATCATACTGAACAATATGTAGGTGCAGGTTTACGCTTGTTTGCTTCCTTGATGTTGTTGTTCTATTATATACTTAGCATTCTACTCAGATTTGCGGGCAGGGATTAATGCTAGCTGAAAAATATTGAAGGCCGTTGAGAAATTCAGCGGTCTTTTTTTTAACTGGAAGATATTCTTTTATTGATACCATATTGAAGCGAGAATATCCTCTTTTTAGCAAATGGTCAAACGAAAATCTTAGAATAATGTTGGGGTGTAAAGATAATTACTTACACCGAAAACCCTAAAACACCAAGGGATTGAACCTAAAACTGGTTTACCAATCTTTATCAAACGAAATTTACACCATACAAGTGCAACTAGATTTATGGGATTAAAATTCCGCAATGAAGCCACACGCTTATGTTTAATATTGTTTCCCAAATTCTTTTGAGATAAGAACTTATCTTTACACCCTAAAAATTGTAGTTTTTACAAACTTTTTATAAAAACATCCATATTTGTATACAATTTGACCTATTTCTGACAGTGACGTTGCACTGTTTAAAAGCCACGTTCAAATTCAAATATTTTAAAAGTATTATTCGATTAAAACAATCTGTATGGCTGAAAATAAAACAAAAGCAACAGGCGAAGACGTGATTAAATTCATCAACAACTTCTCCAACACACCGCAAAAAATTCAAGACAGTTTGGATTTAATAACTTTGATGGAAGAAGCATCGGGGCACAAAGCGCATATGTGGGGACCAAGTATAATTGGTTTTGGCTCATATCATTACAAATATGCCAGCGGACATGAAGGCGACGCTCCTGTGCTCGGTTTTTCGCCTCGAAAAGCAGCTATTTCACTTTATGTTTTCACAGGACTAGATGAACATGCTCATATGCTCCAAAACTTAGGCAAATTCAAAATGGGAAAAGCTTGTATCTATGTAAACAAACTGGGGGATATTAATGTTGATGTTTTAAAGAATCTGATGGCGCACACTATTGCCTGGATAGAAAAGACTTATCCTACGGTTTAATGCAATTTGTATATTGTTGACTGCAATACACCGTTTTGTCAATTGGGATAAACTGTCGAATTTATATTCAGAATTTGCATTAACCAAAGACTTTAATGCTAAAGTAAGGCAACGACGTTCATTTTTCAAAGAATCAACACATTCCAAGAAGAATGTTGTATCAACCCTATTCACTAATTATCCTGCTGCGAAAAATGAGCACTATCTCGAAGAAATATATGCCGAAGTGAGTCTGGAATTTCTATTTCATTGAAATTATAAAGTGGAAAAATGTATGATTTTATGATGGCTTTTTCCAGAAAATCAGATTATCCATTCTCATGATACTCAATTAAGATCATTGACAAAAAACAACTGCCAACATAGACTCCATGCCCGTTCTTAAAGCCTCTTCATCAGGATTAAAACGACTGTTGTGCAAACCAAACATAGATGCTTCGTGCGGCGGCTTAACACCAATTCTAAAAAATGTTGCAGGCACTTTTTGTGAATAATAACTAAAATCTTCGGCAGTCATACGCAAGTCCAAATCCACAATATTTTCGTCGCCCAATTGTTTAGAAACAGCTTGTTTGGCTTTTGCGGTAATAGCAACATCATTGACCAAAAAGGGATATCCTTTGTCAATCAGTAAATCGATTTGAGCACCGTGCGAAGCAGCTAAATCACGGGTTAAATTTTCAAGTAATTGGTGTGCTTGCATGCGCCAATCTTCGTCCAACGTTCTGAAAGTACCTTTGATATGAACGGTGTTCGGAATAATATTCGTTGCGCCGATGCCCTCAAAATGACCAAAAGAAAGCACAGTGGGCACAGTTGGATTGGCATATCGACTTACGATGCCTTGCGCTTGAATCAACAATTGAGCACCGATATAAATAGGGTCAATCGTGGTGTGAGGCAACGCTGCATGACCACCTTTTCCGTGAATTGTAATATAAATCTCGTCGCAAGAAGCCATATACTTACCCGGTCGAAAGCCAACTTTACCAGTCGATAAGTCAGGAAAGACATGCAGCCCATATATTTCATCTACACGCGGATTTTCTAAAACGCCAGCATCAATCATCATGGAAGCACCCCCAGGCAATTTTTCTTCCCCCAATTGAAAAATAAATTTGACGGATTTTTTTAATGCATCGCGATTTTGATTCACAATATGGGCCACTCCCATCAAAATAGAACTGTGCATATCATGGCCACAAGCATGCATCACACCTTTATTTTGCGATTGATACTCAAGTCCGGTTTCCTCCAAGATTGGTAAGGCATCTATATCAGCGCGCAACGCCAAACAAGGAGAACTCACATCTTGGTTGGGAGCAAAAACAGTAGCAACGAGTCCAGTTTCACAAACCCTATCGAAAGACAAAAATGGAAGCGATTGCTCAATAAATTGGGCAGTCTCATGTTCTTGAAAAGACAATTCGGGATGCGCATGGATCTGCCGACGATAGCCTCGAACCGTTTCAAAATATTTGTCCACTTCTTGTTTGATTGCTTCTGCGGTCATGAATTTGGAATTACTTTCAGCAAATCTAAAAATTTTGACTATGCTCCTGACACAAAATTATCAGCCAGCGGTTTTTAATTTAAAAATTAGTCTAAATTTGCTTGCGAATACCTAAATCAATCTTCGGCACAGTTGTTGTTTTCACTGTCTCGAAAAAAATTAAAATTATGAGAAATATACTATTGACCCTAAGCACTATCCTTGTAGTGAACATGACTTTCGGACAGACTTACGACGACCTCAGAATTATGTTCGTTGATGAGAATTATGAAAAATTGCTCAAAACTGCCGAGCAATACACCATGAAAGAAAGCACAAAAAACGATGCTGAACCGTATTTGTGGCTGGCACGTGGACTATTTGCAATGTCGAAAAATGAAGATTACACCAATCAAGACAAATACAAAAAGGCTTTTAACGATTGTTTGACTTGGTTAGGCAAATATTACAAGAAAGATAAAACACTTTCGCTTTACAATGACCACCGAGATTTTTTCGTGGAGGTGAAAACACAAATATTTGAACTCATTGAAACGGATATCGTGGCCGGAAATTGGGCAAAGGCTTTGGGTAATATCTCAAAAATACCGAAAGTGTCTCCAGGTAATTTTGCACTGGACTATTTGGCAGGCGCTTGTAATTTCAATAAAGGAGATAAAACTACAGCCCGCGATAACTGGAAAAAAGCGGATGGTTTATTGAAAGAAGCCACCGACGAAATGATCAACGGTTGGGAAAAACCTGACAAACTGATGTTGGCTTTAGGCATGGTTGAATCAGCAAAATGCTACGTAAAAATGAAAAAACCAGAACTGGCCAAAGACTTAATGAAAAAAGGTCTCAACTGGTTTGATGATATCGAGTTCTATATGGACTATTACGAATCACTTTAGAACAATAATTCTTGAAAGCTGCTCTTGGGGCAGCTTTTTTTTTCTTACAGCTATGAAAACAATTTCTTCACTCGCTCTTTTCCTGCTCATTGGATGTGCATTTGCACAAACGCCGCGCATTATGCACAAACGCATGGGTGGAACCAACGAAAATTTCATTCACACCATGTCTGATCCAAATGCCTTGATTAGACAGTCAAATTTTGGTTTGCCTCCCACCATTTATGTGAAGAAAGCCGTAATTGATAGCATTATTGTTTTGAATGACTCCTCGGTGATTGTGGTTACTTCCCAAAAGATGGTTGAGGAGTGGGACTGGAATCAATATGAGTATAGCGCTGAAGACTCTGCCTTTGTTTGCTCAGACTCCATGTTAGTTCGTTCTTTGACTTATGATTCCACAGGCACGTGGCAACCTGGACGTGATACCTTGGTCAATCATGCCGTATTCTCATCCAAATTCACCTGCGACGAGATAAAATTCAAATTGCGCAATGAGTTTAACATTTACGATTCTCATCAAAATCCGATGGTATTCATAGGTTTTGATTGTTCTAAAAACCAAGGAAGGAATCGTAGAAATCTTTTACCGCTTTGGTTTACAAACTTTCCCAAAAACCCCAATGCGTATATATTGATTTTCGGATTTATCAGTTTACTTTATTTCCTCTTCATAAACAGAAAGCGCCTAAGTGCAGCGCGAAAAGAGCCTCAACTGTCGCAATTGTTTTGAAAAATAAATATCATTTGTGGATTGGAATTCCATTGGTGCTCATGGTTTTCATTTCGCCTTTACCGGTATTGGGCAGAGCAAATATTAACCATTGGATTGAAAAAATATTCATGGCGCCGACCGCTTGGATACGCAACAATTGGTTTCCCAATGCACCTAAATTTGATGGTTTTTACACAGATTCATTGAACTATCTAATTTTATTGTTTTTTGCTGCATCAATAGGTGTTGTATTGGCCTTCGCTATTCAAAAATCACGCTTGGATTGCCTAAAAATTGAACTTTTCACCAAAAAATGAGTAATCCTGACGAAATAGTAACGAATTTGAAGTGTAGCGAAGTTTTCATGTGCGTAATTTTTAGCGTTTAAAGAATTAGTTACACCAAATGTATGCTAAAATAATATTCTAACATAATATATTTCACACTGCACTTAATATGTCAACATAATATAAATACAAGATTCTGATAATCAATAATATAAAAGACAAAAAAATATTAACAAAAGTTACATTTAACGCTAAATTTTCTAAAATTGACCGTAAAAAAGGACGAAAATCGAGTTTAGATCATCTTGAAAAATAAAAAATGTGTCAAATCAACACATCAATCGCCAAAAATCACCTCTGAGTAAATTTGTCGCCAAAGTAATTTCTATTTTCAATAAAATGAGTAACTATGCACCATATTTTATAACCCATGCGTTTAATTATTACACTCTTTCTGTTTTCCATTGGAATTCAATCATTTACAGGTCAGTCAAACCCAACGTCTACCATAAGAGGTTTTGTTGTTGACAAAGAAACAGGTGAACCTGCGCCTTTTGCCAAAATTTTTATTGTGGAATTAGCCGTTGGCGCGGTATCAGATTTAAATGGATTTTTCTCTATTCCGAAAATCCCTGTTGGCATCTATACCGTGGAAGCCACGAGTGTACAATATGGAAAACAAAGTCAACTTGTTGAAGTGGATGGTCAAAAAGGTTTCGTAGAAATCCGTTTTGAAATGGAATCAGACAAAATCTTGAATGAAGTTGTGATATCCGCGGAAGAACAGCAGCGCACCACACAAGTGCAAACCTCTATTACTCGAATGGACCAAGCCCAAGTGGAGCGCATTCCTACTATCGGTGGTGAGTCGGATGTCTTGGCGGCGTTTAGTATTACACCTGGAGTTGTAACTACTGGCGACCAAGGCGGACAACTCTACGTTCGTGGTGGCACACCTATTCAAAACAGAACACTGCTCGATGGAATGACTATTTACAGTCCCTTCCACTCGATTGGTTTCTTCTCTGTGTTTGAAACAGAACTTATCAAAAACGTGGATATTTATACTGGTGGGTTTTCTGCTCGATATGGCGGACGTATATCCTCGGTTGTGGACATTACCTATAGAGATGGAAACAAAAGTAAATTCTCCGGAAAAGCATCTGTGTCCCCTTTTATGGCACGATTGATTCTCGAGGGACCAATGGCTAAACTTAAAGACCCTAAATCATCATTGACTTATGTTGTAAGTGGAAAACAGTCTTTATTAAAACAAACCGCCAAACCTTTGTACCCTTACATGAACGATCGAGATGGTCTACCGTTTAACTTCACTGATATTTATGCTAAAATGACTGCAAGTCTTGGTGGTCGTTCGAAAATTAGTGTTTTTGGTTTTGGGATGCACGACGGCGCCAATTTCAATGATATAGCCAATTTAAATTGGAGAAGCTATGGTGGTGGTATGAATTTCTCAGTTTTACCAAGCAACTCTCCCCTTTTCATTAAAGGACATGTAAACGCATCCAATTACCAATTGAGCTTAAAAGAGAACGATTTAGCCCCTCGATTCAGTTCCATCAATGGATTTGAAATGGGCTTCGATTTCTCCTATGCCACTGCCAATTCTGGCGAAGTAGCCTTTGGTATTAACGTTGAGGCTTTTAGCACCAATTTCGAAACATTCAACGAAATTGGTCGTGTAATCAAAGATGAAAATTTCTCAACCGAAATCAACCCTTATTTCAACTACAGATATGTGAGCACCCGCTGGGTTTTAGAAGCGGGAATGCGTTTACAATATTATGCGAGTTATTCTCAAGCGTCTCCCGAACCAAGAGCAGGTATTAAATACAACGCGAGTGAAAAATTCAGGCTTAAGGCTTCTGGGGGCAGATATTCGCAAAACTTCACCAGTGCCAATTCGGATCGTGATGTTGTCAATTTATTCAACGGCTTACTCTCAGCTCCAACCAATGTTCAGTCTGATTTCGTGAAGCAAAACGGTCAAGTTGTTTCTGGCATTAATAATGGTTTGCAATTCGCTTGGCATGCTGTTGGTGGTTTTGAAATAGACATTACCAAACAAATCACATTAAATGTGGAAGGTTATTACAAATATTTCGACCGTTTATCCAACATCAATTTGAACAAACTGTATGACGATTTGGCTCAATTCAGTCTTATCGATGACGTTTTCAAAAAAGACTTCATTATTGAAAATGGTGAGGCTTATGGTCTGGACATTTTGGTGAAGCAACAAACAGAGCGCACTTATCTTTGGCTTGGATATTCTTTGGGTAAAGTAACACGTTGGGATGGTTTCATGAACTATGCAACTGTTTTCGACCGTCGTCATAATGTGAATTTGGTTTTCACCTATTTGTTTGGAGCCAAAAAGAACATTGAAATTTCTGCTCGATGGAATTACGGTTCTGGTCTTCCTTTTACCCCAACCGCGGGATTCTACGCCTCTGAGAATTTCCAAAATGGCGTTTCAACGGATATATTGGCGAGCAACCCGAGCTATGTGGAAACGATATTAGGTGCACTCAATTCTAAGCGTCTTCCTGACTATCACAGACTTGACCTTTCGGCGAAATTCCCTATTGCGCTGAAGGATAAAGAACCACTCGAAATTGCAATTGGTATCACCAATGTTTACAACAGACAAAATATTTTCTACGTAAACCGATTAACTGGCCAAATCATTTATCAATTGCCAATTCTTCCAAGTATCGGATTGTCTTACCGTTGGTAGTTTGATCTTGAAATCCATTATTCCAACACCAATCTCATTGCTCCGAGGTTTTGATCGCCTGAAATGAGTTGAACTACATAAGCTCCTGAGGGCAAATCTGCGTTAAAAACATCGCCGTTTGTTACATTTTTTGTGAACACTACTCTTCCTTGAACATCTACAAATTTCAAGGTATAAATTCCGCTATTCTCATCGGGAGCAACAAAGGTGATTTGGTTTTGTGTAGGATTTGGATAGAGCAAAAACGATGTGGTTGATTGATCCGAAATACCCAAAGCCGAGTATTTAATTCCAAAGGTGTATTCTCCTTTTTGCACATTATTCAATATGAACCGACCAGAACAATCAGTCGAACTGCCCTGTTTGTTCAGTTCTGCGTTTGGCACAACCGTCCAAGGCGAACTGGCATTGGGTCGATATAAAAGCTTTAAACTGTCTTCATGAAATGGAAAGCCATTGGGATTGATCATCAAATCCATATCCAAATTTCCACTGAAGGCATTTCGACCATCATAAACAAACCAAGTATTGAAAGAAAATCCATCTTCCCAAATGCCATCTACTCGCCAGTAACGCTCAGAGGAAACCTGAATACCTAAATCTTGATCGATCCAATCACTTGGCGCAACTCGGCAATGTTCAATGCGCACCAAACGCGTTCCATCACCATTGGCCGATGGCGAAATAACACGCGAGTAAGAATAGGCATCCAATTGAGTGCCATTTTCCGTTAAAGTATAATTCTTCGCTGTAACAGCATTGAGAATTCCATCGTTGCCATTCAAATACACCATTTTTGGCGCAAAAGGCAAAGTGAAAGAAACGGTCATTTGTTCACCTGAAAACACGATGTTTTCTAAAGACTCGCTGCCTATATCTTCAACAAAGTTGATTTGCATTGGAAACGAACTAAACAACTGTTCTGCTCTACGAATTTTTTGACGCATGGATACGGTAACTGTAAAGTTCGAACCATCGGGAACCACGGAATATTCCTCTAATACAACCCCAACAAAGCCAGGTTGAAAAATCCAATCTTCAAAAAAATCAGTCATATCAATACCCGTGGCTTCGGTGATTTTATCACGGACATCTAGAGCATCAACCGACTGAAATGCGAAATCTGTTTGAAGAACTTGCAAAGCTTCAAAGAACAAAGAATCGCCCAAATATGTCCTCATATTGTGCAGCATTACAGCACCTTTGTCATAAGAATGATCGCCATAAACAGCGTCGTGTGGCACACCCGATAAGGGATAAAAATCACCATCATTGAAGTGAGCTCCTTGCAAAACAGCTAAATGCTTGCTTTTTAAATGGTTGATGTAACTTGTATAACTCGTTGCTAATTCTCGGAAAATGGCCTCACTGTACACCGCGAAGCCCTCATTGATCCACATATCACTAGAAGTGCTGCACGTTACCAAATTGCCCCACCAATGATGCGAAAGTTCATGAGAAATTAAATCCGTATAAGTTGTGTTACCGGCCCCCACAAGTAAGGGATACGCAACCAGAGTGGCGTGTTCCATAGCTCCAGAATTAAACGGCACCAAAACATATCCAATTTTCTCCCACAAATAAGGTCCATAGCGCTGTTCAAAAATATCCATCATGTTGAATAGATTGGTAAATGACACCTTCATTCCAGTGGTATCTTGCGCACGACCGACCAACATAACGGGTTTGGTGTATCCATAAGTTGCGCTTGTATATTCCTGAGAAACATGCACATAGTCACCTACAGCAAAGCAGGCCAAATATGTTGGAATAGCGTCAGACATCATCCATGTACGTGTCATCTCTCCGGGAATACTCACATCTTCATCTACGATAAGCCCGCTAGCATAAGCTCTTTTCGTGCCCAAGGTTCTTATTTTAATTTCATATTGCGCGCGTTCAACAAAATTATCAAAACACGGATGCCAAACGCGACCATAGTTGTGTGGATCGGCATCAAATCCAACACCTAAATTGTAAGCGAAGCCATTCTGAAAATAAAAGCCCCCCCATCCTGACGCGTCGGTTTCGGGTGTGCCTTGATAATAAACCTCTACAGAATCGACTTGGTTTAGGTTTAATGCGTTTGGGAAATTTACGCGAAGTAATTCACCATCATAGGTATATATAGCATTCTGCCCTTGATATTTCACCGAATCTACTTGTAAATTTAAGAGGTCGAGCGAAATTCCTGACACATTGTTCATTTTAGAAACAAAATTTACTTGACAAGCAGCTTTAATGATGTTGGTATTGAAATCCGTTACGTCCAAATCCAACTTGTAGATAGTAACATCAATGGTGTCACTCCGCATGTTGTTTAGCAAGCTGCGGTTGTTTTGTGCGAAAAGACAAACAGGGATAAAAGCCAATGTAAAGAGTAAAATGCGCATAATATTATATTTTAGTAAAGCCAAATATCATATAAATTTCAATATCAAAGAAATAACCTGTTTAGCTAAAAATGCTAATATGGAATTTTTATAAAAGTACCATTAATTACTTTCAAGGTATCGGCATTATCTTGACCATGAGGAAGATGCAATTGAAATAACCCAGAAATCCGGTTGTTTAAATTTTCGGTGATAATCACAACTGAATAATTGGTGTCAATTGCGTTATAGCTCAAACCATTATAGACAACATAAGCCTGACCATCAAGCAAAAACGGCCAAAGTTGTCCCGTTTCGTCAGGTTCGCTTAGATTTTTGAAACGCAGCGACACTTGCAAGGTATCGTTCGAGGCGCCTAAAAATATAGTATCACCATAAAGTGCGCTTGGATTGCCGAATGTAACGTGTTGCGCATTAAAAGCAGCGAAGAAAATGGGATTGTCAGAGCTCTCACAAGCAGGACATGGTCCACCACAATCCACACCGAACTCACCGTTATTCAAAAATCCATCGGAGCAATTGCCTTGGGGTTGCTCATCTTCTTTCTTGCAAGCCAAGAGCAGCAGCAAAAGGCTAAACATTGCGAATTGTGTTAACTTTGTCATCCCGTAAAATTAGTTTTTTTTTCAACTCATGCCCTATAGCACTATCGCCAAATTCGGACAAGGCCTTTACAAAGAAAAAGGCTCAAAATTTTTGAGCTTTGCAGTGCCTTGTAAAGACGAAAATGAGGTAAAAAGGTTGGTCGATGCTTGGAGAAAAGAACACCCCGGAGCGTGTCACGTTTGTTTTGCTTTCAAATTGGGTTATGAAGGCCAACATTACCGTGCTTCTGATGATGGAGAGCCAAGCAACTCCGCAGGTCAGCCCATTCTTGGACAAATCACAGCTTTTGGTGTGACACAAGTTCTCGTTGCCGTAGTGCGCTATTATGGCGGAACGAAATTGGGTGTTGGTGGATTGATTCAGGCCTATCGCACTGCTGCAAAACTAGCATTAGAAGATGCAGAAATAGTTGAGAAAGAAATTCTTGCGCGCTACCAAGTTTCTTGTACCTACGAGCAATTGCCAGTGTTGATGAAAGAAATCAAAATGCAACAAATGGACATTACGCATCAAGTACTCGATTTGCATTGTGCGCTAGAAGTAACAATGAAAGTGGAACTTTGCGCAGATTGGGAAGCTCAATTGATGTTTCTTAAGATCAATTATAAGCGCCTAGAATGATGCGTTTTTGATGCAATTATTGCGCATCATTTCTAAAACGCCACTAAAAACATCTGACATTTCAGCTTCTAAGCTCAATGGTGTATTTAAAAATGGATGTTTCAGATCTAAACGTCTGGCGTGAAGCAGCATGGTGGTCATATTCCATTGCTCTAAAAACAATTTATTTTGTTTGTTGCAGCCGTGAGGTCTATCACCAATGATGGGATGTCGCAAATGATTCAAATGTTTTCTAATTTGGTGCATTCTACCTGTAAGCGGCTGGGCTTCAATGAGTGAATAACGCGAAGTAGGAAATCCTCCGAAAGGAACTGGCAATTCGAAATGTTCAATTTTATTGAAATTTGTTTGAGCTTCTTGCACTTTTCCGTCGTCGCGAGTCAGCGGATAATCCAGCGCTATTTCATCTTGAAAAAATCCGCGAACAAGAGCCAAATAGCGTTTTTGCGCGATATCACTTTGCATGGAAGATTGAAATTCAGAAACATATTCAGCTTGGGTTGCAAAGAGTAAAACACCTGAAGTTTTTCTATCCAAGCGATGCACCGGAAAAACGGGAAACCCCACTTGGTCACGCAAAAGCTGTACAGCAAATTCATCCGCATCCCGCGCAATGGAACTGCGGTGAACCAGCAATCCATGGGGTTTGTTGATGGCTATACACCAAGTATCTTGATATATAATCTGAAGCATGATTTAGAAAAACACAAAACTTGTCTCTGCTAAAAGTGCACGCAATTCGGGATCGCTAGGCGTTAAAAATTGATCGCGAAAATTATCGAATTCCTGTTTGGTTTCTGGAGAAAGTTTTTCTTGCAAGGGCTCCATAATACTTAGGTCGATAATCATAGGTGGCATGCCGAACATCGTTCTGCCATTCACCATTTGGGCTACAATATTGTATTCTTGAATTTCAGACTTCGCCTTTCCGGAGAGCATACACCGCGTTTTCCATGCGTCTGGCTCATCAGAGCTGGGCATATTTCGGCGCAATTCCATTAAGCCTATTTCCTCAAAAAAGTCCTCCATGACTTTTCTGGAATGTGCAGAAACGCGTTTGTTCATTTGCTCGGCACAAGGCATACATACAGCCATTTCGTAAAGCGTAACCTCATCGCCGCTTTCGAGCACCTTTTTGGCTTTTTCCACGCTGTATGGAACACCTGAATGCAGCAGGTCTTCGTTGCAAATTAGACAATGTTGAAAAGGCTCGTTGGTTTCGTCAGAATTCAACTCAGGCGGTGTATTGAAGAAAAAATCCATCATTATTGTTTTGAAAGTTCAGCTACCCATTCCTTTATTTTTTGCTCTTCTTTTAAGGGTGCGATGAGCAATTTATCATTGGCCTCTATAACCACATAATCGTTTAGTCCAACTACAATGGCTTGTTTTTCAGGAGAAATACGCAGCATGCAATTGGCGCTGTTTTCTGTAAAAATGGAACCTATCTTACCATTTTGATTGCTGTCTTTTTCGACGTGGGTATAAACAGAACCCCAAGTACCCAAGTCCGACCAATCAAACGTAGCCAAAACCACCTTTACATTTTTTGAAGGTTCCAAGATGGCATAATCAATAGAAATCGATTCGCACTGTTCGAAACAACGATTGATATATTGCTGCTCAGTAGCCGAGCCATATTGGTTCAATTGTTCGGCAAAAACATCGTAAAGTTCTGGCTTGTAGCGTTTAAAAGCCTGAATTAATACCGCAGTGCTCCAAACAAAAATGCCCGCGTTCCAAACAAAATTGCCACTCGCCAAAAATTCTTCAGCCAGCGCCAAGTTGGGTTTTTCACGAAATTGAATCACCGATTTCACCTGAGCTTGGTTTTCATTTTTATCAAATTGAATGTAGCCATAGCCTGTATCTGGACGTGAGGGTTGAATGCCAATGGTGACCAAAACATCTTGCTCGGCTTCTTCCAAAGCCGTTTCAACCGTCTGGATAAACAAATCTTGCTGCAAAATCAACTGGTCAGACGGTACGACCACCAATTTGGCTTGAGGATCAATTTCATGGATTTTCAAAGCCGCATACAACACACATGGCGCTGTATTTTTCATCATAGGTTCGAGCAAAATTTGATTCATTTCAAGCTCAGGCAATTCCTCTTGCACCAAGTCGGCATAATTGGCATTGGTCAAAACAAATATCCTGTCGTGTGCCACATGCGAAGAAAAACGTTCAAAAGTTGTGCGAATCAAAGACTTACCTAGACCTAGGATATCTAAAAATTGTTTCGGCTTCTGCGCGGTGCTGTAAGGCCAAAATCGGCTTCCAACCCCACCTGCCATAATTACGACATACGTATTTTCCATAGTTATTCTGTTATTGCAACTTCTGCCAAACCAGAGACCAAAAATTCTCTACCCGAATGGTACTCTTTGCAGAGGTACCGCGTTCTGCGTTTTTCTCCCAAAACAAATTTCCGTTGATTTAGCACAAAAATTTGCCCCCGATTTAGCTCGTGCAAATATAAGGGCTTATTGATTGAACTGTGATTTTGATCATACTTTCTAAGCGCAATAAATAAATCATGGTCGGAAGCGGTGGAAGCCTTGGGATTATTCATATAAGCCTTAATTCTTGGGCGAATATCAATAGGGAACCAATGCAGCACTTCACCTTTCATCAACAACAACGCAAAAGTATGTTTCCATTCCTCGCCATGCGGTGCAATTCGGCGACCGTATGTTTTAAAAGCAATCAGGTGCGCAAACTCGTGAATCGTTGTAAAATAAAAACTGTAGGGATTCAAATTGCCATTTACACTGATTTGCTCCGAATCATCCTGCGGATTGTAGCGGTAATCACCGAATTTTGTCTTGCGCGCTTGGCTAATTTTAAAACGAACCTTGTGTTCAAAAATTAAATCCACAACATGATTCAAGCCTTGTTCGGGCAGGTATTTCGTCAATTGTTGTGTGAAAATCTCGCGTTTGTTCATTTTTATCTTTCCGTGGCAAATTTAATTCAATAAAAAGTTGAATAAATGACCTTGTTTTTTTTTACCAACACAAAAATGTGAAGCATTTTTTTAACTGACAACGCCAAATCAAAACCAAAGCATTAATTTAGCGCTCCAATGAAAGTAATTACCAATATAGGCAAATATTTTATCATGTTGCGCTACGTGTTTTCTCGACCCGAGCGTTTCAAGATTTATAAGAATCGTGTATTCAATGAAATTGAAATCATCGGTTTGAGTTCAATTCCTTTAGTGGCACTGCTATCGGGATTCATGGGAGCAGTAATGACCTTGCAGACAGCAGCCAATATGTCGAGCCCCTTATTGCCGATAGAAACAATAGGCTACATTACGCGACAAACAACCATTTTGGAATTTTCGCCTACGGTAATTTCACTCATTCTTGCAGGAAAAATCGGCTCTAATATTGCTTCTGAAGTAGGCACCATGCGCGTAACTGAGCAAATTGATGCGCTAGAGATTATGGGTGTCAACTCATTGGGATACTTGGTTTTACCAAAGATTTTGGCTGGTGTGCTTACCTTTCCTTTTGTCATAATCATTTCAATGGCAACCAGTTTGATTGGTGGACTTTTGGCGGGTGTACAATCAGGCTTGGTTACACAAGAGGATTATATCAAAGGATTGCGTTATTGGTTTATGCCGGGCGATATCAATTACGCGCTTATCAAAGCTGTGGTTTTTGCCTTTCTAATTACGTCGATTGCATCATTTTACGGTTATTACACCAAAGGAGGCGCATTGGATGTTGGAAAATCAAGTACACAAGCAGTAGTTTTCAGTAGTATTGCCATTCTCGTTGCCAATTTCATATTAACCAACCTCATTCTTTTGTAGATTATGATTGAAGTAGTTGGTGTAAATAAGCATTTTGGTGATGCGCATGTTTTGAAAGACATCAATGCCAAATTTTCTGCTGGCAAGGTAAACTTAATAATTGGGGCTAGTGGTTCTGGGAAATCTGTTACCGCGAAGTGCATTGTAGGGCTGCATGAAGTTGATTCGGGTCAAATTTTATACGACGGGCGCAATTTCACCGAAATGGATCGCAACCATAGAAAAGATATACGGAAAGAAATTGGCATGCTTTTTCAAGGTTCGGCGCTTTTTGATTCTTTGACCGTTGAACAAAACGTAATGTTTCCCCTTTCGATGTTTACCGAAATGAGCAAAGATGAAATGCGGGAACGCGCCAATTTCTGTCTAGAACGGGTCAATTTAACGAATAAAAATAATCTTTTGCCCGCTGAATGCAGTGGTGGTATGCAAAAAAGAATTGGTATTGCGAGGGCCATTGCCATGAATCCTAAATACCTGTTCTGCGATGAACCCAACTCTGGCTTAGACCCAAAAACAGCCATTGTAATTGATAACTTGATCAAAGAAATCACTTACGAATATCAGATGACAACTATTGTGATTACGCACGATATGAACAGTGTAATTGAAATTGGAGACCATATTGTTTTTATTCATAAAGGACAAAAATGGTGGGAAGGCACAAAAGAGGAAATACTGAAAACTGAAAATCAAGAAATCAATGATTTTGTTTATGCCGCGGATTTCATGAGAGAAATTAAAGGTATGCTCGGCAAGCATTAAGCCCACTCTTTATTTATCAACACCACGATTTTCGAAAAATAATTTTAGGATCGTTCTTTGCTGCGTTTAAAAGAAATACCTTTGAATCACAAATAAAAACTGTTACCATGGAAAAAACTGAACAACCGAAAAAAAGAGATGGTCTGTATATTATTATCATCTTATTGTTACTGGTTCTGAGTGCTGTATTAGGCTTTTTGATTGTAAATAAGAACAAAAAAATTGCAGCTTGTCAGAGTGATTATCAGTTGGCACTAGACGACATAGAGGGCATGGAGCAAATGTTGGTTGGTTATATAGACATTGAAAAAGGCGATATGCGCCAAGAACTACGTCAGATGTTGCGCATGTATGATGAGGCGCTGCTGAAAAACGACAGCAACCGCGATTCAATAGAAATGCAAAAAGCAAAAATCAATGAACTCATCGCTGATCTCGACTCACAAAAAAAACGCAGTGCCAGAGAAATTTATACATTGCGTAAGGAGACAGAAACTTTACGTGGCATTATGAAAGATTATGTGCGGCAGATTGATTCACTTTTCACTGTGAATACTGGACTAAGAAATGATCTTTCAACGACATCAAATCGTTTAGACAACGTGACTTCTGAAAGAAATGAGCTCGCGGAACGTGCCAACAACTTAGAAAACCAAGTGCAAACAGGATCTAAGTTAAGTGCATATGCTGTTACTACTGTAACCTTAGCTTATAAATCCATTGGAGGTGGTTTGAAAGAGAATAACCGAGCGGGTAAGGTGGATAAAATTCGTTCATGCTTCACATTATCTGAAAACACATTGGCCAAAGCCGGAAAGAAATACATCTATCTTCAGGTGATTGGTCCCGATGGCAAGGTTATTTCGTCGTCGTCTGGTAATGTAGTATCTATCAATGGCGTTAATACCATTTTTACAGAGCGCAAAGAAATTGATTATGCCAATCAAAGTATAGACGTATGTATTTATTATGACGTTACCCAAGATGCATTGAGCAAAGGATCCTATGTTGTTAAACTGTTCTGTGATGGTAGTCAAATTGGCTCAGACAGCTTTACATTGAAATAAGTTTATTCCGTTTTTATAGAGAGCCCTTTGATGCAACATCGAGGGCTTTTTTATTTGTGTGAATTTGGACATAATGACATTTTTTACTAATTTCGGCACGCTAAAACAAACTCAAAATGAAAAAAATCTATTTATTATCCTTTGCCCTATTCAGTTTGGTGATGACCAATTTGTGGGCACAAGAAGAAACAGGTTTGCCCATTTGGTCAACCCCTGAAGAGCTTCAAGCCATACAGAATGGCAATATTGAACCCAGTGCAAATGGAGAACGAGCTTTCACAACAAATGCTCCAGCCGGAACAGAAGTGCGCACGCCTGGTCAATGGGAAGAATTGCAAGCAGTTATAATCACCTGGACTTCTTTCCCTTCGATTCACAGACAATTGGTGAGCGCCATTCAGCAAGAATGTGAAGTATGGATTGTTACACAAGACTCTACTGGAGTTAAAAACAACATCCTTAGCAATGGCGGCAATTTAACAAACGTGAAGTTTGTTCATGCTCCATTTAACTCTATTTGGGTGCGCGATTATGGTCCAAACTCAGTTTACTTGGCAGGAGTAGATTCATTGGCTTTTATAGATTGGCGCTATAACAGAAATAGACCAAATGATAACAATGTGCCAGCTGCAGCTGGGAGCCAAATGAATATTGATGTTTATTCTATGACTGCTTTGCCTTATGACTTGGTGAACACGGGTGGCAATTTTATGGCAGATGGCTTTGGGACTGCATTCGCATCAAATTTAGTGCTTGATGAAAATGACGGTACAGGCTTTAGTTTATCTCCAAAAACGGAGGCACAGGTTGATGAAATGATGATGATGTATATGGGATTAAACCGTTACATCAAAATGACAAATTTACCCTATGATGACATCCATCACATCGACATGCATATGAAGTTGCTCAACGAAGAAACGCTTTTGGTGGGTGAATTTCCTGACGGGGTTTCAGATGGCCCTCAAATTGAATTGAACTTACAGTATGTATTGGATAATTTCATGACTCCATTTGGCACACCTTATAAAGTCGTTCGTATTCCGATGATACCAAGTACTAGCGGTGCATATCCTGGAGGTCCATTTGGCAATGGTTCATACCGAACGTTTGCCAACGGTATTTTTGTAAACAAAACCTTCATCGTTCCCATTTACAGAGAACAATATGATACAACAGGTATCCGAATATTAGAAGAAGCTATGCCCGGTTATAACGTTGTGGGAATTGATGTTGATAATTCTGGAAACAATTTGATTGGTCAAGGAGGCGCCTTGCACTGCATCACCAAAGATGTAGCAACTGCAGACCCACTTTGGATTGCGCATCAAAATCATCCAGATACTGAGGAGGTTTTTAATCCATACCAAATCAATGCGACTATTCGTCATAAAAGCGGAATTGAAAATGCAACCTTATACTACAAAACCTCATTGGCAGGCGCATACACTTCTGTTACAATGGCTTACAACAGTTCCTTAGGTATTTACAATTGGTCGGCCCAAATTCCAGCTCAACCAACTGGAACTACAGTTTACTACTACATTCATGCAGAGGCCAACAGTGGTAAAACACAAGTAAGACCGATGCCAGCTCCAGAAGGATACTTCCACTTCAAAGTTTTTGGTAGCGCAAGCATTGAATCTATGGAGCAGCTTGAATTCACTAAGATTTTCCCAAATCCATCAGCAGGATTGACTTGTATTTCTACCAATTTTGAACGTCCTTTTCAGGGTAGAATGTACTTGGTGAACGCGATGGGTCAAGAAATCGCTACTATTTTTGAAGGTGAATTTGTTGGCGGAGATAGAAAATACTTCATTGATGTAGAAAACTACCCCGCAGGCATGTACATGATTGTGCTTGAGACGTCAGTAGGTGTTGTGAGCAAAAAGCTTGCTGTGAAATAGACTATACAGTTGAAAAATTGAAAAACCATCTTCGCAAGGAGGTGGTTTTTTTTTGGGGAAGTTTTTGGACGTTAATAAATTAATCTGTTGGTTATTCTTGATTTCTGTAGGGGTGTAAAGATAATTACTAAGTTCAAAACCCTTGGATATTAAGCATCTTGTATCAAACACACCACTTGCATGGTAAGCAAATTTATATACTCGCATTTGATTTCCTAGACTTCTTTCGACACACCTAGAATCCACTGTGATGAAGGAATAAGAACTTAACTTTACATCCCTAAGGCTTTGTCGAAATTGGGGCCTACCCTATCGCCTTTCTCCCAAAAAATCGAATGACCGCCCACAAAACGAAAACCGACAAAGGAAAAGCAATCAAAGGAGAAAGACCTAAAGATGTTGGGATTATACCAACAAATAAGGAAACCCCTCCGACGGTTAAGGCATATGGCATCTGAGTTTTCACATGCTGCACGTGGTCGCATGCTGATGCCAAACTTGATAAAATAGTGGTATCCGATATTGGTGAACAGTGGTCGCCCAAAACAGCACCTGCCAATACACTCGCTACAGTATTGTATAGTATCGCCATGGCATCAATGCCTTCTCCTGCTTGTGCAATCGCAAAGGCCGTTGGAATCATAATGGGATAAACGATGGCCATGGTTGACCAAGAGGAACCGGTAGAGAAAGCAATTAAACTAGAGATTAGAAAAGTAATGGCAGGAATAAGCCATACGCTGAACTCTGTACCAAAAGCGTTTTTGATAACATCGGCTGTATTCAAGTCGCGGGTAACCTCGGCTAGTGACCAAGCCAAAACCAAAATTAAAACGGCAGACATCATGGTTTTGATACCCTGAACCACTGTTTCCATGGTGTCTTTTAGGCTCATGATGCGTTGACTAACTGTGAGCAGCACAGCAACAAAAAGCGCAGCCATAGATGCCCATAATAAAGCACTGTAGGAATTGGCGGCACCGATAATGGCTCCAACTTTCTGAATACCTGTCACAGAACCTGGGTCAGCTTTCGCCAAACCATCGAAAAACGATATATCAGATGCCAATCCCAGCGCAGCAAATTCATTGCGCCACGATGAAACACCCGTATAAACCAAACCAACCAAGGTACCTAATACTATAATCATAACAGGAATCAACGCATTAAAAGCCCTTACTTTGGTCGTGGTTACAGGTTCAAATTCATCATAATTCAAATCCTCCGTTGATGAACCAAAAGCCTTAGTGTCACCTCTGAGTGCATTATTTTCTGCTTTGAGCATAGGCCCATAGTCGCGCTGAGAGCGGATAAGCAGGAACATAAACACCAAAGTCAGAATAGGATAAAACGAATACGCCAGTGAATTCACAAAAATGGAATATACACCCTCAGACACCACTACTCCATTGGCATTGATTTTATCCATCGCCGAAGAAATGTAGCCCAACTCAGCACCAATCCAAGTTGTTACAAAAGCAATGGCCGAAACCGGAGCTGCTGTAGAATCAACAATATAGGCCAGTTTTTCGCGAGAAATTTTTAGTTTATCAGTAACGGGACGCATGGTATTGCCAACTACCAAAGAATTGGCATAATCATCAAAGAATATGGCTATTCCCAAAAAATAGGTCGTCATCATTCCTGAGCGGCGGGTTTGTGCGTATTTCACAATGCGATTCACTATACCTTTCATGCCGCCATTCTTTGAAATTATGGCCACAATAGAGCCAATGAGCAAGGAAAACAAAACCACAGATAAATGATCAGGGTCATTCAAAGCCGACAGTATGTAATGGTCTAAAACGGCCAAGAAACCAGAGAAAATGCCGCTAAATCCACCTGTATAGAAGCCTAAGGTAGCCGCGCCTATAAAAATACCCATCAATAAAGCCACCAATACTTCTTTTATCAGTAAGGCCATTATAATAGCAACTAACGGCGGTACTACAGCCCACCAAGATGGAATCACTGCTGGTGCTGCACCGTAGGCATCAAACTGTTTCGTTTTGTTTCGCACAAAATAAATATCAACAAAATGACTACCATCGTTATCTTTTACCGCGTATTTCAGGGCACCAATTTGAATGCTATTTTGAGGCTCACCTTCGAAGGTAATAGGCACGTGCGTGGCAACTCCTTCAATAGCATATTCTGGTAACTCCAAAGAAAATTGAGAAAATGTGATGCTAAAAGTGGACAACACTGTAGCAAAAACAAGTAGCATTTTGTTCATATGATACATTTTTTGGCGAATTTAGGAAATTTATTGCGTTCGCATTTCACCCAAAGAGATGAATCATTCATCAAACATCCCGCGCAAAGTCTGACGCAATTGGCGGTTGTAAGTTTCCATGAGGTATTTGAAATAATTCGGCGTACTCTTGGCAATGCACTTGGTGTATTGTTTCAAGCGGTATTCGATGTGATCTTGCAACAAATTAATCAATTCCACAGCGTCATAGAAATCTTCACTTTTTTCCCTGATGGCTTCCGCATGATTCTCTACAGATAAATCAACCGCCATTTTGCCTTTATCTCCTTGATCCAAAAGCTCATAGTACTTTTCTTTAATCGAGAAATTGTTCAGTTTTGTATCGTCAATTCGGCCTTGCAAATAATGGGGAAATTCAAATTCCACTTCAAATTGCAAATCGTCGTCTGCAGATAAACGCGATTCCAAAAAGCGATCAGGAAAGCGGAATGCATCCTGCCAATTGATGAAATCTTGCCAATATCCAAAACGTCGCACATTGTTTCCTAAATCAATCAATTTGAAAGTCTCCTTGTTGGGCAATCGTCTCGAACCACGTCCAATCATTTGGTGATACAAAGTCAAAGATCGCGTAGCACGATTTAAAATTACTGTTTGCACGGTGGGTTCATCAAAACCAGTAGTTAATATTCCAACAGATGTTAAAATGGCGTCAGGTGTATCTTTAAACCACTGAATTATTTCTTTCCTGTCCTTATCAGCAAAAGTAGAATCCAAATGTTTGATTGGATAATTTCTCTTTTTGAAGGTTTCCAAAACACGGATAGATGTCTCAATACCGCTATTAAAAATCAAGGTTTTTTCTCCGACGGCCAGTTCTTCATACGCGAAAAGCAATTTTTCTTGCATAAAATGATTGCCATAAACCAATTCGGAACTGCTCACAGTAAAATCTCCATGGGTGCCAATTTTCAAACCATGAAGGTTTACATCGTAGGTATATGTATGAGCATCAGCTAAATAACCGTTACCAATTAAAGACGAAATACTTTCACCAACAATCAGCTTATCGTAATTGTCATTTAAGGGTAAGGCTCTATTCGAACTTAGCGGAGTTGCCGTAACCCCAAGAATATTGGCATTTTCATAATATTGAAATATCTTTCTGAAACTGTTGTTGTGCGCTTCATCAACAATCACCAAACCAACATCTTTAATGAAATCATCATCTTGTTGCAAACGGTTATTCAAGGTTTCCACCATCGCAATGAAGCAAGAATAATCTTCTTGGTCATCCAGTTTTTTGACCTCGCTGCTGATGATTTTGTTGCTCACATTGATTGCTGTGAGTTGCTTGCTGGTTTGCACAGAAAGTTCGATGCGATGCGTTAGAATCAACACCTTTTTATTCATTTCCTCAATGTAGCGCCGTGTAATTTCAGAGAAAATTACTGTTTTTCCACCGCCTGTTGGGAGTTGATAAACCAAATTGAATTGTGAACCATTTTCCTTGAGAGCATCCAAAATGACTTGCACCGCTTTTGTTTGAAAATCATAAAGTTTTTTGGCTGTAAAAAGTTCCGTGTCGATCATTGTTCTTCAAAAAAAGCAGCTGCAAAAGTACTGCTCTTTTATTGATAATGCACCATTGATTCAGATTATTTTCCATTAGTACTAAAAGTTACCTCATAATTCGATGTAGATTGTTATTTTTGCCCTCTTCAAAAATCATGTACAAATGAACCAAGTAGAAACAACACCATGTTTAATTATCGGCTCAGGTCCGGCAGGTTACACGGCAGCCATATATGCAGCCCGTGCCAGCATGTCGCCTGTGCTTTATGAGGGACTTCAACCAGGCGGACAGCTAACAACGACCAATGAAGTTGAAAATTTCCCAGGCTATCCTGATGGCGTGACAGGACCAGAAATGATGATGCAGCTTCGTGCGCAAGCAGAGCGTTTTGAAACTATTGTTCGTCCAGGATTTATTGATAAAGTAGATTTTTCCGTGCGTCCGTTCAAGGCATGGGCGGATAATGGCTTAGAAATTCATGCAGAAACCATAATTATTGCAACAGGAGCATCGGCTAAATATTTGGGCTTAGAATCGGAACAGAAATTTTTGAAAAATGGGGGTGGTGTTTCTGCATGTGCGGTATGTGATGGATTTTTCTATCGCGGTCATGAAGTTGTGATTGTTGGCGCTGGAGATTCGGCTTGCGAAGAAGCACATTACCTTTCCAAACTTTGTACAAAAGTAACCATGTTGGTACGCAGAGATGCCTTCCGTGCTTCAAAAATCATGGAAGACCGTGTCAAAAACACGCCAAACATTGAAATATTATACAACACCGATACCGTTGAAGTTCTAGGCGATGACCTGGTGACTGGTGTTTTGGCAAAAAATAACCAAACGGGAGAAGAAAAAACAATTCCTGCCACAGGATTTTTCGTAGCCATCGGACATCAACCCAACACGGCTATATTCAAAGATTTCATTGACCTAGACGAAACTGGCTACATCAAATATGCCGAATTGGGAACCACAAAAACCAATGTATCTGGTGTTTTCGTAGCAGGTGACGCAGCAGATAAAAATTACCGACAAGCCATAACTGCCGCAGGAACAGGCTGTATGGCTGCCCTTGATGCTGAACGTTTTTTATCAGCTCAAGGTCATTAATTCATCCATCATAAAAACAAATAGAAATGAAGATTAAATCGTTATTATTAGTAGGTGTCCTGAGTTTCACAGCACTTTATTCTAGAGCTGATGAAGGTATGTGGTTACCATTCATGTTGAAAAGAAATTATAAGGACATGAAAAAAATGGGCTTGCAACTTACAGCCCAAGAAATTTATGACATCAACAATTCATCATTAAAAGATGCGATTGTTCACTTTGGTGGCTATTGTACGGGTGAAGTAATTTCCAACAAGGGCTTGATTTTAACCAATCACCACTGTGGTTACGGTTCCATTGCTGAATTATCGTCGCCTGAACACAACTATTTGCGCGATGGTTTTTGGGCCAAGTCTTTTGAGGAAGAATTGAAACCCAAGGATTTATTTGTAAGATTTTTGGTGCAAATGGGCGATGTTACCAAACGTATGAAAAGCGTTGTGAACGACAAAATGACCATGCAAGAACGCAATGCAGCACAAAGCGCAGAAATGCAAAGAATCCAAAAAGAACTAAGCAAGGATGGTGCATATACAGTACATGTTCGTTCTTTCTATGAAGGCAATGAGTTCTACTATTTTGTGTATGAAGACTTTCCAGATGTGCGTTTGGTAGGTACCCCAACTGAAAGTGTGGGTAAATTTGGTGGCGATACTGACAACTGGGAATGGCCAAGACATACGGGCGACTTCTCGCTTTTCCGCGTATATTCAGACAAAAATGGAAAACCTGCGGCTTATTCCAAAGACAATGTTCCGCTTACACCAAGACACCATTTACCAATCAACATCAAAGGATATCAACCGGGCGAATTCTCCATGATTATGGGTTACCCGGGGCGCACAAACCGTTGGATGCCTGCTCAAGGCGTTGAACAAAACGTAAAATACGCCTACCCTGCATGGGTTGAAGCTTCAAAATTGGCCATGGATGTTTTGAAAAAATACATGAACGATGACGAAAAAACGCGTTTGGACTATGCTTCAAAATACTCTGGAATAGCCAACTATTGGAAAAACAGACAAGGTATGATTGACGCGTTGACACAACATAAAACGGTTGAAAGAAAAACAGCGCAAGAAACAACCTTCAATATTTGGGCCAACAAAAAGAAAAACAAATCCCGTTTTGGAAATGTGATTGCGGATATCAATGCTTATTATCAAGTAACCAATGAAAAGGCGCGTCACGACAATTATTTGATGCTGATATTCAGAGGTTCTGCATTTGCGCCGATACGTTTCCGTTTGGGTCGCAGCATTGAAAAATACGCCAAGTCATCCAATCAAGAAGCAGAAAAAGCTGCTTTGATTGAACAAATTGACGAATTCTATGCAGACTTGAACATGAATTTGGAACGCGACATTTTTGCAGAAATGCTCAAGTTGTATGCCACTAAATCAATAGGTTATCCTCTGGCCTCAATGGTTGAAGAAGCCGGTAAACTTCATGGTAATGATTTCAACGCGTTCATCAACAATACGTTCAATAAAAGTGTGTTTGAATCTCGTGCATCATTAATCAAATTTGTAAATTCACCAAGTTTGGAAATTTTGGAAAACGACCCAATCATGAAATTGTCTGAAAACTTGTTGAATCATTATAACGGTAGTGCTACACAAGATGTTTTGGATAAAAAAGAAAAATACGAACATGCTTTCCGATTGATGGTTGAAGGTATGCGTTTGGCTAACAGAAAAGGTAAATTTTATCCAGACGCCAACTCTACTATGAGAATCACTTACGGTAAAGTACGCGCATTACCAAGCGATGCAAGAAACACTGCGCCTGCCAACTATTATACAATCTTGGCTGACATGGTGCGCAAACACAAAGCAGGTGATGCCGAATTCGACTTATCACAAGGTGTAATCGATATTTTCAACAACAAGAATTACGGTCCTTATGTAGATAAAAATGGTCATATGTTTGTGAATTTCCTGACCGACCACGATATCACGGGAGGAAATTCGGGTTCGCCAGTTATCAACGGCAAAGGAGAATTGATTGGTTTGGCTTTTGATGGCAACATTGAAGCCATGGCGGGTGACGTGATTTTTGACCCGAATTTACAACGCACCATCAATGTGGACATCCGATTTGTTCTTTTGATTATGGACAAATATGCTGGTGCTCGAAACTTAATTGACGAGTTGACTTTGGTGAAATAACTCCACTTCTAAATTTATCTATAAAAGCCTGCAGAAATTCTGTGGGCTTTTTTTTGTTTTTAGCACAAAGCCCAATCATATGTGTTTATAAAATACTTATTTTTGCACTCCATATTTTGAAACCAACACACAATGAAAATACTCGTTTGTATCAGCAAATCTCCAGACACTACGTCTAAAATTGCATTTACAGAAGGAAACACCAAGTTCGATGAAAACGGTGTTCAATATATAGTCAATCCCTACGATGAATGGTATGCTTTAGTTCGTGCTATTGAATTACAAGAAACACAAGGTGCTCACGTAAGCACAATTACGGTGGGTTCTGCAGCAGACGAACCCATCATCCGTAAGGCTTTGGCCATCGGGGCAAATGATGCTGTGAGAATAAATGCTGATGCTCGAGATGCCTATTTTGTTGCCGCTCAAATTGCTGAATACGCCAAGTCCAATGGTTATGACCTGGTATTAACCGGTAAAGAAACCATCGATTACAACGGAAGTCAAGTGGGTGGCATGATTGCAGAATTGATGGATGCACCATTTGTTTCCTTGGCTACGCGTTTGGAGATGAATGGCAATACCGTTTCTCTAGACCGCGAAATTACAGGTGGCTTAGAAGAAGTTGAAGCGGCACTTCCATTGGTTGTGAGCTGCGCAAAAGGCATGGCCGAACAACGCATTCCGAACATGAGAGGCATTATGGCCGCGCGCACAAAGCCATTGAACGTGGTAGAGCCTACTTCAACAGATGAATTGACTCAATTTGTTTCCTACGAATTGCCACCTGCAAAATCTGCATGCAAAATGTTTGGACCAGATGAAATGGATCAATTGGTTGAATTGTTGCACACGGAAGCAAAAGTTATCTAACTCAAAATATTACAAGTATGTCGGTATTAGTTTATGTTGATTCATTCTCAGGAAAAATTTCAAAAAGTCAATTCGAAGCCGTTTACTACGGTTCTAAAATTGGAACGGTAACTGTTGTCACTGCTGGAAATACAAGTGATGACGTGTTGGCTCAGTTGGGTACACATGGTGCGAGCAAAGTATTACAAGACAACTCAATAACGGCCTTCGATGCACAGCAAATTACCAGATTAATTGCGAACGCCGCGGCTCAAGTGGGTGCCAAAACAATTGTCATCTCTCACGACATCACAGGTAAATCTGTGGCTCCACGCTTATCCGCTCGATTGAAAGCAGGATTTGCCTCGGGTGCCACGGCTCTTCCCAACGGTAACCAAGTTCGTGTAAATGTTTTCAGCGGTAAAGCCATGGCTTTGGTAAGTTT